>NZ_JAKMQF010000006.1:0-125007 GCF_025771405.1 Campylobacter sp. RKI_CA19_01116
TTATGGCTTAGATTTGTGTTGTTGGTTATTGAATTGTTATTTGGTGGGTTGTGGGTTTTGATGAGATTAAAATGAAAAGTTTTGATATAATAAAGTTATTATAAGGATGTATAATGTTAGATAATAAGTATGATGATAATATTTTTTTTGATAAATATTCCTTAATGCTAAGATCTAAAGTAGGATTGGATGGTGCTGGTGAATGGGAAGATTTTAAAACATGTTTACCAAGCTTAAAAGATAAAGTTATATTAGACTTAGGTTGTGGATATGGATGGCATAGTATTTATGCTTTAGAAAATGGGGCTAAAAAAGTTTTTGCTATTGATTTATCTTTAAAAATGTTAGATAAAGCTAAGACTAAAACAAGTAAATATAAAAATAAAATATCCTTTTATAGAGGTTCTTGTGAAGAAATAGATAAAATCACTGACTTACAAAATATGAAATTTGATATAGTTATTAGTTCTTTAGTTTTTCATTATATAAAGGATTATGAAAAATTAATTTTTAATATTTCAAATCTTCTTAATAAAAATGGTAGTTTGGTTTTTAGTGTTGAGCATCCTGTTTTTACCGCAAATATTTCCCAAGATTTTATATATGATAATAATGGGGATATTCAATATTTTCCTATTAAAAATTATTTTTATGAAAATAAAAATAAATATAATTTTTTAGGTGAGAGTGTGATTAAATATCACCGTACCTTAACAAGTTATATTTCTCCCTTATTGCAAAATAATTTTAAAATAACCAATATTATTGAGCCAATGCCTTCTAATAAAATTATCAATCTTTTTCCTGAATTCAAAAATGAATTTAAAAAAGAATGGCATAGGCCAATGATGTTGATAATATCTTGCATGAAAGAGTAGCTTGAATTTAGTTATAGATAAATTAAGATTTTTTTTAAAAAATAATAATGTATTTTTAAGTGGTGGTGCAGGTGTTGGTAAGTCTTTTTTAACTATGGAGCTTATAAAATCTTATAGAGTTCAAGGAAAAATTGTTATTGTATTGGGTTCTACCGCTCTTAGTGCTTTTAATATAGGTGGGGTTACTTTACATAGTTTTTTTGCTTTTAAAAGATGTCAGAATTATGATGAGTTATATTATGAAGATAGAAAGCAAAAAGATAAACTAGAAAAATTAAAGAGAATTTTAAAACAATGTGATTTATTGGTTATTGATGAAATCTCTATGGTAAGTGCTTCGTTGATGGAAATGATTTATTATAGATTATCAAGAAGTGGTTTTAATGGTAAAATTCTATTAGTTGGAGATTTTTTTCAACTTCCACCTGTGGTTAAACATAAAGAAAATCAAATTCAAAGTACTTTATTTCAAAATACTTTATATGCTTTTTCTTCGCAAGCTTGGAATGATCTTAAATTTATTAATTTAAAACTTAGTATTACAAAAAGAACTTTAGATAAACAATTTTACGAATATTTGTTTTTTCTTAGAATGGGTGAAACAAATAAAGAAATATTGAATTTCTTTAAAAAAATGTTAATTAGTTCAAAAAATTTACTTGAGTATATGGATGAGTATACTTTATTATGTGCTACCAATAAAAAGACTAATCATATTAATACTGAAAAATTAAATCTTTTACAAGGTAAAGAAAGTATATTTAAAGCAAAAGCTGAAAAACTAGATTGTACCTTAGATGATAAAACATACGAGCAGTGGATTAATGGACTTAATTCTTTGAGTGAGTTAAAATTAAAAATAGCTGCTAAGATTATTTTTTGTGTGAATAATAAAGAAGAAAATTATTATAATGGGGAGCAGGGTGTTGTTTTAGATTTTATAAAAGATAAAGAGCAAGAATATATTCTGATAGAAAAAAATAATGGTGAAAGATTGAAATTAAAACCATATGAATATACCTTAGAAGAGTATGAGTTAGACAAAGATGAAAAACTAGAAGTTAAGATAAAAGCTAAATTTGTTCAATTTCCTATAAAATTAGCTTATGCTATAACAATCCATAAATCTCAAGGCATGAGTATAGATAAATTAATATGTGATATTGATGGAATTTTTGAAAAAGGACAATTATATGTATGTTTATCAAGAGCCATTAATCCAAGTAATTTAAAAATAATATATAATTATAAAATGCCTTTTGAGGATTATTTTTTAAAAATTTTAAAATTTGATAAAGAGGTAAAGCGATTTTATCTGCAAGAAAAGTTTATAAATTTAGAAGAAGATAGGGAGTGATTATGAGATGGGTAGTAATTTTATTTTTTTCTTTTTGTAGTATTTATGCTAATTCTTTAAGCATAGAAGATTTTAGAACAGATTTGTATTCAAAAGCTGGAAGTAATACTTTAAAAAAGATTGAAATGACTTTAGATTTTGAGGGAGAAAATTTAGAACAAAAGAAAATTACAGACGCATTAAATACTATTGTATCTAGTTATTTTTATGAAGATTTGTTTACAGAAGTGGGTAAAAATAACTTCAAAGAAACTTTGCTTAAATTTAGCAATAAAAAATACAAAACTCAAATAAAAAACATTTATATTTTAAAAATTAACTCAGTGGCTCAATTTGATATAGAAGAACTGAAGCGTTTTGTAAAAGATTTAGAAAAAAATGAAGAAGGTTTAAAAGAAACTGCTAAGCAAGAAGAAATTCAAAATATTCTTAAAGTTGCTAAAACTTCAGATCAAAATAATACCCAGCCAAAAGACATAAATGCTACTCAAACAAACAGTATTAAAGATAGTAATATAAGTTTTAATCAAGATGTTAATACAAGCAAAGAAGCTATGGATATGATTTTAAAAACTATGGAAAATGCTCAAATGCAAATGTTAGCACCAAGCAAAGAACAAGATTTGTTTAAAGAGATACCATTTTGATTAATGGATTATATCAAAATGGCTTGGAATTTTTGGTATAAAAATATTATCGTTGATATTTTGATCAAATTTTTGGTTGTAAAAATAAATACTAACTAAATTTCCTAATTCATCTTTATAAGAAATACTGTTAAGGCTACCGTTTTCTAGTTTGATATTATATATGATATTTTCGTATTTTGCTTCATAGCTTTCGTGAGATATTGATTTTGCATTTTTAAAAATTGCTTGAAGATTTGGTAAATTTTGTAATTGAGTATAAATGGCTTGTTCTAATTCAGGTTCTATGATAACAACTTCTTTGTTATTGATATAAATTTGCTTTTTATTCGGCTTAGTATAATTCCAAAAGGCTTTATTTTGAGTGATGATAAAATTTCCTTTGTAATTTAGCGAAGAATTATTACTTTGCACTTTTTGTTCAAAATCACTGCTAAAATTTTTAAAATTTATATCAAAAGCAAAAATATTACAAGCAAATATCATTAAAAATACAAAATATTTCATAATTATCCTTTAAAAATTTTACAAATTATATAAAATTTATGCAAATAAAATTTTATATAGTTCTAATTAAAATCAAGGTATAATCTAGCATATATTTTTGTAATTAAAGGTAAAAAAATGTTTTCTAGTGTATTTAAAGCAATATTTGGCACAAAAAACGATCGAGAAGTAAAAAAATATTTAAAGAGAGTTGCGCAAATTAATGCTTTAGAGTCAAAATACCAAAATTTAAGTGATGATGAATTAAAACAAAATTTTATAGATTTTAAAACACAAATTCAAAAAGAAGAAAAAACTTTAGACCAAATACTAAATGATGTTTTTGCAATAGTTAGAGAAGTAGGAAAAAGAACGCTTAATATGCGTCATTTTGATGTACAATTAATTGGTGGTATGGTTTTGCATGAGGGAAAAATCGCTGAAATGAAAACCGGGGAAGGTAAAACCTTGGTTGCAACTTTACCTGTTGTATTAAATGCTATGAGTGGCAAGGGTGTGCACGTAGTTACTGTAAATGATTATTTAGCCAAAAGAGATGCAGAGCAAATGAGTGCCATTTATAATTTTTTAGGTTTTAGTGTAGGTGTGATACTTTCAGAGCAAAATAGCGATGAAGCACATAAAAAAGCTTATGAGTGTGATATAACTTATGGTACAAATAATGAATTTGGCTTTGATTATTTGCGTGATAATATGAAATTTTCAAAGCTTGAAAAAGTACAAAGAGAGCATAATTTTGTTATAGTTGATGAAGTAGATAGTATTTTAATAGATGAAGCAAGAACTCCACTTATAATAAGCGGACCTACAAATAGAACTTTAGATGGTTATATTAAAGCAAATGAAGTAGCAAAACAAATGCAAAAAGGTCAAGCAGCGGCTACTCCTCAAGAATTACCAAGTGGAGATTTTGTTGTTGATGAGAAAAATAGAACTATCATGATTACAGAGGCTGGAATTTCTAAAGCAGAAAAATTATTTGGAGTAGAAAATTTATATAGCTTAGATAATGCAATATTAGCCCATCAGCTTGATCAGGCCTTAAAAGCACATAATTTATTCGAAAAAGATGTGCATTATGTATTAAGAGATAAAGAAGTTGTAATTGTTGATGAATTTACGGGAAGGCTAAGCGAAGGAAGACGCTTTAGTGATGGTTTACACCAAGCATTAGAGGCTAAAGAAGGGGTAAAAATTCAAGAAGAGAGTCAAACTTTAGCAGATATTACTTTCCAAAATTATTTTAGAATGTATAAAAAATTAGCAGGTATGACAGGTACTGCGCAAACTGAGGCAACGGAATTTTCTCAAATATATAATTTAGATGTGGTTTCCATACCTACAAATATACAGGTTGCAAGAATAGATAAAGATGATTTGATTTATAAAACACAAGAAGAAAAATTTAAAGCAGTTATTGAAGAGATAAAAAAAGCAAATGCAAAAGGTCAACCGGTTTTAGTAGGGACTGCAAGTATTGAAAGAAGTGAAGTATTTCATAATATGCTTGTAAAAGAACGCATTCCTCATCATGTGCTTAACGCTAAAAATCACGAGCAAGAAGCTTTGATTATCCAAGATGCGGGTAAAAAAGGTGCAGTAACTATAGCTACCAATATGGCAGGTCGTGGCGTTGATATAAAAATAGATGATGAAATAAGAGCTTTAGGAGGGCTTTATATCATAGGAACTGAACGCCATGAAAGTAGAAGAATAGATAATCAACTTCGTGGTCGTGCAGGGCGTCAAGGTGATCCTGGTGTAAGTAGATTTTATTTAAGTTTAGAGGATAATCTTTTGAGAATTTTTGGCGGTGATCGCATTAAAAATATCATGGAAAGATTGGGTATAGAAGAGGGTGAGCATATAGAAAGTCGCATTGTTACAAGAGCTGTAGAAAATGCTCAAAAAAAAGTTGAAAGTTTACATTTTGAAAGTAGAAAACATTTGCTTGAATATGATGATGTGGCTAATGAGCAAAGAAAGACTATCTATAATTATAGAAATGAATTACTAGATGAAGAATTTGATTTGCAAGATAAAATTTTAAAAAATATTGTTGAATATAGCAATCATTTGGTAAGTCAAATTTATCTAAATGCAGAGCTTGAAGATGATGTTAAGCATTTTGAAAGCTTAAAGCAAAAAGTAAGTTATGAGTGTAACCTTGAGCTAAACGAAGCTGATTTTAAAGATTTAGGTGTGATTGAAGTAGAAAACAAATTAAGTGAAATTTTAGAAAAAGCTTATAAAGACAAAATGAGTATTATTGAAGATAAGGAAGCTAGAAGAATTGAAAGAATTTTATATCTTCAAATTTTAGATAATCTATGGAGAGAGCATTTATACCAAATGGATATTTTAAAAACTGGTATAGGTTTAAGAAGTTATAACCAAAAAGATCCTTTAGTGGAGTATAAAAAAGAAAGTTATAATCTTTTCATGGAGCTTGTTGAGCGTATTAAATTTGACAGTTTAAAATTGTTATTTAATGTAGTTTTTACTCAAAAAGAAGTACAAAATTTTGAAGAAAAAAGCCATGAACAAAATGAGCAGTTGTTGTCAAATACTACAGAAAGTGGTGTTAATGAAAACGGTGAAGCACAAATTACTAAAGTACCTAGAAATTCACCTTGTCCTTGTGGTAGTGGCAAAAAATATAAAGAATGTCATGGTAAAAGTGGTCCTAAAAAAGGTATTTTAGCTTAAGGTTTGAGATGAATTTAGTTATAGTTGAAGATGATATAAATATGAGAAAATCACTCGAAATAGCTTTGGGTGAGTATGAAGAATTTACTATAAAATCCTATAAATCAGCAACTGAAGCACTAAAAAAACTTAATGATGATGTTGATTTAATTATTACAGATATTAATATGCCGGGTATGGATGGTATTGAATTTGTACAAGCTTGTGAGAATAAATATGATTTTATCATTATCACAGGCAATGCAACGCTAAATCGCGCTATAGAGGCAGTAAGGCTTGGAGTAAAAGATTTTCTAGTAAAACCATTTGATATTAATACTTTAGTAACTGCAATAAAACGCGCAAAAATAATTCAAGAAAAGACTTCTAAAAAAACAAATAAAAAGACTACTAAAAAAGAAGAAAATCAAGATTTTTATGGTACTTCTAAGGCTTTGGAAAATTGTCTAAATTTGGCTTTAAAAGCTGCTAAGACAGATGCAAGTGTACTTTTTTTTGGAGAAAGTGGAGTAGGTAAAGAAGTTTTTGCAAATTTTGTACATAAAAATTCAAAAAGAGCACAAAAACCTTTTGTGGCTATTAATATGGCAGCAATTCCATCAAATTTGATAGAAAGTGAGCTTTTTGGTTTTGAAAAAGGTGCGTTTACTGATGCTAATACTACTAAAATAGGGCTGTTTGAGCTTGCTAGTGAAGGCACTTTGTTTTTAGATGAAATAGGTGAAATGCCTTATGAAATTCAAGCAAAATTATTAAGAGCTTTACAAGAAAAAGAAATTACAAGATTAGGGAGTACTAAAAGTATAAAGATTGATGTAAGAATTATCAGTGCAACTAATGCTCATATAGAAAAAAAGATTGCAGATAATGAATTTAGACAAGATTTATATTATAGACTTAATACTATTCCTATTAATATACCACCGCTAAGAGAGCGTCAAGAAGAAATTTTGCAAATTGCGCAAAAGGTATTACTTGATACGTGTAAAGAATATGATTTTAATGAAAAAACTTTAAGTCAAGAAGCACAAGATGCTTTACTAGCTTATGATTTTCCAGGTAATATTAGAGAATTGATTTCTATTATACAAAGAGCTTGTATTTTAAGTGAAAATGATGAGATTAGTGTTCAAGATTTATTTTTAGAAAGTAGAAAAGGTAAAGATATTAAAAATCTTGAAAAAGAATTGATTTTAGAAGCTTTAAAAAATTCGCAAGATATTACAGAAGCAGCTAAGCTTATAGGGATGAGTGAGAAAATTTTTAGCGAAAAAATGAAAAAATACAATATTACTTAAAAAAGGACGGACAATGAAAAAAATAGCTATTGTAGGTGCAACAGGAGCAGTTGGTGAAGAACTTTTAAATGTCTTAGATGAGCTTGATTTTTCAGTTGAAAGTATTTTGCCATTAGCAAGTGCAAAAAGTGCAGGTAGTGAAGTAGAATTTAGAGGTAAAAGCTATAAAGTAAAAGAATTAACTCCAAGTGTTTTTAAAGAAAATCCTGTAGATATCGCTTTTTTTAGTGCTGGAGGAAATATAAGTGCTGAGTATGCAAAATACGCAGTAGAATGTGGTGCTGTGGTGATTGATAATACGAGCCATTTTAGAATGGATGAGAATGTTCCTTTGGTGGTTCCTGAGTGCAATAGTGAAGATATTAAAGATTGGGAAAAAACAGGGATTATTGCTAATCCAAATTGTTCTACCATACAAATGGTACATGTTTTAAAACCACTTGATGATGCATTTAATCTAAAAAGAGTAGATGTAAGTACTTATCAAGCAGCAAGTGGCGCAGGTAAAGAAGGTATGGAAGAACTAGTTCAAGGAATGCAAAGTTTTTTTGCTTTTAAATTAGATGAATTTGAAGCAAAAACTTTTCCATATACTTTGGCTTTAAATTTGATTCCCCAAATTGATGTTTTTAGCGACAATGGCTACACTAAAGAAGAATTAAAAATGGTAAATGAAACGCAAAAAATATTGCATAAAAAACTTGAAATTTCAGCAACTTGTGTAAGAGTTCCTGTACTTAGAAGTCATAGTGAAGCCATTACTATGCATTTTGAAAAAGACGTTGATGTTGCTAAAGTTAAAGAGATACTTTCTAAGGCGCCAAGTGTTGTTGTGATTGATGATGTAGAAAATAAAAAATACCCTATGCCTCTTTTTACAAGTGACACTAACGAAACTTATGTAGGAAGAATAAGACGTGATATTAATCATAAAAACATTTTGCACTTATGGTGTGTGGCTGATCAAATTCGTGTAGGAGCTGCTACAAATGCAGTGCGTATTGCACAAAAATGGCTAGAGTTAGTTTAAAAGGAGAAAAATGCTAGAAAGATTTTTTGAGAATTTATTAGTTAAAAGTCGTTTGGTTACTATTTTACCTGTAATTTTTGGTTTAATAGGGGCTTTTGTTTTATTTTTTATCGCAAGTTATGATGTGATTAAAGTTTTAAAATATGTATTTGAATACTTTATGTTGCCAAATTCTACGGTGGATTTGCATGAAGATATTGTTGGTTTGATCATAGGAGCTGTGGATTTATATTTAATGGCTTTGGTTTTATTTATTTTTTCTTTTGGAATTTATGAGCTTTTTATTAGCGAAATAGAGGATTTTAAACAAACAAAGCAGTCAAAAGTTTTAGAAGTGCATAGTTTGGATCAGCTAAAAGATAAGCTTGCAAAAGTAATTATCATGGTTTTAGTTGTAAATTTTTTTCAAAGAATTTTACAAATGCAACTTAATACAGTTTTGGATATGACTTATTTGGCAGGTTCTATTTTGGCTCTTTGTGTGGGGCTTTATTTCTTACATAAAAGTGATCATTAATAAGGAATAAAAATGATTTTTATTGATGCGTGTTTTAAAAAATCAACTCCTTATACTCCGGTTTGGATGATGCGTCAAGCAGGAAGATATTTACCTGAATACATGGAAGTTAGAGCAAGTGCTGGAGATTTTTTATCACTTTGCAAGGACTATAAAAAAGCAAGTGAAGTTACTTTGCAACCTGTGGATATTTTGGGCGTTGATGCAGCTATTATTTTTTCAGATATTTTAGTAGTGCCTTTAGAAATGGGCATGGATTTAAAATTTGAAAAAGGCGAAGGGCCGGTATTTTCAAATCCCATTAAAACTAAGGAAGATTTGGAAAGATTAGATGTTGAAAAAAGTATTAAAAATCTTTCTTATGTTTATGATGCACTAGCGCTTACTAGAGAAAAACTTGCGCATGATAAAGCTTTGATTGGTTTTTGTGGAAGTCCTTGGACTATTGCTACTTATATGATAGAGGGTGGTGGTAGTAAAAATTATACAAAATGTAAAAAATTAGTTTATCAAAATCCTAAATTTTTACATCAAATTTTATCTAAACTTACTTTAACTTTAAAGCATTATATTCAAGAACAAATTAAAGCAGGAGCTAATGCTATACAGATATTTGATAGTTGGGCAAGTGCTTTAGAAAAAGAGATGTTTTTTGAATTTTCTTTTAAATACATGCTTGAAATTGCTGATTTTATCAAAGAAAAATATCCACATATTCCCGTGATTTTATTTCCTAAAGGTGTTAGTGGATTTTTGGATGGTATAAATGGAAATTTTGATGTTTTTGGTGTAGATTGGAGTACGCCTTTAGAATTGGCAAAAGAAAAATTAGGCGCTAAGTATACTTTACAGGGTAATATGGAGCCTTGTAGATTGTATGATAAAAATGCGATTGAAGTAGGAGTGGATAAAATTTTGAATATTATGCAAGATAGTGCACATATTTTTAACCTTGGACATGGTATTTTGCCTGATATTCCTGTTGAAAATGCTAAATATTTTATCAAGCTAGTTCAAGAGAAATCTAAAAAGTGAACAAAATTACCTTTGGCCCCATAAGCTCGAGAAGATTTGGGCTTTCTTTAGGGATTGATTTAAGTCCAAATCAAAAGCAGTGCAATTTCGATTGTGTATATTGTGAGTTGCAAGCTGCAAAACCTGTGGAAAAATCTTTAGTATATCCAAAAATTCAAGATATCTTAGAACAAGTAAAACAATCTTTAGCTAGCGATGTGAAATTTGATTTTCTTACATTAACTGCAAATGGTGAACCTAGTCTGTATCCTTATTTAAAAGAATTAGTTTGCGAGTTAAATAAAATAAAACAAGATAAAAAACTTTTGATTTTAAGTAATGGTAGTGGTGTGTTAAATCCAAATGCATTCAATGCTTTATTGGATATTGATGTAGTTAAATTTAGTCTTGATAGTGCTAAAGAAAAAACATTTTATAGAATAGATAAAGCTCTAAAACAAATTAAACTTGAAGCAATGATTGATAAAATGATTACTTTTAGGGAAAAATTTCTAGGTGAGCTTGTTATGGAAGTTTTAGTTGTACAAGGTTTAAATGACAATAAAGAAGAAATGTTAGCTTTAAATGAGGTATTTGATAAAATAAAGCCATTAAGAGTAGATTTTAGCACTATTGATAGACCTCCAGCTTATCCTGTCAAAGGTGTATCCATGGAAAAATTAGAAGAATTAAGTATGTATATTAATAGTGCCCCTGTTGTTCTTGCTAAGCATTATTATAAAGGTGAAAAAATTGATTTTAATGCTCAAGAACTTTTAAAAATGTTGCAACTTAGAGCTCAAAGTGAATTTGATGTTGAAAATAAATTTAGTCAATATAGTAAAGATATATTAGAAAAGTTACTTAAGGAGCAAGAAATTATTGTAAAAAATCTAGCTGGAGTGAAATTTTATAAAAAAATATAATTTTTTGTGAAAAACTCTTGACAAGAGTATTTTTTTCTTATATAATACCATTTCTTATTTATTGATGTTCCGGATTAGCTCAGCGGTAGAGTAGTCGGCTGTTAACCGATTGGTCGTAGGTTCGAATCCTACATCCGGAGCCACTTCTTTTTAAAATATAATCCGGGTTTTATAAGTGTTAAGTAAATTATATGATTTTATATAACTAGTATTTTTGTTACGAAAATACTAGTTTTTGATATCAAAAGTAAAGAATTTGCTTTCGAAGTTATTGCCTACTTTTTCATACTGAAACATAGCAGGTTCTAGATTTTGCACTTCATGGTATAAAAGTCCTAAAGCAAGCCTTGCTTCTAAGGTTTCTTCGTTTTCTAATCTTGCAAGTTCAAGCAAAGCAATGGCTGAGTTTGGATTATTTGAACCTATTGCTGCAACTGCAGCTAAAAATAAAGTTTGAGCATCTTTAATTTTGTAATCATCTATTAAAATATTATAAAGTGTATATGCTTCTTGGTATTCTTTTGCAAATATATCTACATAAGCTAGAGCAAAGATTAATCCAATGGAATTTTTATTACTCATGGCTAGTCTTTTTTTAATATCATTTCTAACATGATTAAGCAAGCCTGTTATTTGCATAAGCGTTACATAGCTATCTTTAACTATCCCAGCTCCTCCAAATAAAGAATTATAATCAAGTTTGGTATTTAAAAAATACATTTGAGCTTGTTTGGCGTATTCTTTGATATTTAAGTTCATATTTTTGGAGTTAAAATATAAAATATTGCTAATAATATCCTCACTTAATAAATCTTTTAATTCTTTTATTTTTTGGTTTCTTAGGGTTTCAAGATTATTACCATTTGCAGCTATAATAGCAAATATTAACTCCAAAGGTGTGTTATTAGTATTTGAAAGATTATCTAGGTAAGGAATAGTAGCAGTAAAGTCATTTTTAGCTAAATATAGTAAATATTTGTATATGTTGTTGTTTTGATCAATGGTATTATCTGCTTGGAGATTTTCTAAAAGTTCATTAGCAAGTTTTGTATAATCTTTCTTTGCTAGATCCATACAATATATGCCAAAAATTCCTGCAATATAATTTTTAGGATTTAAATGATATGCGGTTGAAAAGTGCTTGTAAGCATTGTTATAATCTTGTAATTGTGCGTAAGTTAGGGCAAGATTATAATGAATTACATCATGAGCATGATAAATTTCACTTAAGTTTTTAAATTCTTGATTAGCTTCTCTTAGATGAAAATTAAAAGCTAAGTTAATAGCATGAGATAATTCTATATTAACCCCTGATAAAGCCTTACTTTTAACAAGTAATTCATTTTCGTACTCATATCCTTGTATAAAATTTCCCAAATCAGCCTTTGTAATAAGCTCCATGCTTTGTTTAACATCAAAAACACGATATGGTGAAAAGTAAAACAGTAAATCATATATTTGTTGTTTTCCAGTAATCAATCTTTTGGCAAAATTTTGTTGTGCGATATCAATATTTGAAAAATTTCTTTTTAATCTTGTTTTGATATTATAGTATTTTGAACCTATATCTTTATCTTTGATGTAAAGAGCTTTTAAAATTTGCGCACCACTTTCAAATTGACCAGTTTTTAATTCAACTAAGGCTAAAGCAACCTTGCTTCTAGCTTCATGTTCTCCTATCTTTGAGGCTTTTTCAAGATATTCTTTAGCTTTTTGATAGTCTCCTGATTTTGCATATAATAAGCCTAAGGGTAAGCTTGCTTCATAATCTTCTTGTTTTTGTAAAAAATCAATGGCGTTTTTTTCTGATTTTAATAAAGCATAAACTTTTGCTCCAAGATAATAAGATTCACCTTGATAACCATTGATGTTGTTTGAGCGCATAAACATTTGTAAGGCTTCAGGGTAAAATCCTTGATAATAATTAATTAAACCTAGATAATAATCATACAAAGATGATTTGGAATCTTGTGGTAAATGCACTCTTGCTAAGTCAAGATAATAATTAAATTTTTCTTTATTACCAAGATTAAAATAACACACAGCAGTGTTTATGGCAGCAGCCACTTTGTGCTCTTCTAATTCTAAAGATTGCTTGAAATTTTCAATTGCGCTAGCATAATCTTTTTGTTTCATTTGGGCTACGCCAAGATTGTAACTAGATAGGGATTGATTAAAAATGTTAATGTTATTGTAAAGTTCTAAAGCGCTTTCTACATCACCTTTTTCATATAATAAATTTGCTTTTTGTACTACAAGATCTAATGCTGATTGTTTTACTTTAGTGATGCTTGAGCTAGTATTATCATCTAAGACTTGAGTATTTAAAATAGCTTGTTTATCTTCTTTGAAAACTATGAGTAAAATTAAAACTACAAGCAATATTAGAGCAAGAGCTCCAAGTGCAGAAATTAAAATAATAAATTTTTTATCAAAAAGCTTTTTTTTCTCTTCAGGTTGCGGTGCTTGAGGTTCTTCTTCCACTCTTTGAAAGGTACTTTCTTCCTCCTCTAATTCAGGAGGTATCATGCCAGGAGGGATAGCTTGTTCTTCTACTCCTGGATTTTCATCTAACTCAGAGAAAGCTTTTTCTTGGTTGTCTTGTTCTTTAAGTGTTACTTCTTCGGCCATGTTTTCTCTTAAAAGTATTTTCTTAATACATCAGGAATTCTTATATTTCCATCTTTTTCTTGATAGTTTTCCATAATAGCTACCAAGGTTCTTCCAACAGCTAGCGAAGAGCCATTAAGTGTATGCACTAATTCGTTTTTGCCTTTATCGTTTTTAAAGCGAATTTTTGCACGTCTTGCTTGAAAATCTTTACAATTAGATACAGAGCTAATTTCACGGTATTTATTTTGAGATGGAAGCCAAACTTCTAAATCCACTGTTTTTGCAGCTGAAAAACCTAAATCTCCAGTACAAAGCATCAAATGTCTGTGTGCTAGACCTAAAGAGCTTAGCAAATCACTAGCACAATTTAGCATTTCTTCAAACATTAGCTCGCTTTGATCAGGCTTGCATATACTAACAAGCTCTACTTTTTCAAATTGATGTTGTCTTATAATGCCTCTTGTGTCTCTACCTGCACTTCCTGCTTCTTGTCTAAAACAAGCGCTATAGCAAGTCATTTTTAAAGGTAATTCTTCTTGAGTTAAAATTTCATTAGAATAAAGATTGGTTACAGGAATTTCAGAAGTTGAAATGAGGTATAAATCATCATTTTCTACCTTATACATATCATCTTTAAATTTAGGAAGTTGTCCAGTACCATACATGGTCGCACTATTTACTAAAAATGGCACATTAACTAACTCAAAACCTCTACTTCTATTAAAATCTATCATATAATTTACTAAGGCTCTACTTAGTAAAGCTCCTTCATTTTTAAGTACACAAAAGCGACTTTGCGAGATTTTAACTCCTCTTGTAAAATCAAGCCAATTTAATTTTTCTCCTAAATCATGATGTTCTTTAATTTCAAAATCAAAACTATGTGGGGTAAGAACTTTTTTTAATTCTACATTCTCATCCTCATCTTCCCCAAAAGGCACACAATCATCAGGGGTATTTGGTACTGCTAGAGCAATTTGCTCCAGTTTTTCTTCTAATTCATTAACGATTTTTGATTGAGTATTAATTTTTTCTTTATTTTGACTTAGTTGTGCTTTTAAGCTTTCTTTATCTTGTGCTGTTGCAAGTTCTTTGCTAAATTTGTTTTGAAAAGCTTGAAATTCTTCTAAAAGTGCTTTTTCTTTTTTTAAATTTATAAATAAATCACTCAATTCTTTGAGTAAATTTTCATCCACTTTTTTAGCTTTTAATTTTTGTGCAATTTCATCGAAATTATTTTGTAAAAGTTTTAAATCTAACATTCTAACTCCTTTTATAGTCCTATTTTAGCATAAATTTTTTCCATTGTTTCTTGGGCTTGTTTTTTTGCTTTACTTGCACCAAATTCTAAAATTTCCTCAATTTTTGAAGGATTAGCTAATAATTTTTCATATTCGTCCTTGGCTGAGGCAAAATACTCACTAATGATTTCATTTAAATACATTTTAAAATGCCCATAACCTTCGCCACCTTTTTCATAACGGCTTTTTAAAGCTTCTTGCTCTGTTTTGTCTAAAAATAATTTTGCGATTTTAAATATATTGCAATTTTGCCAATCTTTTGGATCTTCTAAAGCTGTACTATCTGTAACAATGGAAGAAATTTGTTTTTTAATAGCTTTTGGTGTATTAAAAATATCGATTGTATTTTGATAAGATTTGCTCATTTTGGCTCCATCAGTGCCAGGTACTACCGCAACTTCATCATTAACCTTAGCTTGAGGTAGAGTGAAAATTTCACCCCATTCATTATTTACTTTTAAGGCTATGTCTCTTGCTATTTCAACGTGTTGAATTTGATCTTTGCCTACAGGAACTATTTGAGCATTAAAAAGCAAAATATCTGCAGCCATTAAAACAGGGTAAGAAAAAAGTCCATGGTTGGCATTTAAACCTTTGGCGATTTTATCTTTATAGCTATGCGCTCTTTCTAAAAGTCCCATTGGGGTAAATTGAGAAAGAATCCAATAAAGTTCCATTACTTCTTTTACATCACTTTGCAACCAAAACACGCTTTTTTGCGGATCAATCCCTAAACTCAAAAAAGCTGCTGCAGCTTTGAGTGAATTTTGTCTGAGTTTTTCACCATCAAAACTTGAAGTCATAGCATGGTAATTTGCTATAAACATATACATTTGATTTTCTTCTTGCATATTTAGCATTTGTTTGATTGAGCCAAAATAATTGCCTATATGTAAATCTCCACTTGGTTGCAATCCTGTAATAACTCTCATTTTACCTCTTTTTTAATCTCTTTGATAAGTTCTTTAATACTTTTGTTTTCAATGTTAATTATAATATCTGCTTTTTTTTCATATTTTTTTGCCCTTTGATTAAAAAGAATTTTGGCATTATTTATATTTGTAAGTAAAGGCCTAGTGGCTAATTCTTCCTTGTTTAATCTTTGCAAAAGATAATCAAAGCTTGCTTTTAAATATATAATTGCTCCAATGTCTTTTAGTTTTTTTTGTTCTATGAAACCACCACCACTTGCAATAGAGCAATCTTGCACACAAGTTAAAAAAGAAACAAGTTTTTTCTCTTCTTTACGGAATTTTTTTTCACCATATGTTTTAAAAATTTCATCAATTTTAAGATTAAATTTTTCTTTAATTAAGCTATCCGTATCTAAAAATATTTTATCGTATTTTTTAGCATAAGCTCTTGCTATGGTTGTTTTGCCGCAGCCCATAAAGCCTACAAAAAGGAGATTATCCTTCTTGCTCATCTTTGCTACCTTTTTTTCTTGAAGCTAAAATCAAAGGAACACCTTCAAAATTAAATTGTTTTCTAATTTGATTTTGCAAATAGCGCTTATAGCTAAAATGCAAAGCTTTTGGTCTATTCATAATTAGAGCTATTTTTGGAGGTGCTAAGTCATATTGAACCGCATAATAAATTTTTACTAATTTACCATAATCATGTGGTAGTGGATGAGCTCTTGTAGCTTCTTCTACTAAAGCATTTAATTTTGCAGTTGGAATTTTTTGTGTAAAATTGGCAAAAACTTCTAAAATTTTATCTAAAAGTACATGCACTCTTTTTCCGCTTAAAGCTGATACGCTTACAACGGGTGCATAAGCTAGAAATTTAAAACGATCTAGTTTTAATTCTTTTAAAGTTTTATCAAAATCAAGCTCGCTTTTATCCCATTTATTAAGCACAATAATCACACCTAGACAATGCTTGGCAGCAAGTCCTGCAATACGCTCATCAAGTTCATTAAAACCCTCAGCTGCATCAAGCACTAAAAGTGCAATTTGAGCATTAGCTAGGGCATATTCAGTTCTATTTAGCGCATAACGTTCCAAGCCTTGTATTTTCCCACGTTTTCTAATCCCTGCAGTATCTACAAACTCAATGATTTTATCTTTATGCATAATGCTTTCATTAACAGGATCAATTGTAGTGCCTGCTATATCGCTTACCACGCTACGTTCTTCTTTAACTAAAGCATTTAAAAGACTTGATTTTCCTACATTTACCCTACCTATAATTCCTACTTTAATATGATTTTCATTGATAGTTTTTAGCTTAAAATCTCCGCTATTTTCATCAAAATTTTCTAAATAACTTTCAAAGTCTTCTTCTTCATCTGCATTTAAAAAACTTTCATTTAAAAACTTACCAGCCCACATGCAAAGCTCATCAATGCCTATATTATGTGTAACAGAGATATTAAAAACTTCTTTCACGCCAAAATTAGAAAATTCCCAAGATCTTTCTTCATCTTTTTTATTATCCACCTTGTTAATTACTAAGGCTATAGGTTTGTTGAGTTTTTTCATTTCATAAAAAAAAGCTTTATCTTCATCATCGGGCAGAAATTTTCCATCCACCATATAAAAGATAATATCACTATTTTTAGCAGCTTTTAATGAATTTGCTTTGACATTTTTAAAAAGCTCATTGCTTTCATCAAGTCCGCCACTATCTATCAATAAGGCTCTTTTACCATCAATTTCTACTTCTATTTTGTTAGTATCTCTTGTAGTCCCACTTATGTCACTGGTGATAGCTATGCGCTTTCTTGCAAGTCTATTAAAAAGACTTGATTTGCCAACATTTGGTTTTCCTATTAAAATAATACTTTGCATTAATACTCATTTTTAAATTTTTATTTGTGATTATATAAAAATTGCCTTAAAATTAAGCAAAAAAGACTAAAATAACGGGAATTTTTATATGGAATTTATATGTTAAGAATAGTTAAAAAAAATTTAGGTATATATTTTATGATTATTGCTTCCATAGAATTTGCACTTGTAGGTGCTTGTGCAAAAATTCTTAGTGAAGAATTATCATCGATTGAAATTATGTTTTTTAGAAATATCATAGGCACAGCTTTTATGCTTTATGCGCTTTCAAAATTAAATTTTCATAAAAGCGGCGGTCGTTTGGGTTTGCTTATTTTTAGAGGTGTTATAGGGACAATTGCTTTATATCTTTTCTTTTATAATGTTTCTAATATTTCTTTAGGTGGGGCTTTTGCTTTTCAAAAAACAGCACCGATTTTTATAGCTTTAATTGCTTTTTTATTTTTTAAAGAAAGCTTGGGATTAAAAGCTTGTTTTGGGATTTTGATTGCTTTTATAGGAGTATTGTTAATTTGTCAGCCTTTTGCAGATAGTGCTATGCACTCAGGTTTTGATTTGAAAAATAGTATTTTGGGAATTTTAAGTGGTTTTTGTGCAGCCTTGGCGCTAACTAGCGTAAGAGAGCTTAGAAAATCATATCCAGCACCTTTTATAGCTTTATCTTTCGTTTTAATTGGTACTTTAATGCCTTTAATGTCTATGATTATAGGTTCTTTTTATGAAATAAAAGAACTTGATTTTTTAATTGCTCCTTTTGTTATGCCTAGTTTTAAAGCTTGGATTTTTATTATTTTAATGGGTGTTTTTGGAGCAATGTATCAAATTCATGTTACCAAAGCTTATGGGGTGGCAAAAAAGGCAGGAGTTGTTGCTGGGGTTAGTTATATAGATGTAGTTTTTACTTTATTTTTGGGCATATTATTAGGAGATGAATTTCCTAGTTTGATGGTTTTTATAGGAATTTTTAGCATTATTATAGGAGGAATTATTTTGGTTAGTAAGCAAACAAAAGGAAATAAAAATGGAAAATAAAACAGATTTAATTTATGGTTTAGAAGATAAACCGCCTTTTGCTAAAGCTTTTTTTGCTGCTTTGGTGCATTTAATGGCTATGTTTGTGGCTGTGATTACACCTGCTTTATTAATTTGTAAGGGTCTTGGAATAGATGATACTAATACAGCTAGAATTATATGCATGTCGCTTTTTGCTTCAGGTGTTGCTTCGCTTTTACAGATTAAAACTTGGGGTCCTATAGGGAGTGGACTTTTATCTATTCAAGGGACTAGTTTTAACTTTGTTGCGCCTATTATACTAGGTGGGCTTGTTTTAAAAAATAATGGTTTATCACAAGAAGCAATGCTTGGGGCTATTTTTGGCACTTTAATGCTTTGTTCTACCACTGAAATGATTATTTCTCAAATTTTACCTTTTATTAGAAGAGTGATTTCGCCTTTGGTTTCAGGTATAGTAGTGATGATTATAGGTCTTAGTTTGATTAATGTTGGTCTTGTGAGTGCAGGAGGTGGATTTGCGGCTAAGGCAAGTGGTGAGTTTGGTTCTTTACAAAATTTATTATTAGCCGGAGTTGTGATTTTTAGCATTATTATTTTAAATCGCTTTAATAATGCATATATAAGAATTTCTTCTTTATTTATAGCTATGATAATAGGGCTTTTAGTGGCTATGACTTTTGAAAATTTTAGCTTTAATTTTAATGAAAATTTACCTTTAATGTTTTTACCTGATCCTTTGCATTATGGTTTGAGTATTGATTATAATCTCATTTTACCTTTGATTTTGGTTTTTATGGTAACTTCTTTAGAAACAATTGGTGATATTAGTGCTACTAGTGAAGTTTCAAATCAGCCAGTTAAAGGCGAACTTTATGCAAAAAGATTAAAAGGTGGAGTTTTGGCAAATGGTTTTAATTCTTTTGTTTCGGCCTTTTTTAATACTTTTCCAAACTCATGTTTTGGGCAAAATAATGGTGTCATAGCTTTAACAGGTGTTGCAAGTCGCTATGTAGGGTTTATTGTAGCTTTTATGTTGATGATTTTGGGTTTATTTCCTATTGTGGCTGATATTACTTTGCAAATTCCAGAACCTATTTTAGGTGGGGCAACTTTAGTGATGTTTGGCACTATAGCTGCAACGGGGGTTAGGATTATCTCTAAAGAAAATTTAAACCGTCGTTCTATTATCATCATAGCTATGAGTTTGGGTATAGGACTTGGAGTTTCTAATAATCCTGATATTTTAGAATTTATGCCAATGTGGTTTAAAACTTTATTTTCTTCAGGGATTGCAGCAGGTGGGATTACAGCTATTATTTTAAATTTTGTTTTTCCTCTTGAAGAAAATAATAAAAATAAAGTAAAATAATAAAAAAACAAGGAAAAAATGATGAAAAAAATGATACTAATAGCAGGGCCTTGTGTGATAGAAAATGAAGAGCTTGTTTTTAAGGTTGCGCAAGAGCTTGAATGCTTTTTAAAAGATGATAGAATTGATTTTTATTTTAAATCAAGCTTTGATAAAGCAAATAGAACTAGTATTAATAGTTTTAGAGGTCCAGGCATTGAAAAAGGCTTGGAAATTTTGCAAAAAGTTAAAGACAAATTTGGCATGCAAATTTTAACTGATATTCATGAGAGTTCTCAAGCAAGTATTGCGGCTGAGGTTGTAGATGTTTTACAAATTCCAGCCTTTTTATGCAGGCAAACTGATTTATTGGTGGCTGCTGCTAAAACAAAAGCTAAGGTAAATGTAAAAAAGGGGCAATTTTTAAACCCTGAAGACATTAAATACAGTGTAGCTAAAATTTTACAAACTAGAGGCATTAACGAAGAAGGTTTTGAAATAGCCAAAGAAAATGGGGTTTTTGTAGCTGAGAGAGGTTCGAGTTTTGGTTATGGAAATTTAGTTGTAGATATGAGAAGTTTGGTTATCATGAGAAAATATGCTCCGGTTGTTTTTGATGCTACTCATAGTGTGCAAATGCCAGGAGCAAATGGTGGAAGTAGTGGAGGCAAAAGTGAATTTGTAGAGCCTTTAGCAAGAGCTGCTGCTAGTGTGGGTGTAGATGGATTTTTCTTTGAAACACACATTGATCCTTGCAAGGCTTTATGTGATGGACCAAATATGCTTGATCTTTCAAGACTTAAAAACTGCGTAAATACACTTTTAAAAATTCAAGAAATCATTTAAAAAAGGAAAAATATGAAGATAATAGAAGGAAATTTAAGTTTAAAAGGTGATGAGAAAATTGCAATTATTAATGCAAGATTTAATCATATTATCACAGATCGTTTAGTTGAAGGTGCTAAAGATGCTTTTTTAAGACATGGGGGTAAAGAAGAAAATTTAAATCTTATTTTAGTACCCGGTGCTTTTGAAATTCCTTTTGCATTAAAACAAGCTATAGAGAGTAAAAAATTTGATGGAATTTGTTGTGTTGGAGCGGTAATACGTGGCAGCACTCCACATTTTGATTATGTTGCAGCTGAAACAACTAAAGGGATCGCAAGTGTAGGACTTGGGGCGAATGTGCCTGTAAGTTTTGGGGTTTTAACAACTGATACTTTAGAGCAAGCCATAGAAAGAGCAGGTAGTAAAGCAGGTAATAAAGGTTTTGAAGCTATGCTTACTGTAGTTGAAATGCTTAATTTAATCCAAAAAATTAAGGCTTAAAATGGCTACTAGACACCAAGTAAGACAAAGTATTGTTTCTTTGCTTTATGCAGCACAGCTAAACCAAGAAAATAAAGATTTTATTAATGAATTTTTAGATGAGAAAAAAATTCGCAATGATCAAAGAAAATTCACTCTAGATTTATATAATGGCATTAATGAGCAACTTGCTTTGCTTGATGAGAAAATCAATGAGTGTTTGAAAGAGCATAAGTTAGATGGAGTAGCTAGTATAGAAAAGGCCATTTTGCGTTTAGGTGCTTATGAGATTTTATTTACTTCTATACAAAAAGCGATTATCATTAACGAGGCTATAGAGCTTGCAAAAGAAATGGCAGGGGACAATGCTCCTAAATTTATCAATGGAGTATTAGATAAAATCAACAAGGAAGCACAATGAAACTTTGCGTGGCTTTTGACGTGGCAAGCTATGATGAGTGTATAAATTTAGCCAAGGAATTAAAAGGTTTAGATCTTTGGGTTAAAATAGGGCTTAGATCGTATTTAAGAGATGGAGTAAAGCTTTTAGAAGCGATTAAAAAAGTGGATAATTTTAAAATATTTTTAGATTTAAAGCTTTATGATATACCAAATACTATGGCAGATGCTTGTGAAGAACTTGCTAAACTTGATGTAGATATGTTTAATATCCATGCAAGTGCAGGTAAAAGTGCTATGTGTATGATTATGGAGCGCTTAAATGCTTTAAGCAAAAGACCTTTAGTGCTTGCCGTATCTGCTTTAACTAGCTTTGATGAGCAAGAATTTTTTAGTGTGTATAAACAAGATATTAAACAAGCTGTTAAAGATTTTTCTAAAATTAGTTATGAAAGTGGTCTTGATGGTATGGTTTGCTCAGTATATGAAAGCTTGCTGATAAAAGAAAATACAAGTACAAAATTTATTACATTAACGCCCGGAATTCGTCCGTTTAAAGAAAATTCAGATGATCAAAAAAGAGTAGCTGATATAGAGTGTGCTAAGGATAATTTGTCAGATTTTATTGTGGTTGGAAGACCTATTTATAAAGCAAAAGAACCTAGAAAGATTTGCGAGGATATATTAGAGCATTTAAAATAAGCCTTAAGGCTTATTTTAAATAAACTTTCATTTTTTTATTTTCTAAAATAATTCCTTCATCATCGTTAATGATTTTAAATTCTCCATTAAAGTATCTTAGGAAATTGTCTTCAAATTTCATAGATTCTTGATCACAAAGCATTTTTGTTGAAGCAAGATTGTCTTCTATTTTTATGCTGCTTCCTTGATCTTTATAGTTTCCAAAAAATCTATTACATCCTGCTGTTCCAAAAAGCCTTTTGTCTTTATTGTCAAAACTAATGCTCGCTTTAGTATTTTGAGGAAGTTCGTAGCTTTTTCCATTTGCTTCATAAGAACTTATGGTAAATTCTTTATTTTGTAAATCATCAACACTTAAATTTGCCACAGAACACCCACTAAAAACAGCTAAACTTGCTATGCTTAATGTGATTATTTTTCTCATTTTTATTCTCCTTATACATGAAAATGTTTTAATTCATCTTCTAAATTTTGACAAACTACATTTAACTCATGAGCAACATCAAGCAAAATTTTTGAAATTTCTTCATTTTTATCGCTTAATTTTACCGTTTCTTGCATTTTATCAAGTAAAGATTGTAAAGTTTCTTGTGTGCTTGAGATTTTTTGCATACAAGCATTTGCTAAGTCTCTTGCGTTTTCATTGCAAACTTTTACTTCATTGGTCCCTTCTACAAGATCTTTTGCATCTTGGTTTAAAGAATTAATTTCTTTAGCATTGTGTTTTAATTCTTTAGAAACTTCATTAATACTATCTACTAATTGCTTGGTGACAATAGCAATATTTTTTAAAAATTCTTCTGAGCTTTGAGCAAGATTTCTTACATCTTCAGCGATAACTGAAAAACCACGACCAAATTCTCCAGCACGTGCAGCTTCAATACCTGCGTTTAATGATAAAAGATTGGTTTTATCAGCAATTTCTCCCATCATATCAGAAGCCTTTTTGATCTCTTCTGCTTGTTTTTCCATAACTTCAACTTTTTGAGATAAAACATCTTCATTTTCTGCAACAACTCTTACTTTATCTACTACCTGATTTAATGAATCAAGCATGGTGTTTAAAACTTCAAAAGATTTTGTATTGGCTTTATTTGCATTGTTTGAAAGCTCAGCAAGATCTTGCAACTCTGTATGAATTTGCTCACTTAAATGATAAGATTCATCAGTTTTTGTGTGACCTTCTTTTGTTCTATTTGCTAGATCAAGTGCATTAGTATTTAAAAGCTTAGATTGTTTATCTACCATTTGAGAATTTTCATTAGTAGAAATCACTGCATTTTGAATTTTTTCAATAAATTGGTTGATGTAGGTGCAAGCTTTGCCTATTTCATCAGTGCTTTTTATGTTGATTCTTGCGCGTAAATCTCCATCGCCGCTAGCTAATTCTTTAGCATGTTTTAAAAGATCTAAAACAGGATTACCCACAACTATTTTTAAAATATAAAGCACAGCAAAAACAGTAAAAAGTAAAGCTATGCTAAAGATTATAATATAAGTTCTAGCTGAGCTTGCCAAATCATCATCTACATGTTTTAAATCATTATACATATCCATAACACCCAAAACATCACCTTCTTTAGCATTAGCATGACAAGCTAAGCAACTTTCATTAGCGATTAATGGGCGTATAAGTCTTAGATAATGTCCTTGATTGTTATTGATTTCAACAGCTTGTATTTGCGGCTTATTAAATTGTTCGTTGATGATACTTTCATCACTTTTTGTATATTTTTGCATTTCAAAAAGTTCAATTGTGCCCTTTGAAGGATAAATTTTAATATCTTTTATGCCTTCAATTTCTCCAGCATCTTTTATAGCTTGTTCTATAATAGCAGGGTCACCTAAATTCATTGCCATTCTTAATGTTTGAAAAACAGAAGTACTTAAGGTATCTAAATGTGCACGGCTGATTCTATCGGTCGTTTGCTGAGAATCTTTTTGTAAGATAATTTGCATGATAATAAAACTAATTAGCAATGTAGAAATCATTGCTAAAGATATCTTCGCGCCTATGCTTTTAAACATTTGAAGCTCCTTGTATTAATGTAAAAAGTGTCTTACACCGCTAAAATATAATGCAATACCATATTCATTGGCAGCTTGGATGATATCCTCATCTCTTATGCTTCCACCTGGTTCGATAATGGCCTTTACACCTATTTTACTAGCCTCATCTATGCTATCTCTAAATGGAAAGAAAGCCTCGCTTGCTAAAACACAACCATTTAAATCAAGCCCCATTTCCTTAGCTTTATTAATAGCTGCTTTAGCTGCATCGATACGACTTGTCATGCCCATACCAATGGCTACCATAGCTCCATTTTTTACATAAACTACGTTATTTGATTTGGTAAATGCAGCAATTTTCATAGCTATTTCAAGATCTTTTAATTCTTGTTCATTAGCTTTTCTTTCGCTTTTTAATACTGCATTTTTTAATTCATCTTCTCTAACTTCATCGCTATCTTGATATACAAAACCACCATCTATATGTTTAAAATCATATTTATCATAAGCTCTAGTTAAAAATGGCGCTTTTTGTGTAAAGATTTTAATACGTTTTTTATCTTTAAAAACTTCCAAAGCATCATCGTCTACATTTGCTGCAATGATTACTTCTATATAAATTTCATTGATTTTTTGCGCTAATTCTTTGTCTAAGGTTCCATTGATAGCTACAACTCCTCCATAAGCACTCAAGGTATCGCATTTAAGCGCATGGATATAGCTTTGGAGTAAGTTTTCTTTTATAGCAAAACCACAAGCATTTGCATGTTTTACAATGGCTACTGCTGGAGCTTTATCAAAAGCACTTGCTAAATTTAAAGCTGCGTTAATATCGGTTAGATTGTTAAAACTTGCCTCGCCTTTTAAGGTTGTAAAATTGTGTGTGAAAAAATCATCAAATTCATATAAAGCACCTTTTTGGTGAGGATTTTCTCCATATCTTGTGTCAAACACTTTTTGACCTACAATAAATTTACTTGCTCCAAAACCACCATTAAAACGCTCGTTCATATAATTTGCTATATAAGCATCATAATTTGCTGTATGCTCATAAGCTTTGATCATCAAAGCTCTTCTAAAATCAAGATCTAAAGTATTATCTTTTAAAGCTTGTATGATTTTATCATAATCTAAAATATCACAAACTACAATGACATTTTTAAAGTTTTTTGCGCCACTGCGTATCATAGCAGGACCACCAATGTCGATATTTTCTACAATCTCATCAAAATCTTGGGTTAAAATTGTAGTTTTTTTGAAAGGATATAAATTTACACAAAGTAAGTCTATGCTTTCTATATTATACTCTTTAGCTTGCTTTTGGTGGCTTTCATCTTCTCTTTTGTATAAAATTCCGCCATGAATTTTTGGGTGCAAGGTTTTTACACGTCCTTCAAACATTTCAGGACTTTGAGTAAAATCACTAACTTCTTGTACTTGTAGGTTATTTTCTTTTAAAAGCTTATAAGTGCCTCCAGTAGATAAAAGCTCAAAACCTAATTTTGCAAGCTCACTAGCAAATTCTACTACTCCTTCTTTATCACTGACACTAATTAGTGCTTTCATTGATTTTTCCTTTCTATATATTGTTTTAAAAATTCATAAGATTCATTAACTTCTTGAAATTTTTTTACACCTTCTTTTATTTTTGCTTCATCGCTGTTGTTTGCGTTTAAAATATCAGGATGATATTTTTTAGCAAGTTCTCTATAGCGCTTTTTAAGCTCTTGCAAATTTACATTTTCGCTTACACCTAAGACCTCGCATGCTTTTTGCAAATTCATACCTACCTTTTGAGTTTGCATAGAATTTAGAAGTCTCTCAAGTATATTTACATCAAGATTAAATGCTTTGACAATGGCTTTTAATACATCTTTTTTAGTGCTGTTAAGTTCTCCATCAATCAAGGCCATTGCGACCAAAACATTTAATATATTAATTCTTTCTTGTTGAGGTAAAGGTACTTCCTTGATGAGTTCTTTGGCTACTTCATAGGTGTCATTTAAGGTGTTTTTGTGTTCATTAAAACTTTGTTTTAAAAATTCTCTTTCTCTTGAATCTTTAGCATTGTAATCAAGAATTTGTGAGATCATATTAGCTTCATTTTCACTAACTCTGCCATCACTTTTTGCTATTTTTGCTAAAAGTGCTATAACATAGTAGTTTAATCTTCTTTTAAATCCATCAATTCTTTCTTCGTGATAGCCTTGTTTAAAACCTTGAGAGAAACTTTTAGCTCCTTTTTTTAAAGAGCCTAAAAGATCATCTTTACCCCATGTTTTATAATACCAATAAAATGCCAAAATTGCCAATACGAGTAAAACAAAAAGCATTTTTATCCTAAATACTCATTAAATTTATCAAAATAAATTGTTTGTAGTTTTGCTAAAGATATCTTAATATCATCTAAAATGAAATCTTTTTCAGTTAAATTTCCAAGTTTTGTAAATTTAATTCCCATTTCATTTGCAAATTTGATAAATTTTTCTTCATTTTTAACACCAACTATAACTCTTGTTGGACTTTCTTCGAAAATAAAACTCTTATCTTCAAAATCAGTCTTTACTTCAATACCTAAATTTGCCTTTGCACTCATTTTAGCTAAGGTAATAGCAAGACCACCTATACCTATGCTATTAGCACAATCAAGTAATTTTGCTTCGTTTGCTTTTAATAGGAAATCCCATAGTTTTAATTCCGCGTTAAAATCTATATCTTCAAGCTCTCCTGCTACTTTTTGATCTAGCACTTTAGCAATTAAAGATCCACCAAAACTACCTTTGCTTTCTCCAAGTAGATAAATAGCGCTAGTATCTTTACTAAAATATGATTTTAAAACATTTTCTGCTTTTTCATTTACTCCAACACAAGCTATGGTTGGACTTGGAAAAATACTTACTCCATCGGTTTCATTATATAAAGAAACATTTCCGCTTACTACAGGTGTATTGAGTTCTTTACAAGCTAGTTTAATACCTTCACAACCTTGTGCAAATTGCCACATTACCTCAGGATTTTGTGGGTTGCCATAATTTAAACAATCACTAATTGCTAAAGGTCTGGCTCCTGAGCATGCTATTTTTCTTCCTGCACTTGCAACAGCTGCTGCTGCACCGATTTTTGGATTTACATAGTTTAATCTTGAGTTACACTCAATGGCCATAGAAAGTAAGCAGTTATTTTCTTTAATTCTAATGCTATTTGCTCCTAAAGCCCCATCACTTTTTAAAGTATTGGTTTGTACGCTTGAGTCAAACTGCTCATAAATATAAGCTTTATTGCTAACATTTTCATCTGCAAGGAGTTTTTCAAATGCTTCTTGGGTAGGAATGTTAAGTTTAAATTGATAGCTTTTTATTTCATCTAAGTATTTTGGCTTAGATACAGGTCTATCAAGTATAGGTGCTTTTTCACTTAGTGGTTCAATAGGGATTAAGCCAACTAATTCATCATGCCAAAATAGTTCCATTTTGCCAGTATCGGTAACTTCGCCTATAATAGCTGCATCAAGCCCCCATTTGTTAAAAATTTCAATAACTTTTTCTTCATAGCCTTTTTTAGCACAAATTAGCATTCTCTCTTGAGATTCACTTAGCATTAACTCATAAGGAGTCATACCTTCTTCTCTCATAGGAGTTTTATCAAGATAAAGTTTCATACCGCTACCACTGCGTCCTGCCATTTCAAAAGAGCTTGAAGTAAGTCCTGCTGCACCCATATCTTGAATTCCAACTATATAATCAGTTTTGAAAAGTTCTAAACAAGCCTCCATTAGCAATTTTTCAGCAAATGGATCGCCAATTTGCACGGTTGGTCTTAAGCTTTTACTAGATTCATTAAAGCTATCACTTGCCATTACAGCTCCACCAAGCCCGTCGCGACCAGTTTTTGAACCCACATAAATTACAGGATTGCCTATACCTTCAGCTTTTGCATAAAAAATATCTTCGATTTTGCAAGTTCCAAGCGCAAAAGCATTAACTAAGATATTTCCATTAAAACATTCATCAAAAGCACATTCTCCACCAATAGTAGGCACACCCATGCAATTACCATAGTGTGAAATTCCACTTACTACACCTTTAACTAAATATTTTTGATGTTTGCCTATTTTTTCATCGTGGATGTTGCCAAATTTTAAAGAATTCATACCTGCAACAACTCTTGCACCCATGGTAAAAACATCACGTAAAATTCCGCCCACACCTGTTGCTGCACCTGCAAATGGCTCTATAAAGCTTGGGTGATTGTGACTTTCTACTTTAAATACAGCTGCCATTCCTTTGCCTATATCTATCACCCCAGCGTTTTCACCAGGACCTTGGATTACCCAAGGAGCCTTGGTTGGAAAGCCATTAAGGTATTTTTTGCTTGATTTATATGAGCAATGCTCGCTCCACATAGCAGAAATTACTCCAAGCTCTAGTAAATTAGGCTTTCTGCCTAGTATATTTAAAATTTCTTGATATTCTTCGTCACTAATTTTGTGTTGTTTTATAATTTCTTTATCCATTTTCTCTCCTTTTTATTTACCTAAACAAAAATTACTAAACATAGCATCTAAAATTTCATCTCTTTCAAAATCTTTTGTAAATTGGGCTATCTCTCCTATGGCTAAATTTAGTTCAAAAGCAAAAAGTTCTAAAGAACTTTCTTTTAATAAATCCCTTGCGCGCAAAATAGCTTCGCTAGCATTCTTGCAAGCATTGAGTATTAAGGTATTGCTAATTAGCATTCCATCACCATCTAAAGTATTTAAGTATTCATTTAAATTTTCCTTAATGGCTTGGGTGTTTTCTTGAGCACAAATGCGTATACAAGAAGTACTAATTTCATGTTCAAATTTGGTGGTTAGATCGCTTTTGTTTAAAACATAAATGATTTTTTTATCACAATTTTTTAAAGCTTGTAAAATACGCTCATCTTCTTCTTCAAATTCTTTAGATCCATCAAAAACAGCTATGATAATATCTGCTTCTTTAATGCTTTCATAGCTTAAATTAACCCCGATTTTTTCTATCTCATCATTTGCATTTCTTATACCTGCTGTGTCGATGATTTTGATTAAATGTGAGCCTATTTTCAAGCTTTCCTCGATACGATCTCTTGTAGTACCTGCAATATTAGAAACAATAGCTCTATCAAATGCTAAAAGTGAATTTAATAATGAGCTTTTTCCTGCATTTGGCTTACCGATAATAGCAACTTTAAAGCCTTCTATAAGTCCTTTTTTACTTAAAGAAATATCTACTATATCACGTAAAAGTTTTGAATTTTTTTCACACATGGTAATGATTTGATCAAGTAAATCTTGTGGTAAATCATCATCTGCATAATCAATGCTAGTTTCTACAAAAGCAAGGGTTTGAACAAGATCCATTCTAATGGTATTTAAAAATTTACTTAAATCACCTTTAATGTTTTTTGCTATGATATTTGCAGCACTTGTTGATTTTGACATGATGACATCTTGTATACTTAAAGCTTTTAAAAGATCCATTTTGCCATTTAAACAAGCTCTTTTGCTAAATTCTCCAGGGCTAGCAAGACGCGCTCCTGCTAAAATAAGCTCATCAAGTAAAATTTCACTCAAAGAAAAACCCCCATGAAGTTGAAATTCTACTATATCTTCTCCTGTAAAAGAGTAGGGTGCTTTAAAATAAATCACTAAAGCTTCATCTAAGAAGTCATTGTTGTTTTTATAAAGTTTGCACAAGTGTGCATAGCGGGGCGTTAATTCTTTTTTGTGGGTAATTTTCAATGCAAGCTCTAAAGCTTTCTTCCCACTTACTCTAATGATACTTATAGAGCCCACTCCATGGGCTGTGGCTATAGCAGCTATAGTGTCATTCATTCATTTTTCTTCAAAAAATCATTTACAACGATGTATCTTTGATCGTCATTTTGTTTAATAGCTACATATTTATCAGGAAAACGTTCTCTTAATTTTTCTAATGCAAGTTTTAGCCAAATTCCATCTAAAGGCTTTGTTTGGACTCTTCCTGTACTCTCTACTTTTTCTATAAGAATTTTTAAATAATTTTCTATAGCTTGGGTTTGATTTTCTAAAAATTGAGCAATTTCTAGCCTTGGCTGAATTTTATATTTAGCACTAAGCCAGTTATAAAGTAAATAAGAAAATGCCTTATATCTATGGGCTTCTTTGCCTATAAGTAAAGCTGCATCTTCTCCATCAAGTTTTATCAATACGCAATTTTCATCCCAAACACTAACTTGTACAACCTTGATATCAAAATCAAAAGTTGCTAGTAAATTTTCTAGTGAAATTTTTATCTCATCAATATAAGAAGCGATATTTTTTTCTTCTGGTGATTCTTTATGAAATGAATCAAAAATAGCATCATTTTTTACTTTATAATGTTCTTTAGTTGGAGTATTGGCTTCAAGTGGTTTTTGAAAACTTTCTCTGTGTTCTTTGTAGTGTTCATTTTTTTCAAGATTTTTTTGTGAATGTTTGATAAAATTCTCGCTTTGATTTTTTTTAGCTTTTTCTTGATGAGGTTTTTTGGTTTTTTTGTGTCCTTTAATACAAATAATAGCATTTTTTCTAAACAAACCAAAAAATCCTGCTTTAGCATGTTGAATAACTTCATATTCTAGATCAATCACAGAGCACTCAAGTTGTTTTGAGGCTTCTATGAGTGCAGTTTGTAAGTCTTTAGCTTCTATGTTCATGTTTAGCTATTTCCTCTTTTTTGTGGTTTTTGAAAAGTTTATTTACAATCACTTGTTGAATAAGTGAGCATATATTATTTACACACCAATATAAAGTTAAACCTGCTGGGAAGGTTAAGAAGAAGAAAGTGAAAATTAATGGCAAAAATTTCATAATCTTTTCTTGCATAGGATCTTGTATAGCCATTGGTGTGATAAGTTGTTGGATAAACATAGTTAGACCCATAAATATAGGTAAGATAAACCATGGATCCATCGCAGATAAATCTGTAATCCAAAAAGCCCATGGTGCAGCTTTTAGCTCTATAGCATTTAGTAAAACTCTATAAATTGCAAAGAAAATTGGAATTTGAATGAGTATTGGTAAACATCCACTCATAGGATTTGCACCATGTTTTTTATAAAGTTCCATCATGTGTAAATTCATTTTTTGCGGATCGCCTTTATAACGTTCTCTGATTTCTTTCATTTTAGGTGCTAAATCTTTGAGTTTATTCATAGAAATCATTGATTTATAAGTAAGTGGGAAAAGAATAATACGCACGATTAAAGTCATCACTACAATAGCCCAACCCCAGTTGCCCATGTAGCCATGTAAGAAATTTAAAAATTCAAACATAGGCTTAGCTATAAAAGTAAACCAACCATATTCCACAACATCATCTAAATCCGCATGAATACTTCTTAAAATTTCATGCTCTTTTGAGCCAACATAACCGCTTGCTTTAAAAGTATTTGTCGAACTTGCAAAAACGATAGAATTTTCGTGATTATCTTTAGTAACTACAGCATTGAGTGGTTTTTCAAAATTATAAAAGAAAGCACTATAATAGCGATCTGAAGCCGCCATAAGGGTTACATTAGAAAAACTTTCATCATTTTCTACATCGCCATCTTCTAACATTGTGATTTTATCATCTTTGTCTAAGATCAAAACCCCATGTACTGTATAGCTATCAACTGCTATATTTGGACGATAACCCGGAGTGATAAAATAAGCTGCGTCTTTGCTTAGATTAACCTCTAAATCATAGTTTCCATATTTATGGAAAGTGATTTTTTTAGTTACTACTAAATCATTTAAATTTTGAGTAAGGATCAAGGTTATGTTTTCATCGCTGACATTGATAGTTTTTTGACTTGTGGTATATGGTGTATTAAATGCCTCTTGATTGATTTTTGCATCACTAAATCTTATTTCTAATGGTAAAGGTGATAAAGAAGTATCTACTAGATTAATACTTTTGCCATTTTCATCTTTGTATTTTTCATCACTTAGATAAAATTTAGCTATCCTACCTAAAGAGTCAATATGTGCTTCAAAATGTTCACTTTTAACAACTGCTATTTCTTCTTTTTGATTAACGCTAAGTTCTGTTTTTGGAGCTTGAGAGTTAGTACTTGTAGTGCTTTGTGGAGCTGAGTTGTTTTGTTCTATTTGAGTGATATTTTGCTCAGTTTGTGGAGCTTTGGGTATAAAAAAATAATCATAAACTACAAAAAATAAAAATGATAATACAACAGCAATTAATATGCGTTTTTGTTGAGATAAATTTTCTGACACGGATTGTCCTTTGGAAATATAATCTTAATTAAAAAAAATTGATTATCGTTGCAAGGGATATAAAGATAATTGAGTTGTTTTAAAGCATTAAAACTAGGTTTAAAACATATACCTGAGTTTAGATTATTCTTGCGTATTTTAGGATAATCAATACCACCTTTAAAAAACGGATTGCATTTTAAAATTCTTAAAAAAACTGCACCAAATGCTTTAAAAATATTATTTTTTTTAAATTGCCATAAGGCATACTCAGAGCAACTTGGGTAATACCTACAGCATTGTGGTTTAAAAGGACTGATAAAGAGTTGATAAAATCTGATAAATTTTAGACAAACTATTTTATGCATCCTATTTTTTTCAAACCCCATTTCAAGTTTTTTTCTAATTTTAAAAAAGGAATTTCAGTGATACTCGTTTTGGCTACAAGTATGTATTTTCCGTTTTCAACTTGATTTTTAACCTGAAAAAAAGCTGATCTTAAGAGCCTTTTGGCTCTATTTCTTATAACAGCTTTTCCAACTTTTTTACTAGCAACAACGGCGAATTTTTTTTCTTCGCTTAAAGAGTAAAAGATGATCATGCCTTCGCAATGCCATTTTTTACCTTCTTTATAAATTGCTGCAAACTCTCCTAAGTCGTTAATACTTAGAAAATCTTTTATACCGCTAATCTTTTTCTACCTTTAGCACGTCTAGCATTGATCACTTTGCGACCATTTTTGCTCTTCATGCGTACACGAAAGCCGTGAGTTCTTTTTTTAGGAGTTTTATGTGGTTGATATGTTCTTTTCATATTTTTTCCTTAACTTAAAATAAAAAACAAAATAATAAGCGAGTATGTTAGCAAAATCTTACTTAAATCTGCTTTTAATTAAGAGTTATTTTAAAACTTTTTGCTAAATTTTGATTTTATTTTGTAAACTAAGGAAAAATAATGGCTTTTGAAATTTGTGAGAGTAAAAAAGAAGATTTGGAAAAAATTTTAGAATTACTCAAAGAACTTGCTATTCATGAAAATATGCTTGAAGATGTAAAATGCACAAGCAAAGAACTTGAAGAATCATTCTTTAAACATGAATATGCTAAGGCTTTGAGCCTAAAGGTTGATGGTGAGATAATAGGCTATGTGATGTATTATTTTACTTTTTCATCTTTTTGGGGTTTGGGTGGATTATACCTAGAAGATATTTACATACAGCCAAAATATAGAAAAAAAGGTTATGCTAGAGCTGTTTTTAAATATCTAGCGCAAATTTGCAAAGAAAAAAATCTTAAACGCTTAGAGTGGGTTTGTTTAAATGATAATGATTTGGGGATTGAATTTTATACCAAGTTAAATGCAAGACATATGAGTGAGTGGAGAACTTATCGTTTAGAGGGTGAAAATTTAGAAGCATTGATGTGATGAATAAACGCAGTTTGTATTATCTAAAAGCTTTTGGTTATGAATATTTTGATGAACAAAAGCAAATTAGACATTTTAACTTAAGTTTTAAAGAATTAAACGAAAGAGTAAAAACTTGCAATCTTTGTCATTTTTCTAAATTAAGAAAGTATAGTTTAATAGAAAAAGAAGCCAAAAATGCTAAAATTTTGATTTATCAAGCTTTTATTGATAAAGAAGAAAACGAAAGTGGAAAGTTTTTTGCTTCTAAAAACAAACAAGAGTTTTTAAGATTATGCAAAGAGCTTTTAAATTTAAAAGAAGATGAGATATATTTTTCTTATATGTTTAAATGTTTTAGTAATTTTAAAATAGATGATCAAGCACTAAAATTATGCTTGCCGTATTTTTATAACGAGCTTGATTTTGTAAAAGCAAAGATTATTTTATGTCTTGGTCAAGAAGCTTTTGTAAGTTTGGGTTTTGAGAACTTTCAAAAATACAAAGGGCAATGTATGCGTTTTAATAATGCTTTGCTTTTGCCAAGTTATGATTTGAATTTTTTGAGTAAAAATCCTAGCTTTTATGCTGAATTTATAGAAGATATTAAAAAAATAAAAGGTTATTTATGAGAAAAAGTTTAGTTTGTTTGATGATGAGTTTTGTTTTAACTTTAAGTGCTTTTGCGAAAGAGCAAAAACCATCGCCCATAGAACCTAGTGAGTCTTTTTATCCTAATTTAGAATTTCAAAATTGTGATAATGATTGTTTATTTACTTTGTTAGAAACAGGACTTTATTTCAATTTCTTATCAAGATTTAACAATGATAATGCAAATGAACTTTTGGTTAATATCTATACTAAACTTTTAAATTCCATCATAGATTTTGAAAAAAGAATTCAAAAAAATGCTAGTGTAAAATTAGCTATTATTATACCTGAGCAAACGATTAAAAGTTATTCTAATACTATTATAAACTCAAGCATAGCGTATTTATTAAGACAAAGAGCGCAAATAAAAGTAAAGGTGTTTTTAATAGGCACAGAAGATGAGAACAAGATAACTAAAGCTTTTAAGCAAGCTCAAGATGAGAAATTTAATTATATCATCGCAGGTTTTACAGATAAAGGTGTGAAAAATTTATTAAAAGAAAGCCTTGATTCTAATGTAAAAGTTTTTATTCCTACTGCACATAAAAGAAATTTTGATACGCAAAATGAAAATGTGTATTTTGGAAGTATAGACTATCAAAAACAAATTCAAAAACTTTTAGAATATTCAAATGGTAAAAATATTATTTTTTCAGATGGAACACCTTTGGCAAATCGCTTAGATGAGAATGTTTTAAACGCAGGTAATGGTAGTGAGAAAATTTATACTATTAATAGTTCTAAATTTGATTTTAGAAGTATTTTAAATCAAAATAGAAGTTTTCAAGATTCTAGTATTATTTTAAATACTTCTTTGATTAAAACAGCGCTTATAAGCTCGCAAATAAGAACTTATGATATAGAACCTTTTGTGTTATTATCAACTCAGATTAATTATAATCCTATTTTGCTAAGCCTAACGCAAATTAATGATAGAAAAAAACTTTTACTAGCAAATTCCATTTCTAATGAGGATCAAACTCTAAGCTATCTTAATGAGCTTTTTTCGCAAAATATTAATTACAACTGGATAGCGTATGCAACTAGCGTGGGGCTTGATTATTTTTATACGCAGTTTTTAGATAAAGACTCTCAAAGAATTTTCGATGAGAGTTTAAATGATAATCAATTTGACTATAAGGTTAAAATCATTCGCTCGCAAGGCTTAGGTTTTACTCCTTTGCAAAATCAGTAAAAATCTTAGCTATAGCCTCATCTATAGGGGCTACTTTTTCATTTTTTAAAAAAGCTAGGGTAAATTCAGCCTCAAAAAGTTTGGTGTTTTCTTTGTAAATCTCTTGTTTTATACAAACTGAGGCTTTTTTAAGTTTTGCGATAAATGTTTTTACTTCTATAAGATCTCCAAGTTTGGCTGGTTTTAAAAAGTTACAATTTGCTTTAGTAAGTAGGAAATGTCCTGTGCTTTTGTCAAAAATTTTTGCATTTTTTTGAAAAAATATCTCACTTCTTGCTCTTTCGCAAAATTTTAAGTAGTTGCTATGATATACCACTCCACCTGCATCGGTATCTTCATAATAAATTCGTATTTGCATTTAAAATCCTTTTTTTTGTTTTTTATAATACATTATATTTAAAGTAAATTGAATATCAAATATGAATTTTAATCATTAATATTCTGTCTTAAATACATTAATAATTAGATATTATTCTATAATTTTTATTTTATATTTGGAAATTACATGAAAAAAGTGAAAAATAAAACTTTAGCCGAACAAGTATATGATGAATTAGAAAGAAGAATAGTTTTTTGTGAAATAGAACCTGGTAGTATTTTGACAGAACAGGGCATAGCAAATATGCTTGATGTTGGACGTACGCCTGTAAGAGAAGCATTATTGTTGCTTTCAAAACGTTATTTGGTGAATATATCAAAAGCAGGAATAATGGTTCCACAAATGAATGCTTCTTTACAAATGCAACTTTTGGAAGTAAGAAGAGTTATTTTGAAACTTTGTATAGAATGTGCTATAAAAAGACTTACTGAGGATGATAAAAAAGCTATAAATGAACTTTTAAATGAAATTGAAAATTATGATGAAATAAATTTTTTATCATGGCTTGATAAAAGACAAGATGTATTAGCTAAAGCTTCTAAAAATTATTTTATTTACGAAGAATTGAGAAACGTGCAAGGGATTTCAAGGAGATTTTGGTATCGCTATGCTCAAAATAGTCAACATGATATTGTAAAAGAAAAACACAAGAATATATTAAAAGCTGTGTATCAAAAAAACACAGAAAAAGCTTTGGAATATGTTGATGACATTATTGATTATTTTGAGAATTTTGTTAAACAATATTTGATTTGATATAATCATATAATAAGTATATATTCAATTTTACAACTAAAACTACCTTGCTAACTTATTTGATGTTTTAATCATAGGGATATCTTTTAAATATATTTACCAATATTCACATATTTACATGTTTTTTCAAGGTAAGAAAATATATAATATATTTATTGTCGGCATTAAGTATTTATTAAGTTTTTTTTCTATAGACTTGAAAATATAACAATACAAAAAGGAGTTGTATGTCAAGTAAAATAGCGGTTAAAACAAAATTATTCCCCTCAAAATCTCCATTAGAATGGGCGGTTGTATCAAATAATATTTTATATACAGCACAAATTCCTATTGATAAAAATGGAGAGGTTGTTACTGGTGGTATAGAAGCGCAAACCAAGCAAGTTTTTTCAAATCTTATTCATACTTTAGAATGTGCTGGTTCTAAATTAGATGATGTGTTACAGATTTTAATTTATGTTACAAAAAGAGAAGATTTAAAATTTGTAAATTCGGTATATTCAACCTATTTCAATACAGTTTATCCAAATAGAGCTGCATTTATTGTTTCTGGTTTGGCTAGAGAAGAAATGCTGGTTGAATTTGTAGTTTATGCGCAAACTCATAATTAAAATTATAAAGGAGATAAAATGTTAGATTGTACTAAGGGTTTATATATTAATGGTCAATGGGCAGAGGGTGTTAATACTATAAAAAATATTAATCCATCTGATATTGATAATGATCTAGGGGATGTAGCACAGGCTGATAAAAAACAAGTAGAGCTAGCTATTGATGCTGCCAAAGAGGCTCAAGTTTCTTGGGAAAAAACTCCTTTAGAAGAAAAGGCAAATTTGCTTTATAAAATCGGTGAATCTTTAATGAATAGAAGCGATGAGATTGGAAAAATCATATCTTTAGAAGAAGGAAAAACAAAAATAGAAGGAAAAGGAGAAGCGTTTAGATCAGGTCAATTTTTTCAATATTATGCAGCTGAAGTATTAAGACAAATTGGGGAAAATGCAGCGTCTGTAAGAAGTGGTGTTGATGTTGAGATTACAAGAGAGGCTGTTGGTGTTGTTGGTATTATTTCTCCTTGGAATTTCCCTATTGCAACAGCTTCTTGGAAAATAGCTCCTGCTCTTTGTTTTGGTAATAGTATAGTATGGAAACCAGCTAATACCACTCCAGCTTCTGCTGTAGCTTTGGCTGAGATTATTCATGAGCATGGATTGCCAAGCGGTGTATTTAATTTAGTTTTAGGTAGTGGTGGAGAAGTTGGTGAGACTATTATTAATTCTAGAAATATCAACGCACTTTCTTTTACTGGATCTGTTGATGTTGGTAGAAAAATAGCACGTGCTACGGCTGCAAATTTTGTTAAATGTCAATTAGAAATGGGTAGTAAAAATGCCTTAGTTGTTATGGATGATGCAGATCTTGATCTTGCTGTTGAGTGTGCTATTGCAGGAGCTTTTTCAGGTACTGGACAAAAATGCACAGCAAGTTCTCGTTTGATTGTTATAGAAAGTATTCACGATGCTTTTGTTGAGAAAATGGTTTCTAGAATGAAAACATTAAAGATTGGCTATTGCTTAGATGATGGAATTTTTATGGGACCAGTAGCCGATAATAAACAATTTGAATCTAATTTCAAATGGGTTCAAAGAGCTAAAGATCTTGGAGCGGAATTGGTATTTGGTGGTGAAAAATTATCACTTGATAAAAATGGTTACTATATGTCTCCTACTTTATTTATTAATACTAAAAATGATTGGGATATTAATCAGGAAGAAATTTTTGCTCCATTAGCATGTGTGATTAAAGCAAAAGATTTACAAGAAGCTGTTGCGCTTAATAATGGTACTCGTTTTGGATTGACTTCAGGGATTGTAACATCAAGTTTAAAAAATGCAAACATATTTAAAAAAGAAGCAAAAAGTGGTTGTGTTATGATTAATCTTCCTACAGCTGGAACAGATTATCATGTGCCTTTTGGAGGCAGAAAAGAATCTAGCTTTGGTCCAAGAGAGCAAGGTTCTTATGCGAAGGAATTTTACACAGTTGTAAAAACAACTTATGTAAAAGCTTATTAAATGTTGTTTACAAAAAGGAGGTGGTTATGTTTGGGAAAGATATCATTATAGATGGTTTGCAATATTGCAAATGGGATAAAGAATATTTTAAATTTTTAAAATCAAGTGGTGTTAGTGCTGTGCATGTTACTTTAGTATATCATGAAAATGCTAGAGAAACACTCACTAGATTTGCCCAGTGGCATAGATTTTTTGAAGAATTTAATGAATATATATTGCCTGTTTTTTCAAGCGAAGATATTTTAAAAGCAAAAGCTCAAAATAAGGTAGGGATTTTTTTTGGAGCACAAAATTGTTCTTTGATTGATGATGAAATAGGGTTAATATCTGTTATGAGACAGCTTGGTTTGTTGATTATGCAGCTAACTTATAATAATCAAAGCTTATTGGCTACTGGTTGTTATGAAAAAAACGACAGTGGTATTACTCGCTTTGGTAAACAAGCGATTGAAGAAATGAATAGGGTTGGTATGATTGTTGATATGTCTCATAGTAGCGATAAATCAACATTGGAAGCTATTGACATATCGTCTCGCCCTATATGTATATCTCATGCTAATCCTAAATTTGCGCACAATGGATTGCGAAATAAAAGCGATGAGGTGATAAAAGCTTTAGCTAAGAGAAAAGGTTTGATAGGTTTGTCTTTATATCCTTTTCATTTGCCAAATGGAAGCGATTGTACATTGGATGATTTTTGTAAAATGAGTGCTGATTTGGCAGATATGATAGGGGTTGATCATATAGGTATAGGAAGTGATTTATGTTTAAATCAACCATTAGATGTATTAGAATGGATGCGCAATGGTAGATGGTCTAAGATAAAAGATTATGGCGAAGGTAGTGCTACTAATTCCACATGGCCTAAAAATGTGTCTTGGTTTAATGATTCTAGTGGCTTATATAATATCTATAAAGGATTGATTAATTATGGGTTTTCTGAGAATGATGTAAAAAAAATCATGGGTCTTAATTGGCTTTATTTTTTACAAGATGGCTTAAAAGCTCAAACTTGCTAAGGAGTTAAAATGTTAAACAGTGCTCCTAAAAACAATACTCGTATTGATAAGTTGACTTTAATTTGTAGTAGTGGATTTTTGATGATATTTGTTGTAATAGCTTTAATTGATTCAAAGTTACTTAGTGCGATCGTTGAGTTTGGTTTTAATGTCTCAGCAAAATACTTTGGTGCTTATTGGCAAATTTTACTACTTTTGACTTTTATTATTGGGATCGGGCTTAGTTGGGGAAGAACAGGCGGCGTAGTTTTGGGTAATATTAAAAATCCTGAAATGAGTACATTTCAATGGATATCTATTATTATGTGTACTTTACTTGCAGGCGGAGGTGTTTTTTGGGCTGCTGGAGAGCCTATAGCTCATTTTGTTTCTCCATCTCCTGTATTTGGAAATACTAGTAATATTTTTCAAAAAATCACAGAAGCTCTAGCGCAATCTTACATGCATTGGAGTTTTTTATCTTGGGCTGTTTCTGGAACTATTACCACAATAGTGCTAATGTATTTACACTATGAAAAAGGCCTTCCTTTAAGACCTAGAACTATTCTTTATCCTATTTTTGGTGATAAAGTTATACACGGATGGATTGGTTCTTTAATAGATGCTTTTTGTATTGTGGCTGTTGCTGCTGGTACTATAGGACCTATAGGATTTTTAGGTTTACAAATTTCTTATGCACTAAATATGATTTTTCAAATACCAGATAATATAATCACTCAAATGAGTATTATTATTTTGGCTATTTTAGTTTATACTATATCTTCGCTTAGGGGTTTAGCAAAAGGCATTCAAATTCTTAGTAAATGGAATGTTATTTTAGCTGTAGGTTTGATGTTTTTTATTTTTATTTTTGGTCCTACAAAATTTATTTTGGATGTTTATGTTCAAGGTGTTGGAACTTTGATACAAAATTTTATACCTATGGCTACTTATAGAGAAGATACTGTTTGGCTTGCATCTTGGACTTTGTTTTTTTGGGGGTGGTTTTTAGGATATGGTCCAGTATTGGCTATCTTTATTGCTAGAATTTCAAGAGGTAGGACTTTAAGAGAGCTTATTATAGCTGTAAGTATTTGCGCACCAATTATTACAATGTTTTGGTTTACTATTGTTGGTGGAACAGGATTATATTTTGAGATTGAAAATCCAGGCAGCATAAGCTCTGCTTTTAAAGGTTTTAATATACCTGCTGCGTTAATAGCAATAACACAGTCATTGCCATTGTCAACATTTATTTCAGCATTATTTTTGATATTAGCAGCTATTTTTATTATTACAACTGGTGATTCTATGACTTATACTATGAGTGTTATTGTTAGTGGGAACACTGAACCTAGCAAACTTCTTAGAGCTTTTTGGGGAATTTTAATGGGGGTATTGGCAATTATTTTAATATCTATCGGACAGGGAGGAATTTCGGCTTTACAATCATTTATAGTAATTACTGCTGTGCCTGTTTCATTTATATTATTACCAACCTTATGGAACTCTATACAGATTGCAATTAAAATGGCAGATGAGCAAAATTTACGTTAATATAAAAAAGGAGACAAAATGAAAAATGATATGAAATTAAGAAGTCCACAAGAAGTCATGTCTTTAGAAAGACTAGGCTCTATGCACTCATCTAGACTTAGTTTTACTAGAACTTTGATGAGGAAAATTGCTCAAGAAAAATGGGTATTAAAAAATATTTTATGGGATTTAGATGATAAAGGATTTGGTGATGTAATATATCAAGTTAGAACACCTCATGGAATATATCATCTTGTTATATTTGCTAATTATATAAAAGATGAAGAAAGAAATGATAGAGTTATAGCAAATAAGTGGGATGTTACTTTTACTTTTGTAAATGGAGAGATTGATAGTGGGTTATTGACTGTTTTAAAAGAAAATGTTCCACTGCAAGAAGCTGGTAGAAATTTTAACAATGCTTTTGTTTTAGCAAGGGCTAATAAAAGTGTAAGAATTTTTGAATATATTGTTAATTCTTTAGCTAATGGAAAACAACCTGATTTAGATGAACTAGCTAAAGTTGGTTATATATTAAGAACCACAGCTGTATATGGAAGTGGAAAATTTGGAATTTCTGATTTTGATAATCTGCAAAAAAATGGAGATTTTTCTCAGTCATTTTCTGCTGAAATGTGCGCTGTTTATATTGTAAGGCAATTTAGTTTAGATTGGGTAAATTATATAGCCAAACAGCGTGGTGGAGATAAAGCTGTAGAACTTGATAGAGATATTCAAAGATATTTAGGTGTGGGAAATGCTACTGGACTTGGTATGGCTCCTTATTTGATTAAACACCCAAAAGTTGTTGATAATTGGCTTTATCAAAGAGAATTAGCTTTGTCAAAAGTTATGCAACAAAAGCTTGATATGAGTAAGGCTAAAGAATTGATTGATTATTTAAAAAGAGCAAGTTTACATCTTAAAGAAATAACAACAATAGATTCAAGGCAAGATAATTTAAACAAAATAGCTTCAAGTGAGCTTTCTTATATAGTAAAAGAAATAAAAACAAAAATAAATGCTTCTATGGTTATTGAGGAATTTGTAGAATATACAAAAAAATATTCTTTGGAAGCACAAGAAATCGTACTTTCGTGTTTATTAGAACTGTATCCTGAATTAGTTGATATACACGATAAAATGATGACAATCGATGAAACTCCATTAGAACTTACTGGTGTTAAAATTTCTGAAATTAAAAATGTAATAGAGAAAAAATATGATTGGGCTTTAGGTATTAATTTTGAAAATCCTGAAAATAATTATTGGTTTTGGTATATATCTGAAGAAAAAGAAGAGCCTAGGCTTGGAGTAAGAGGTATTGATAATGGAGATGAACTAGAACAACCTTTAGATATTGCTAGGCAAGTGGTTAAATTTTACAATACTTTAAAAAATCAGGATGATTATTTACATATAAGTAAATTTTTATTAGAAAACCCTTGTTTTACATCTATAGCTAGAAGAGTTTGGACTATGGGAAATTGTGTAATGGGTGATATAAGGGCTAATGTTTTAGCAAAAGACTTTTTGCCTATGCATCTTTTAAGAGCTAAATTGTCTATGTTTGGTGCAACAAAGTATGATCCAAGATCAGATAGATGGGTTCAAGTGACATTGTTTCAGAATGCACCTTTAATGGATGAAATTCATGCTAATGAGTGGATGTTTCCATTATTGCCAAAAAATAAGCATAGTGTTTGTGATTTATCTAATAATAATGTTTATGTTTCCAAAAACGAACTTAAAGCTGCTTGTATTAAAGCTTATAATGGATTAAAATTAAATCTTGGAGAAGCTGATTTAATTGCATCTATGGTTATTGACATGCAAATGGCTGGATTAAATGGATTGTCAAATTTTCTTAAAGCTGCGCCTTATTTAAAAAGTGACAATTTAGATATAACATTAAACATTACAAATGAGTATTTAAGTGTTGATCTTAATCATCATAGCATATTATGTCATATTCAAATTATTATTGCGTATGCACTTGATTTTTTAAATCAATATAATTCTTTAAATATAAAAATTTCAAAATGTTATAATAGGTGTTTTGTGTATTCTCAGTTAAAAAGATTATCAAATAAAAATTTATATGTTAAAGCTTATTGGTATGACATAAAGCAATCTCAGTATGTGGAATACTTTATAAAAAATAATGAAGATTTTCCAGATATTTTAATGAAAAATATACCTTGTGATTTAGATGAAAGAGCGCTTTATATTGAAATTTCTAAAAATCCTTTAATCAGAAATGATGAGAATGTAAGTATTTCTCATGATATTATTGAAAAAAATTACGAAGAGAGTGTTCAAAAAGGCATCTTGCTACAAAAGAAAGAATGGGAGGAACTGTTGAAATATACAAAAGGAATTATGGTTCAATCTAGTGAGCAATCAAGAAAAGATGCTGGAGGTGTGGTTGAATCCTGATGTTTATGATATTGCAATATAATTATATTGCAATATCATGATATAGGAGTTAAAATTGAATTTAAAAAATATTTTTTTGATTGTTTGTTGTACGCTCAGTTTTGCTATAAATGCCAATGCGTTAAGTGAGGGTAAAGAGTATATTATTTTAAAAACGCCTATCCCAAATGCACAAAATTCTCTAATAGAGGTATTTTCTTATCGTTGTATTCATTGTTACACTCATCATCAATTTCACACTTTGGCAAAGGTTAAAGAGGTTTTGCCAAATTTAAAATATGATCTTTTTTCGGTAAGTTCTATGAGTGAGTATGGTGGGGCTTTAAATGAGATGTTCGCTTTAGCTTCTTTTAAAGAAAAAGCTTTAGGTTTAGATGTTACTAGCGAAAAAAGTCTTACCTATAAGCTTGCTGATGTGTATTTTATAAGTCATTTTGAGCAAAAGTTAAATTTAAATGATCTTGATTTGTTTTATAAAATAGGTTTAAATGCTATCGGTGTTAGCAAAGAAGAGTTGCAAAAATTTTTACAAACCAAAGAAGCCAAAGAGCTTTTAGTTGCTTATGATGAAGCTAATGAAATTTCAAGAAATTATGGCACGCCTGCTTTTGTAGTAAATGGTAAGTATCAAATCAATCCTGAATACATTACTTCTTTAGAAGAACTAATCCGTATAGTTAAAGAACTTTCAGTTAAATAATGCCTTTATTTTAAAGGTGTTATTGATCTTATAAAGGATAAGCATGAAAATTAAAAAAATCATCAGCTTAAGCTTGCTAGCTAGCGTGGTTTTAGCGCCAAATTTAGCTTTAGCTGTAGGCGGAGCAAGTGGGGCTAAGATAGACTATCAAGTGCAAGGAAAAATTGGAGCTATAAGGCTTAATCCTTATGGTTTATCCCCGCTTAGTGCTGTAATTATGGATGGAGGGTATAAACTAAGCGATGTAAGCGTAACTATAGTTCCAAAACCAAATGGGCAAACTATATCTTATAAGGTAAGTTCTAATAAAATTAAAACTTATGGAGGAATTCCTATTTTTGGACTTTATCCATCGTATTTAAACACAGTAAAAGTAAGCTATACTAAAAGTGCTTTTGGAAAAAGTGAAAAAGTAATAGATGAGGTATATAAAATAGCAACAGGTGGGGTAAATATAGAGCCAAGTGGAAGTCTTATGCAAAGAGGTGTACCTTTTGAAAAAGTGGAAGTACTTAAAGTAGATAAAGAATTTGAAGATAGATTATATCTAGTAAATAATACTCCAGGAAAATACAGCGCAAAAAGCTCTCAAGCTATATGGAATAACCCAAGTGGTGGTGCTTTAGAATGGGATGAGGCTTCTAATACCTTCATTGTCGATACAAAGGGTGAAATTCGTTGGTATTTAGATAATGATAAGCTAATGGATAAAAACAATATTTATAATCGTGGTATTATGATGGGCTTTAGACAAAATTCAGATGGGGCATTAAGCTTTGGGTTTGGTCAAAGATATGTAAAATATGATTTAATGGGTAGAGAAATTTTTAACCGCCTTTTACCTTCTTCTTATATAGATTTTTCTCATTCTATGAGTCAAATGCCAAATGGAAATTATCTTTTAAGAGTAGCCTTGGCTAATGTTAAGCGTCCTGATGGTAAAAATGTGCGCTCGGTGCGTGATGTGATATTAGAGGTTGATAATAATGGCAATGTGGTAGATGAGTGGAGGCTTTTTGAAATTTTAGATCCATATAGAGCTAATATTATCAAAGTTTTAGATCAAGGTGCGGTTTGTTTGAATGTAGATGTTTCAAAAGCGGGTAAAACTTTAAGCAATGAAGAATTAGCCAAAATGGATACAAGTGAAATTTTTGGGGATATAGCAGGCACTGGAGTAGGGCGTAACTGGGCTCATGTAAATAGCATAGATTATGATCCAAGCGATGATAGTATTATCATTTCAAGTCGTCATCAAAGCGCTATTATAAAAATCGGCCGTGATAAAAAAGTAAAATGGATATTAGGAGCACATAAGGGCTGGGGAGAAAAGTATAAAAAAGTACTTTTGCAACCTATTGATAAAAATGGCAAAAATATAATTTGTGAAGATGATTATAGCAAATGTCCTGGTTATAAAAATAAGGAAGGTGGCTTTGATTTTACATGGACACAACACACTGCTTTTAGAATAGATGAAAAATCTAATAAAAGATATATTTATATTACAGCTTTTGACAATGGTGATGCAAGAGCTATAACACAACCTGCTTTTGCTTCGATGAAATATTCAAGAGCGGTTGTATATAAAATAGATCAAAAAAATAAAACCGTAGAGCAAATTTGGGAATATGGAAAACAAAGAGGTAATAAATGGTTTTCGCCTATTACTTCTTTAGCTGAGTATTATAAAGATAAAAATTCGATTATGGTTTATAGCGCTAGTGCCGGTATGGCTTTTGATTTAAGCAAGGGTGTTGCTATAGGAGAACCAAAACCTGAAATAGATGAGTTTAAATGGGGAGCTAAAGAACCTTCAGTACAAATTCGCTTTAGTGGAGCAAGTACTGGTTATCAGGCTATGCCTATTGATTTAGAAAAAGCATTTAAATAAAAAAGGGCTTTAAAACAAGCCCTTTGATTTTATAAATATCCTGCACCTAAAGCTAAGAAATAACCCACTATACAAGAAACAATTACACCAATTAAACCTGGCAAGATGAAGCTGTGATTGATAACAAATTTACCTATTTTTGTAGTACCTGATCTATCAAATTGTATAGTTGCAAGATCGCTTGGATAGGTTGGTAAAATATAATATCCATAGCAAGCTGCTGCAAAAGCAATGATAATACCTGGTTCAACACCAATTCCTAATGCAAGTGGCACAAAAGCTGCAATTGCTGCTGCTTGAGAATTAACAAATTTAGAAATTAATAAAAGCATAACTGCATAAGTCCAAGGGTGCTCTATAACAATATTTCCTAAAGATTCTTTCATCATAGGAGTGTGTACTGCAAACATAGTATCTGCCATCCAAGAAATTCCAAAAACAGCTACTAAAGCTATCATACCTGATTTAAAAATTTCATTTTTTGCAATTTTACTTGCATCAAGCTTAGTAAAGATGATAAGTGCCGCACCTGCTAAAAGCATAAACATTTGAATTACTGCAACCATATTCATAGGTTTAGTAACGCCTTTTGAGGTAAATTGTGGTCTAAGTTCTGGGAAGGCTCCAAGTATAGCCACTATTGCAATAGCACCTAAGAAAATCCACATAGCTACCCATTGAATAGTTGGAAGTTTTTGTCCAAGAAGAGTTTTGCTATCACCATAGATGTATTCTCTTTGTTCTGGATCTTTGATTCTAGCTTGAAATTCTTCATCTTTATCAAGATCTTTTCCTCTAAACCAAGAAAAAATTCCTATAGCTAAAACACCCACTAAAGTAGAAGGTATAGTAATAGCAAGTAAATCTACATAGCCATCAAATCCTGCTAAAGGATGTTTATTAATTTCTGGATTTAAAAGTAATGCAGTTAAACTTACAACAGCAACTGAAACAGGACTTGCTATAACTCCAAGTTGAGAAGAAATGCTAGAAGCAGCCATTGGTCTTTCTGGACGAATGCCATTTTTAATAGCAATGTCATAAATAATAGGCATCATAGTATAAACAACATGTCCGGTTCCACAAAGCATGGTCAGAAAGCAAGTTACAAAAGGAGCTAAGATGGTTAAAAATTTAGGATTTTTTCTTAAAACTCTTTCTGCAATTTGCAACATTACATCTAAACCACCACTAGCTTGTAAAGTTGCACTAGCAACAACAACAGCTAAGATAGTAAGCATAACATCAATAGAAGGTTTTCCAGGTGCTACAGCAAAACCAAAACTTAAAACTAATAAACCTATACCGCCTAACAAACCTAGAGCGATACCACCTTTTTTTGCCCCATAAAAAAGACAAATGAGAACTACGGCTAGTTGGATACTAAATTGAGTGCCTTCGCTAAGGCTAGTTAGCATTTCCATACTCTCTCCTTGTTTTTAAAATATGCGAGAGTATAGTGTAAGTTTTATTAATAGTAAATAAAATTTTTTATTATTTAAATAAATATTTACCAATATTTTGAATTTGTTTGTCAAAATATTGGTTTTTTGCTTATTGGTAATTTTTTAAGATAGCAAAAAGAATTTTGCTGATTTTTTCAATAGAAGCTATTTCACATTTTTCATCTGTTGAGTGAGGACTAAGGATATTTGGGCCTATGGAGCAACATTCTAGTGGTTGTTTTTCACTTATAATACCACATTCTAAACCAGCATGTATAGTATAAAGCTTGGCGTTTGGATTTTCTTTTTTGAAATAACTTAGAATTTCTTCTCCAAAATTAGTATCTTTATTGACCCAAGGCGGATAAAAATTTGCACTTGCAACTTCACAATTTTGCATTTTAAAATAAGTTAAGGTTTCAAATTCTATATTTTTAAGCTCTTGTAAATCATTCGACCTTGCAAAAAGTTCAAAATGAAATTTACCTTCTTTTTCATAAGCTAACGAAAGGTTGATACTTGTTTGGACTAAATTTAATTGATGATTAAAAGTTCTAACACCTTGTGCAAAAGCATTGATAAGATTTAAAATGATTTGAGAATTTTTATAATATGTCCTTTTGATTTTACCTATATAATTCACTTTAAATTGATTATTTTCTTTTGGGGGATTTTTAAAAAATGCTATGATTTTAGCATGTTTTGGTATAGAGTTGATTCTCTCACCTGCACTAAATTCACAAAGCTCACCTTGGTTTTGAGTGATAAAACAACTTGCTTCTTTAATAGAAGATTTAATATTTTTAACAATATCAATCCCTGAATGCCCACCTTTAAAATCAATTGCTTCTATTTCATAGCATTCACCTTCTTTTTTGCCTATTTCTAAGTTTAAACTAGCAAAAATATCCACACCACCAGCGCAACCTATAACAACTTCATCATCACTTTCATGATCTAAATTTAATAGTTTGTTTGAAATCAAAGCATGTGAAAGATTATTTGCTCCACAAAGGCCAACTTCCTCATCATTAGTAAAAAGACATTCAATATTTTCAAAGTCTTTTAAAGCTTGCATCATTAATGATACTCCTATGCCATTATCTGCACCCAAGCTCGAGTTTTTAGCCTTTAAATATCCATTTTCTTCATACATTTGTATATTAGGAGCCTCTCCCATGCAAACCATATCATAATGACTTTGTAAACAAATTTTAGGTTTTCCTTTATATGTATGGATATTACCTGCTTTATCAACGTTTACTCGGCAGTTTTGACTTTTGGCAAAATCAATAAGAAAATTTTTTAATTCTTCGGTATGGAAACTACAATGAGGTATTTGAGTAATTTGTTTAAAATTTTGTATAATTTCTTGCATAAAATCTCCTTTTTGTTGTAATTATGGCATATTTTTATATAGATGAGGTTTAAATGAAAATTTCTAAAAAGCAAATTAAATTATTAATAACTTTACTAAAAGATCCAAAGAAATTTTTAATTGCACTTTTTTTATTTGCTTTTGCTTATATTTTAAATTATGATAGTGGCTCATACATTAATGCTAAAGTAAGTCGTGTAGTAGATGGGGATACTATTGAGGCTAAATTTGAAGATGAAAAACTTAAAATTAGACTTTTTGGTATAGATGCACCTGAAAGTGATCAAGCTTATGGAAAGATGGCTGCGCAATTTTTAAATGCAATTGTCTTGAATAAAGAAGTGGTTTTGAATGTAAAAGATGAGGATAAATATGGTAGAATTTTAGCCATTGTGTATTTAAATGATAAAGATATCAATCAAGTTATGGTTAAAAATGGTTTTGCTTGGGCTTATGAACATTATAGTGATTTATATGTAAATGAGCAAAATTATGCCAAAGAAAATAAAAAAGGCTTATGGGTAGATGAAAATCCTATAGAGCCTTACAAATGGCGTAAACAAATAAGATTAAAATAGGAAAAGAGATGTTTAAAAAAATATTTTTCATTGGATTTTTAGCATTATTTTTTGGTGGTTGTTTTGTAAATGAAAGAGGAATTTCAAACCACTTTTATGATGATTGTAAAGAATATTATGATGCAAGCGGGACTTACCATAAAGAATGCCCAAAGAATTGGGTGGATTTGCCTTTAACCCCCGATTCCTTTTAAAACAGCATTTAATTCCTCTGGAGTAGCATCTTGCTTGGAGGTTTCTTGTTGGTTTTGACTGCTAGAGCTTGTGCTTTGACTTTGTTTTAATTTAAATATATGATCATCTGTGGTGATTACTTGAAAAGATGCATCGAAAATTTTAATATCATTTACAAAGCCAACTACTTTAACCTCTCTTTTTCTTGAATCATCACTAAATAAAGCACTTGCTTCAAGATTTAAAACATCTCCAACTTTTAAAGGCGCATAAAAAAAGCTTCTTGAGCCTATTAAGACGCTAAATTCTTTATTGATTGCAGCTTGAGCTATATAATTTGCCGCATTAAATACAAAACCACTATGCACTAATCCTAGCTCATCTACTGCCATATCATGGGTTGTGATTAAGATACCTTTAGCAAAGTTTTTTTCTATATGAGAAATACTTCCTGCTAAAGCATTATTTATCCCTGGACAAGTGATAAGTTCTGATTTAATGCGATTTAATTCTTCAGGGTCTATTAGCTCTTCTATAGTAACAGCACTTACTGTTCTTGCCATTTTTACACCTTTAATTTAACATAAACTCTTTTTGGTGCTTCATAGCCTTCACAAGTTAAATTTGAGTCATTTTCGTCTAAAAATTGATCTAAAGAATAAGAATCAATCCATTGTGTTTTTCTTTGTTCTTCAAAATCAGTTTGTTTGGTTGCTATAACTTCAAATTCACTAAATCCAGCTCTATAACACCAATTTCTTAAACCCAATATCGACGGAATGAAAAAAATATTTGGTATTTTTGAATAAGTTTTTTGAGGGATAAGTGCAATTTCTCTTTCATCTTCTATATACATAGTATCTAAAAAGACTACGCCATCTTTATTTAAAGATTGCTTGAGTTGTTTTAGCATGGCTATAGGATCACTGCGATGATAAATTACGCCAAGACAAAAAATTACATCAAATTTTATGCCATAATTTGGTACATCAGCCACACCTAAAAGCTCATATTGTATAGGAGTTTTTGCAATAGAGTTTAAAAGTAAAAATTGCAAATAATACTTAATAGAAGGATCAAAACCTATGAGTGTTGAAGGATTAAATTCAAGCATTTTAAACATATAATAACCATTATTACAACCAATATCCGCAACCACTTTGCCTTTGATTTCTTGCATATAAGGCTTTAATATGTTAAATTTAATAAAACTTTGCCACTCTGTATCTATGAACAAATCATTGATTTTAAAAGGTCCTTTGCGCCAAGGTTTTAATTCTAAGGCAATGTCCTTAATCTCATTATTTAAACTTTTATCGCAAAAAATATCAAAACTTTCGTTTATAAGATAATTTGAGTTTTGAACTTTTGTGCCAAGTTTTTGAATTTTTTCATATAAAGGATGTTTTAAAACTTGCTTTAACAAAGCATTATCTTGCATATTTTTCCTTAAAAAACTCCCTTATTTGGGAGTTTTATTATTGAAGTAGGCTTGCTAGTTTAGTTTGTAGCATTACATTTGAGTGAGCATTTGCAAATAAAAATGCATTTTCTTTTAGGTAATTTGCATTAAAATCATTGATATTTTGCGCTAAGTCATTATTTTGCAATTTACTTTCAGCTTCTTTAGTGTTAATGCTAGTTTGCAAAGATGAGTTGATATTAGAATGGATAGCATTAATCCCAGCACCAATATCTGCGCGTAAAGAACCTACTTGATCTTGAAAATCGCGAATTCCATCTTGGTTTTCAAGGCTTAAGTTTGCCGTGCTTGGTTGATTTAAATTGATACTTTCAACCCCAGATCCAACAACAAAATCCATACTTTGGAAAACATTTTTTCCATTAAAAGTCGCGTTTGAAAATGCATCATTGATCGAGCTGATGAGCTTATTTGCTTCAGCATTTAGCATGCTTTTTTGTCTATCATTTAATGCAACACTATTTGAGCGTACAGAAAGCTCATTAAGTCTATCTGCAGTAGCTGAGATATTATTTAGCGCTGAGTCTGCAATTTGCAAAACACCTACTGAATCATAAGCATTTAAAATGCCTTGATCTATGGTGCTATACTGACTTCTTAAAGAATCAGCTATGGCTAAATTTGCCCCATCGCTCCCATCTATAGCACGCATTGCGGCTATATTTTCTAAAGCTTTTTCTTGGCTTTTTTGCGCTTGATTTAAGTAATGGTTTTGTTGAGTTGTCCCTATATCGCCTATTTTCATCTTTGACTCCTTTTAAAGACTTATTTTATTATATCATTTTTTTTGTTTTAAAATTTAAAAAAAATAAAATTACTTGTGATAACATGATAATTTTCATCACAACTTCACTTGCACCATGAATTTTTATAAATTCTTGAGTCTTAGTTGCTTCTTCTCCTAAGCTTTGTGCTTCTAAAACATAAGCAGTGAAGTAAAATACAAAAAGCAAACTTAGTGCCAAAATGATTAAAGAAAGCATGAATTTTGAAAAATTTATTTTAAAAGTTAAATTTTTATCCTTAAATGAGAAAATTTCCATTAAAACAGATAAAACACTCACACCTAGTAAAACATAACCAAATTGTACAAAAATGTGTGTCATTAAAAGTCCACTTTGAAAATGAGTTAAAACTCCTTCGCCTATGAATTTAGCAGGATAAAATATAGTCGGAGCTAAAAGTACGCCTATGCTAATTTCAATCCCAATTAAACTTGCTAGTAAAAATAAATATATTGATTTCATTATTTTCTCCTATAAAAAGATAATTATAGTCTAATTTTTTAAATTCCACGCAACAAAGGCTCTATCAAATCCATTATAATCTTGATAAAAAGTAGCTTTAAAATCATTTTCTTCTAAAATTTTATTTAAAATTGCTTTTTGATCATAACCAAATTCACATGCTAAGACTTTTGTGTTATGATTTTTGGCAAAAAGGATAATTTCGTGTAAAATTTCCCAACCTTTATCCCCGCCAAATAAAGCATTATGCGGTTCATTTTGCACCCATTTATCTAAAGGATAGTCATTTTTAATATAAGGTGGATTAGAAAAAATAAAGTCAAAATTTCCTTGCATATTTTTAAAATCACAAAGTTGAAAATCAATTAAATTTGAAACATTATGAAAATCTGCATTTTTTTTAGCAAGTTCCAATGCTTTTGGATTGATATCGCAAGCTTGTATAAAAATTTGCTTTAATTTTGCTAGAGAGATGCTTAAAATTCCACTCCCAAAGCCAATTTCAAGTATATTTTTAAAAGAGTTATGATCTAAAATTTCTAAGCATCTTTCAAGTAATATTTCACTATCAAAACGCGGTATTAAAACCCCTTTTTCAATAAAAAAATCTAAACCATAAAACTGTGTTTTTTGAAATAAATACTCAAAAGGCTCGCCATTTAAAAATTTATCTACGTATTCTAAAAAAACTTTTTCATCGATTTGAAATTCAGGATTTAAAAAAATCCAAGCCTTATCTTTTTGTAAAAGCTCACAAAGAATAAAAAGTATATATTCTTTGTGAGTAGGATCTTTTGCGTAAGCTTGCTTTAAGGCCTGTTTGATTGAAATCATTGCAAAGCTTTGATTCTATCGTAAATACAAGGATGGCTTAGATGAAAGAAGGTATAAATTTTACTTGTTTTAACAAAGGCTTTATTTTCTTTTGCTAAGGCTATGAGGGCATTTTTCATATCTTCTTTAGAACTTAGTTTTGCTCCATGTAAGTCAGCATTAAATTCATTTTTTTGACTCATTTTATTAAGTAGCGGGGAGATAATAAAAGTAAAAATATTTCCAAAAATCAATAAAAGCGCAAAAACTCCAGCATTTACTCCATCTAAATGACTTTCAATATAAAAAAAGCTTGGTAAATGTGCAAAGATAAAAAATAAAGCAAAAAGCATCAAAGCACTAGAAAATAACATTTTTAGTAAATCTTTATGCACAAAATGTCCTAGCTCATGACCTAAAACAGCAATGAGTTCTTTTTCTTTTAAAGCATTTAAAAGTGTATCAAAAAGCACCACTCTTTTGCTTTTAAATAAACCGCCAAAATAAGCATTTAATCTTTTATCCCTTTTACTTGCATCAATAACATAAACACCATTTGCACTAAAGCCACATTTTTGCATTAAATTGGTGATTTTTTCTAATAAATTTTCATCTTCAAGTTTTTTCATTTTATTAAACATAGGTGCAATAAGAGTAGGGTAGATGAGATTTATAATAAGTATGATTATAAAGCTTAAAGCAAAAGCAACAATCCACCAGTATGTGTTAAAAAATTCAAAGCAAAACACTAAAGTATAGATGATTAAAAAGCCAAAAATAAGCATTAGGGCTAAAGATTTAATGTTGTCTTTAATAAAAAGTGCTAAAGTCATATTTGAAAAGCCGTGTTTTTTATCTTTTATAAAGCTTTCATAATAACTAAGTGGTAAATTTAAAATACTAATAATCAATAAAAATGTAAGTAAAAATAAAGTATTTTCTAAAGTAGAATTTTCTTTTATAAAAATTTCTTTTAAATATAAAAAGCCAAAGCTCATCCAAGAAATATTAATTATCAGATTATAAAGATTAGAAAAGATTTTGTATTTTTCATTTTCTATGGCGATATTTGCAGCATTTTTATAATCATGCTCATTTAAAATAATTGCTTGTTTTTCTCTTTCTTTTTTTAAAAAAGAAATTTGCATATAAGATATAAAAACCAAAAAGGCCGTGTAAATACATAAAATAGATATTAAAGTCATAGTTTTTCCTTAAATAAATTTGAGTAATTTTATCTTATTTAAAATATATAAAGTTAATCAGTGCTTTCACTTTTTTCCAAAACCTCAAAATAAGCTTCTTCTAAAATACTAAGTTCATTTTCTAAAGAGTTTAGCTTTTCATAAAGGGTATTTATACCTAGTTCTTGATAGATTGCAGGATTGCTTAGGGCATTTTTGATTTCTTTGATTTCTTCTTCTAATTTATGAATTTTATCAGGATATGAGTTTAAAATTTCATTTTCTTTATAGCTTAGTTTTTTACTTGATTTTTCTTTTGTTTTTACACTTGTTGTGGTATTTATTTCTAAGCTTTTAGAAAATTCTTCAAAGTCTTTGTATTCTTTTTCATTTTCTAAATATTCGCTGTAAGAAAGAACTTCTATGTTAATATTTGCATTATCTTCAAAAGCATAAAGTTTAGTTGCTATTTTATCAACAAAATATCTATCATGTGATACAAGCAAAATCGCACCTTCAAAAGAAAGTAAATATTCTTCTAAAATATTAATCGTAGCTATATCTAAATCATTTGTTGGTTCATCTAAGATTAATACATCATATTCTTTAGTAAAAAGCAAGGCTAGGGCAACTCTGTTTTTCTCGCCCCCACTTAACACACTCACACTTTGCTCTAAAAATTCTTTTGGAAATAAAAATTGTTTTAAATATCCATAAACATGCATATTTTTACCACGCACTTGAATATGATCACCGCCATTTGGGCAAAAAATTTCTAAAAGTTTTTTATCGGTATTGAGTAAGCTTCTGCTTTGATCAAAATAGCCTATTTTAACTTCACCTCTTTTAATTTCTCCACTATCAAGTGGAATTTGATCAAGTAAAATTTTTAAAAAAGTAGATTTACCACAGCCATTTTTACCTACTATGGCTATGCGTTCACCTTGTAAAATTCGTGCATTAAAGTCCTTAAAAAGTGTCTTGTTAGCGATAGATTTTGAGATATTTTTAAGTTCAAAAAGCATTTTTTTACGATTTTGACTTTGGGTTTGGTTGAAATTTTTACTTGCTCTTTTAATCTCAAGTTGTAAGCGTTTGATAGCTCCTGGGTTTTTCTTGGCTTCTTCACGCATTTTAAAAATGCGTTCTTTACGCCCTTCGTTACGTTTAAGTCTAGCTTTAACTCCTCTTCTTAACCATTCTTCTTCGCTTTTTAGTTGCTTAAGTAAGGTTTCATGACTTTTAGCTAAGGAAGCTAAAATAGCTGCTTTTTTTTCTAGATATTGTGTGTATCCGCCTTCAAAAACGCTTAATTTTCCTGCTTCTATTTCTACGCATTTTTGCGCTATTGCATCGATAAAATATCTATCATGAGAGATGAAAATAACACACATTTTAGAAGCTTTCAATCTTTCTTCTAAAAAGCTACTCATATATACATCTAGATGGTTGGTTGGCTCATCAAGCAATAATATATCAGGATTTTTCAGCAAAAGCGTGCAAAGCCCTACACGTCTTATCTCTCCTCCGCTTAAAGAGCAAAGTGTTCTGTCTTTATACTCTAATAGTTTAAACTCTTCTAGTATTCTTTGTATTTTTTGGTCTAAATTCCATGCATCTTTTGAATCTATAAATAAACTTAATTCATCTACTTTCTTTAAATATTCTTTATTTTCAGGATCAAGAGCTAGTTTTTCATTATAGTTTTCAAATTCTTTTAAGGCTTGATAAATTTCTTCAAGTTCTTTTTTGATAGCCTCACTCACGCTTAAGGTGCTTTCAAAGCTTACTTGTTGGCTTAGCATACCTATGCTAGCGTTATTTTGTTTAATCACTCTACCGCTATCTAGTTTTAAAGTTCCCATAAGGGCTTTTAAAAAGCTTGATTTTCCTTCGCCATTTTTGCCTATAATGGCGATTTTTTCTCCTAAATTTGCACTAAAATTTGCATTTTCTAAAACTATTTTTGTATTAAATTTCTTATTTGCATCGATTAAATCTACTAAAGCCAAATTTCTTTCCCAAATGTTTTTTTGCGATTTTACTTTAAAAAGTATTAATTTTGCTTAAATAAAATTACACTATGAGAGTGTTTGTTTTTTTTACTTTATTAGTTTTATTTTTTGCTTTGGCAAATTGGTATATTTATAAAAGATTTTTAAGTAAGGTTGATTTTTTAAAACCTTATAAGAAGTTTGTATTAGCTCTTGTTTTAATAGTTTTTGCATGTGAATTAATCTTTTTTGTAAATATGCGCGGGGATTTTTTGCATGAAAAGCTTTATTATATTTTAGCTATTTTTCCTACTATTACTTGCTTTTTCTTGCTTTTTGGAGTGGTTTTTGAAATTGGTTCTTGGATTTTCTTTAACGAAAATAAAAAAGAGCAAATTTTTAGCCTTCAAAGAAGAAAGTTTTTAAAATTAATTTTTGATTCTTGGCTTATTATACTTAGCGTTAGTATGGTGTTTAAAGGCTTTGTAAATGCTATTAGCACACCTAAGGTTAATGAGGTAGATATTAAAATTAAAAATTTAAAAGAAGATTTAAACATAGCTTTGCTTTCTGATGTGCATTTAGGGAAAAATTTAGGTGAAGATTTTTTAAAAACCTTAATTGATGAGGTTAATACTTTAAATGTTGATATAATCATCATAGCTGGGGATTTAATCGATGCAGATATTGCTAGTATGTCTTATATTGATCTATTAGAAAATTTTAAATCAAAATATGGTACTTATTTTGTTTATGGAAATCATGAGTATTATAATGATATAAATGCAATAAGCAAAAAGCTTAAAACGCTTAAAAATTTCAAAGTTTTAGAAGATGAAAGTATTGATTTTGGAGATTTTACTTTAAGTGGGACTTTGGATTTGGCTGCTAAACGTTTGGGCTTTAAAGAAAGCAATATAGAAAAAATTAAAACTCAAATCAATCAAGAAAAAGTTAATATTTTAATCACGCATCAGCCAAAATATGTAAAAACTTATGATGTGAGTGGGTTTGATTTGATTTTATCAGGACATACACACGCAGGACAAATTTTCCCTTTTTCTTTGCTAGTATATTTAGAGCAAGGCTTTGTGTATGGGCTTTATAAATTAAGCAAAGATAGTTTGCTTTATGTAAGCAGTGGGGCTGGATTTTGGGGGCCTGCTGTGAGATTTTTAGCTCCTAGTGAGATAGCTTTGATTAGATTAAAAGGAGAATAAGTGGGATTTAGCAATAGTGCTTCAAAAATGTTTGGAATCATAGCAAAATATAAATTTCCAAAAATCATACAAAAAAACATTAATAAAGCTTATGTGAATGCTTTTAATATCAATATGAGTGAATTTAAATCCTTAGAAGAATATGAGAGCTTAAATGCTTTATTTACAAGAACTTTGTTAAATGAGCGAGAATTAGAAGATGGCTTTGTAAGTCCAAGTGATGGTAAAATTTTAGAACTTGGAAGTAGTTTTCAAAATGACTTAAAAGAAAATTTAGCCTTTAGTATTAAAGGTTCAAGTTATAGCATAGAAGAGCTTTTAAAAAACTCAGCTAGCAAAGAAGAATTAGAAAATGGCATAGATTATGCAAATATTTATCTATCTCCAAAAGATTATCATCATTATCACGCACCTTGTAATATGCAAATTTTAAGTGCTACTTATATGAGTGGAGCTTTATTTAGTGTGAGTGAGGCAAAGTTGGCTAAGATTATAAACCTTTATACTAAAAATGAAAGAGTAGTTTTAAAGTGCTTAGTGGAAGGAAAATTTATACTTTGGATGGTATTTGTGGGTGCGCTAAATGTAGGTAAAATGCATTTTAGTTTTGATACTAGTATACAAACTAATGCTGCAAATTTTGATTTTACTCATACTTATGATGAGCTTTTTGTAAAAAAAGGTCAAAGACTTGGAAATTTTGAGCTAGGTTCGACGATAGTTTTAATCGCTCAAAAAGGGTTTTTAAAATTTAGTAAAAATGCTTATGAGCAAGTTGAATTTTCTAAGAAGATTGCGGACTTTGTTTAGTCTCATCTTCATTAGCAACTTTATATAAAAAGGCAAAAATTTCAGCCACTGCTTTATACATATTAGGTGGGATTTCATCACCTAGATCAAGCTTGCTAAGAACTTCTACTAAGTCTTTGTCTTCTTTTATGGGTATGCCATTTTCTTTAGCTAAAGAGATGATTTTAGCAGCGTTTTCACCTTTAGCATTAGCTAGAATTTTTGGTGCATTTTGATCTTCTTTGTTATAGCCTAGCGCAACGGCTTTTTTTGTTTTTTTAGCCATTTTTAAGCCCTTGTATCAAAACCCATATTAAAGTCATTGTATTCTTCTTGATTATGAAATTTGCTTTTAACTATATCACTGATGAAAAAATTAGAGCTTAGAAGTCCTACTTTAACTAAGGCTTTTTTTAGCTCATGTGCTCTTTCGTAAAGTTTTTTTCTAAAATTAGCATTTTCTATCATCATATTTATATCAATGTATTTATCATTACTTAGAGATAAAAATACATTGATTTTTCCTAATTTTTCAAATTCAAGATTAATTTGTGCATAAAATTTATCTTTTTTACCGCGTTTAAAAACTACATTAGATTTTTCTAAATCATCCCAAAAGAAAGGTAAAAAAGTATGAATGCTATTATTGGCTAAAGATAAAAGCTGATTAAACTCAAGCTGAGCTATAAGACGATTTGCTTGATTTAATATGCTTTCATTGTCTAAATTTTTAGCCAGATTAGAAACTTGCAAAAGAGTGGATTTGATGTCTTTTTGTAATTCTGAAGAAATTTCTGCAGTATCTTTTGGAGTAATTTTTCCAAGATCTTTTATAGAAAGTTCTAATTTTTTTTCTATGTTTTTTATATCATCTAAAGAATTTTTTGCTTCATAATTTTTAGGATCTAAAGCTTTTAAAACCTCATTGAGTTTTCTTCCTATTAAGCCTAGTTCTTTGTTTAGATTATTTAAAAGCTCTTCTTGTAAATTTTGACTAAAATTAAGATTTTTACTTACATTTTGTTTGAAAATATTTTCTAGTAAAATTTTACCTGAAGTACTTTTAAATATATCTTCTAATTTAGTGTTATTTGTTTGTAAATTTTGACTTTTATTATCATTTTTGTTTAAATCTTCAGTATTTTTTTGTGGTGTTTTGGGCTCTTCTTTAGGATTTTCTTTGATATCTTTGCTTTGTGGTGTTTTTTCTTCTTTTGTGTTTTGAATTTCTTTATCTTTTGTCATGCTTTCTTGTTTTTGTTGAGCTTCTTTTTTATCCTCTGTGTTTTTTTGCGGAGTTTTTATTTCCTCTTTTGATTCTTCTTTGATGTCTTTAGTATGTGGAGTTTTATTTAAATTTTCTTGTGTTATTTCAGTTTTGTTTTTGTGATTTTTTATATCTTTTAAAAGTGCTATAAGATCTTTAATGCTTTGACTAAGCTCTTTTAATATATGCGTATTTTGAATTTTTATATTTTCAGGTTTGGCTAGTTCTTTGTTGATAAGTGCTAAATTTTTACTGAGATTTTTAATGAAATTATTAGCAATATTTTGTAGCTTTTCTTGACTAATGGAGTTTGGATTTTTATTGATATAGTTTTTAAAATTTTCTATTTTATCAAATAGTTTAAAAAGTGTCTTGTAATTTGTATTTTCTAAAGAAATTTTATTATCTTTTTTGTGATTTTGTAAGATGTGAATAAGTTCTTTTAGTGTACTTGTGGTGTCAAGATTTTTAAGATCTAAATTACTTATATCGCGTTTTAGATTTTCACTAGTAGCCCCTTTTATGGTATTTAAAAGATTAAAAAAGCTTTGTGGTAAATTTTGTTCTTTTAAAGAATGATTGAGTTTTGCTTCTAAAAAAACACCTGAATTTTTTACCAAGGATGAAAGATTTTTATTGTTGATATCTTTAGCGGGTTTAACTAGATCTTCTAAAACTTTAAGTAGTTTTTCAAATTCAGGATTTTTAGAAAGCTCTGCTTGAAGTTTTTTAAGTTCATTAGCAAAATTAGGTGCAAAATTTAAATCTTTGTGATTTTTTAATATTGCTAAATCAGGATCTTTGTTGGTTTTGATTTGATCTAAGAGTTTATTTAATAATTCTTGTAATTTTTGATCGATTTTGCTTACATAGTCTTTAGGCAATTTGACTTCAGGATCATTTTTAGAAAATAAAGGATTTTTTAAAGCATCGTTAAGTGAGGTTTTTTTGTCCGATTTCTCACTTTTGTTGTCTTTGTTTGTTTCGTTTTTTGCAAATTGATTTTGATTGTTAGAAATATTAGTTATCATCTAGCATTACCATATTACCTGGTTTTCTTTTAAATTTGGTTAGATTTTTAAATTTTGGTTTATCTATAGCAAAGGCAATTAAAACAGTTAATAAAACGATGTAAAAATACATAAAACCATTACCTTCAAAATAATACATTAAAGTTCCAAGCACAGCAGGCGCAAATAAAGCACCAAAAGAATAAGTAAAAAGAACGGCTCTGCCAAGTTCAACTCTTTTGCTAGAATCTTCAAGCATGTCATTTGCTCTAGCTAAAGAAAGAGCATATAAACAACACATTCCCATACCCAGCAAAAAGCCAAAAAAGTATTTTAAATAAATATTATAGCTTAATAGTAAAATACAAAGCATAGCACTTAAAGCCGTAAAAGCACATAAAATAATAGCAAATTTACGACTAATTTTATCAGAAAGGGTTCCGATGAAAAGTTGAGATATAAACCCTCCTAGCATGGTACAAAATATAAAAATCGAAGCTTCTTTTGCGCCAAATCCTTGTATGAGTATAAATAAAGAAGCCATGGAGAAAAATCCATTTAAAAGCATACCTGCTATAAAGCTTGTCACTAAAGCTAAAGGCACTATATCAAAAACTTTAGGGATGGAAATTTTGGTTTTTTGTGGTAAAACCGGCTCTTTAATACGGATTAAAAATAAAGGAATAGAAGCAAACATAATAAAACTAGCGCTTAAAATAAATACTGTATTACTTGGGAAGTCAAATGACATAAGTAAAATCCCAAAGCCTGATGATGAATAAAATACTACTTCATAAAAGGCTATTACTCTTGAGCGAATAGCATTTTTTGCTTTTTCATTAAGCCATGATTCTATGACCATTAAAAGTGCATAGTAACAAAAACCAAGCAAAAATCTCAAAACCATCCAAAAATAAAGATTAGAATTTAAACTATGAAGCATAGTAGCTATACCAAAAATGATGGCAAAAATTCCAAAAGATCTTATATGTCCTACTTTAGAGACTATCCTATGAGCACTAATAGTGCTTACCATAGCACCAAGAAAATAACAACTTCCTATTATCCCTATATAAAAATTACTAACATCGTTATGTTTTAAAATAATTGCTATAGAATTTACCGTTAAAGCACTTCCTATAAAAACAAAAATCATACCAAAAAACAATGCAGTTAATGATCTAATCGTTCTTTTTGAGCTCAACATTTTCTTATTAAAAAATTATATATTAATACCGCTATGGGTGTGACAAACATTGCACAAAACAAGGCAAAAATACTCATTAAGCCTTGAAACTCTAAAAATAAAAATCCTGCTATTAAAAACACATAAGCAAAAATTTTAAACAAAGAAAAAAAAGCTAATGCGTTTTTAAAAATACTTTTAAATTTTGGTTTTAAATCGTCATCTATATGGATAAATTTTATAATTTTTGGCAAAGAATATCGTTTTTTAGCAAAAATTTGCAAGGGTCTTTGAGTAAAAGTGTAATTTTTAGCAGCCTTATAAATAAAATTTTTGTAATTTAAAAAAGAAAATAAAATGATCAAATTTTGAGCTAAAAATCCAAATTCAAAACTGATGAATAATTCAAAGCTTATTCCTTTATAGAAAAAAACTCCTGCTAAGAAAAGTAAATTTAATCCTAGCAAGAGTTTTAGTAAAATTTTAGGCTTTAGGATCATTTTTTAAATCTTTATAGCGATTTTCTTCTTTAAATTCCTCATAGCTTTTTACTTGTGCTTTGTAAGCTTTGTAAACATTTAAAATCGCTGCAGCTACTCCTATAAACACTCCTACCCAAAAAAGCCAAGATATACCGGTTAAATTTTTTAAAAAATAGCCTATACCAACCCCGATTAAAACAGCTACAACCATGGATATACCAAGGCTTAATCCATCTGCAGCTTCTATACCTTTACGAATGATTTTTTGTCTTTTATTCATAGGGTTTTAAAACTTTCTTGTGCTGCTTGTATAGTTTTATCAATGATTTTTTTATCCATACATTCACATATAAAACCTGTTTCAAATTGAGATGGTGCCAAATACACGCCTTTGCTTAGCATTTGTGCATGAAATTTAGCAAATAATTTAGTATCTGATTTTAAAGCATCTTGATAATTATTAACAGGGTTTTCACAAAAGAAAAATCCAAACATAGAACCAACGCAATTAACTTGCAAAGGAATTTTACAATCATTTGCAGCTTCTTTAAAGCCTTGAGTAAGTCTTTTGCCTAGTTTTTCTAATTTTTCATATAAACCTTCATAATTTCTTGCTTTTTTTAAGCTCGCATAGCCTGCAGCCATAGCAAGAGGATTGCCACTTAGTGTTCCTGCTTGATATACCCCGCCCAAAGGACTTAATAAATCCATAATTTCAGCTCTTGCAGCAAAAGCAGCCGCAGGCATACCTCCGCCTATAACCTTACCAAAAGTTACTATATCAGCTTTTATATTATTAATTCCAAAAGAGCCTAGGTATGAAGCTCTAAAACCACTCATAACTTCATCAAAAATTAAAAGAATTTGATGCTCATCACATAGTTTTCTTAGCTCTTGTAAAAATTCTATTTTAGCAGGTACTAAGCCCATGTTTCCTGCAATTGGCTCTATAATGATACAAGCTATATTATCATCGTTATTGATTAAGTTTTTAACACTATCAATGTCATTATAAATAGCTACTAGAGTATTTTTAGCTACATCGGTTAAAACACCTAAAGAACTTGGGGTGTTAAAAGTAGCTGCACCACTTCCAGCACTTACTAGTAAAGAATCAGAATGCCCATGATAACATCCTTCAAATTTGATGATTTTATCTTTTTTACTAAATCCTCTTGCAAGACGAATGGCACTCATAGTAGCTTCTGTGCCACTGTTTACAAAGCGTATTTTGTCTAAATGCGGCCAATCTTTTAGGATAAATTTAGCTAATTTAGTTTCAGCTAGGGTTGGTGCGCCAAAGCTTGAACCGTGTTCTAATGCTTTTTTACAAGCTTTTTCAATATCCTCATCACAATGTCCAAAAAGTAAAGGCCCCCAACTTTGTACATAATCTATATAAGTATTATCTTCTATATCACTAATATAAGCACCTTTTCCTTGCTTGATAAATAAAGGATTGCTACCTACACTTGCAAAAGCACGCACAGGAGAATCAACCCCACCTGCTATATATTCACAAGCTTCTTCAAAGGCCTTTTTATTATTTTTCATTTTTTACTCCTTTTGTTGTTAGTAATATAATCATAAAGCGATTTCATCTCATCTTCTGTTAATGAGTAAGTCGGCATAATGCTTTTTGCCTCCTGAGGTTGGCTTAGAATTTCTCTAAAACGTGCATAAGGAGTGTTTTTAATACTCGGTACTATAAAAGGAGTTTTTTCTCCATTTTTAGTGTAATATCCTAGTGTTTGTTGTCCTCCATCACCATGACATTTAGCACAACTTATGCCTCTTGGATTTTTGTAAAGGGATTCTTGGTATTCTTTAGGTGAGATAAAATCTTCAGCCCAAACACCATAAACTATAAAAAACAAAAATAAAATAATTTTCATTTATCACCTTTAACAAAAAAGAAGTTTTATTATGATACAATTTTTTAAGTTAAAGAAAGCTATAAATTTAAGGAAAGAAATGACACTTTTAGATGGTAAAAAGCTAAGTGATGAGATAAAAAATAATCTAAAACAAGAAGTATTAGAACTTAAAACCCAAAGTATAGAGCCTTGTTTGGCTGTGATTTTAGTAGGTGAAGATTCTGCTAGTGCTACTTATGTGGGCTCTAAAGCAAAGGCTTGTGAACAATGTGGGATTAAGTCTTTGGTTTATAGGCTTGATGTAAACACAACTCAAAATGAACTTTTGGCTTTGATTAATACTTTAAATCATGATGATAGTGTTGATGGAATTTTAGTTCAGCTTCCATTACCAGCACATATTAATAAAGATATCATCCTAGAAAGTATTAATTTTAATAAAGATGTAGATGGTTTTCATCCTTTTAATGTCGGGAATTTAAATTTAAATTTAAAAGGTGGTTTTTTGCCATGTACACCTTTGGGTGTTATGAAAATTTTAGAGCATTATGATATAAAATTACAAGGTGCTGATGTAGTTGTAATAGGAGCTTCTAATATAGTAGGTCGTCCTATGGCTACGCTTTTATTAAATGCTAATGCTAGTGTGAGTATTTGTCATATTTATACAAAAGATTTAAAAGCTTATACAAAAAATGCTGATATTATCATCGTAGCAGCAGGTTGTCCAAATCTTTTAAAAGAAGATATGGTTAAAGAGGATGTGATAGTAGTTGATGTAGGGATTAATAGGGTTGATGGGAAAATAGTGGGTGATGTTGATTTTGAAAATGTAAGTAAAAAAGCTAGTTATATTACTCCTGTACCAGGTGGAGTAGGGCCTATGACTATAGCAATGCTTTTAGAAAATACTATAAAATCAGCTAAAAATAGGATTAAAAAATGAATTTTTTGAAAAAAATCTATAAATTTACGCAATCTTGGACAGGAACTTTAATAGTTGTTTTATTGATTATATTTTTCTTTATACAAGCTTTTACTATACCAAGTGGTTCTATGAAAAATACTTTATTAGTAGGGGATTTTTTATTTGTAAAAAAATTTTCTTATGGTATTCCAACTCCGCATATTCCTTGGATAGAAGTGCCTGTTTTACCTGATTTTAATAAAAATGGACATTTAGTAAGTGCTGAGGGTCCTAAAAGAGGAGATATTGTAGTATTTAGATATCCGCATGAGCCAAAAATCCACTATGTAAAAAGATGTGTGGCTAAGGGCGGAGATGAGGTTGTTTTTGCAAATAAAACCTTATATGTGCGTATGGTTGAGGGTGATGAATATATGAAAGATTATTATCCTAATAAAACAAAAATCATAGGCGGAAGGCTTTTTGTAAAAGAACCTTTTGTAGAAAAAGGAATACATTATGATTCTAGAGTGGATATAGAAAGTGTATTTTTTCGCTATTTAAATTTAGGTCAATTTGCTATGAAGCCCGCTTCTTTTGATGAATTAGGTGCTAATAATATTTATGGTTTTAATGCTTATTATTATAAAGTTCCTGAAAATGAGTATTTTATGATGGGAGATAACCGTGATCACTCTAGCGATAGTAGATTTTGGGGAAGTGTGGATTATAAATATATAGTTGGTCAACCTTGGTTTATTTATTTTTCATGGGATGAAAATAAAAAAGTTAGATGGGAAAGAGTAGGGCGTTTGGTTGAAACTATAGAAAAAGATGAGCGTTTTATCCATCATAATGAAAGCGATATAGAAGCTTTGGAATAATTACTCAAAGAAACAATGTAAAATTTTTATGTGTAGAAAATGTATAGTTTCTACACAAATTTATAAAAATATACACTCTTAATTTTATTCGTAGATTTTTTTAAGCTCCAAGTTGTAACAATTAACACAAATAAAAATCAAAGCAAAAAAATAAAGGATAAAAAATGCTAAGTCAAAGATCTCAAAATTTAGGAGAATCCTTAACTTTAGTAATGACTGATATAGCCAAAACTTTAAAAGCAAATGGTGAAAAAGTTATTAGTTTTTCAGCAGGTGAACCTGATTTTGATACTCCAGAAATCATTAAAAAAGCAGCAATTGAAGCCATTGAAAAAGGTTGTGGAGCTTATACGCCAGTTGTTGGTATAAAAGAAGTTATAGAGGCTATACAATATAAATTTAAAAATGATAATAATTTAGAATATAAAGCAAGCGAAATCATTACCAATGTTGGTGCTAAACATTCTTTGTTTATGGCGATTGAGTGTTTAGTTGAAGAAGGTGATGAGGTTATCATACCAAGTCCTTATTGGGTAAGTTACCCTGAAATGGTGAAATTTGCAGGCGCAACTCCTGTATTTATAGAAGGTGAAGCAAAAAATGGCTTTAAAATTACTCCTGAGCAATTAAAACAAGCTATTACTTCAAAAACAAAGGTTTTGATGTTTAATTCCCCATCAAATCCTACAGGTGCTATATATTCTAAAGAAGAAATTACTGCTTTAGCTAAGGTTTTAGAGGGAACTAAAATCGTAGTTTTAAGTGATGAGATTTATGAAAAATTAGTTTATGATGGAGAATTTTGTGCTTTTGCGCAAGTGAGTGAAGATGCTTTAAATAGAACTGTAAGTATTAATGGTCTTAGTAAATGCGGTGCTATGCCAGGATGGCGTTTTGGATACATGGCAAGCAAAATGAGTGAGTTTAATAATGCTGTTAAAAAATTACAAGGACAAAGCACTTCAAATATCTGCTCAATCATTCAGCATGCAGCTTTACCAGCCTTACTTGGAAAAGCAGATAGTGATATTGAAATGATGAGACAAGCCTTTTTAAAGCGTAGAGAATTAGCGTGTGAAATTTTAGCTAAAAGCGATAAGTTAAAATTAGAACAAATTCCACAAGGAGCTTTTTATTTATTTATCTCTTGCAAGGAAGTTGATAATGATTCTATGAGATTTTGTAAAAGATTATTAGAAGAGCAAAAAGTAGCTTTAGTACCAGGCATAGGTTTTGGCATGGAAGGGTATTTTAGGCTCTCTTATGCAACTAATGAAAAAGATATCATTGAAGGTTGTGAAAAAATCGTTGAATTTGTAAAAAACTACTAATTTCTTAAGCCTGTTAAAAACAGGCTTTCTTTCAAAAAAACTTATAAGCAAGTCTTTGGTATGATTATGCAAAAAATATAGGAAAATCAATGGAATTTGAAGTTCAATATAAAAGTGCAAATGCTAGAGCTTGTCGTATAAAAACTACACATAGTGAAATTTTAACTCCTATTTTTATGCCAGTTGGAACTTTGGCTGCGATTAAAAGTTTAGATGCTGTTGATATGAGTGAGATTTTAAACGCAAAAATCATTTTAGCAAATACTTATCATTTGTATTTAAGACCAGGATCTAAGGTGATTAAACAAATGGGTGGCTTGCATGGTTTTAGTAAATTTAATGATTCTTTTTTAACAGATAGTGGGGGTTTTCAAGCTTTTTCTTTAAGTAAAAATTCCAAACCTGATGAAAAAGGAATTCAATTTAAAAGTCATATTGATGGAAGTTTGCATTATTTTACCCCGCAAAGTGTTTTAGATGCACAGTATGATTTTAACTCAGACATTATGATGATTTTAGATGATTTAGTGGCCTTGCCTGCAAGTAAAGAAAGAATAGAGCTTTCTTTAAAACGTACTATAAAATGGGCAAAAGAAGCTATTGATTATCATAAATTAAAGCAAAACCAAGGTGTAGGAATAGGGCAAAATATCTTTGGTATTATCCAAGGTGGAACGGATTTTGAAGCTAGAAAAATTTGTTCTCAAGCACTTTGTGAGATGGATTTTGATGGACTTGCTATAGGTGGATTGAGCGTAGGAGAAGAAAATGAGGCTATGTATGATACGGTTGAAGCTATGATGCCTTATGTGGATAACAATCGCCCTAGATATTTAATGGGAGTTGGCACACCTGAAGATTTGGTAGAAAATGTAGCAAGAGGTGTTGATATGTTTGATTGTGTGATGCCAACAAGAAATGCAAGAAATGGAACTTTATTTACTAGCTTTGGAAAATTTAATATCAAAAAAGCAGAATTTATTACTGATCATGCTCCTATAGACAGCAAATGTTCTTGCTATACATGTAAAAACTTTTCAAGGGCTTATTTAAATCATTTATTTAAAGCTAAAGAATTAACCTTTTTTAGACTTGCAAGTATTCACAATTTGCATTATTATCTAAATTTGGTAAAGCAAATGCGTGAAGCTATTATCAAAGATGAATTTGAAAATTTTAGAAAGGAATTTTATAGACAAAGAATGTAAATAAAGTGGTACGCCCAAGAGGATTCGAACCTCTGACCTTTTGAACCGCAATCAAATGCTCTATCCAGCTGAGCTATGGGCGCAAAATAAAAGAGTAATTTTATCAAAAAATTCTTAAAATTAGCAAAAACAAGTAATTTTATAGAATTTTTATATTTTTATGCTAATCTTCTTTGAATAATATTTTAGCTTAAGGCAAAGTAATGATACATAAGATTTTAATAGCTAATAGAGGTGAGATTGCAGTAAGGGTAATCCGTGCTTGTAGAGATTTACATATAAAAAGCGTTGCTGTTTATACTGAACCTGATCATGAGTGTTTGCATGTAAAAGTTGCTGATGAAGCATATAGAATAGGAACTGATGCCATAAGAGGGTATTTAGATGGCAAAAGAATAGTTGAAATTGCTAAAGCTTGTGGAGCCGATGCTATACATCCTGGATATGGCTTTTTAAGTGAAAATTATGAGTTTGCTAAAGAATGCGAAGAAGCAGGGATTGTCTTTATAGGGCCAAAATCAGATGTTATCCGTAAAATGGGAAATAAAAATATAGCAAGATATTTAATGAAAAAAAATGGAATTCCTGTGGTTCCAGGTACTGAAAAATTAAATCATTGTACATTAGAAGAGATAAAACTTCAAGCTTTAAAAATAGGTTATCCGGTGATTTTAAAAGCCAGTGGTGGCGGTGGTGGTAGAGGTATACGCGTAGTACATAAAGAAGAAGATTTAGAAAAATCTTTTGAAGCTTGTAAGAGAGAGGCATTAAGCTTTTTTAAAAATGATGAAGTTTTTATGGAAAAATATGTTATTAATCCAAGGCATATTGAGTTTCAAATTTTAGCAGATAATTATGGTAATATCATTCATCTTTGTGAAAGAGATTGTTCAATACAAAGAAGACATCAAAAAATTATTGAAATTGCACCTTGTCCAAGTATCTCAGAAAAACTAAGAAAAACCATAGGAGTTACCGCAGTAGCTGCTGCAAAAGCTGTGGGTTATACCAATGTTGGGACGGTTGAGTTTTTACTTGATGATTATAATAGATTTTATTTTATGGAAATGAATACAAGAATTCAAGTAGAACACCCAATCACAGAAGAAATCACAGGAATTGATCTTATCACAAGACAAATTCGTATAGCAAATGGGGAAATTTTAGATCTTGAACAAAGTGATATAAAACCAAGAGGTTTTGCGATAGAAGCTAGGATTACAGCAGAAAATGTATGGAAAAATTTCATTCCAAGTCCGGGTAAAATCACAGAATATTTTCCAGCTTTAGGGCCATCTGTGAGAGTAGATAGTCATTTATATAAAGACTATACCGTGCCGCCTTATTATGATTCTTTGCTTGCAAAATTAATTGTTAAAGGTTCAAGTTATGATAGTGCAGTTAATAGACTTGAGAGAGCTTTGAAAGAATTTGTGATTGATGATATTAGAACAACTGTGCCATTTTTGATTGCAATTACCAAAATAAGAGAATTTAGAAGAGGGTATTTTGATACTTCTTTTATAGAAACACATATGGAAGAGCTTTTAGAAAAAACAGAAGATAGACACCAAGAAAACAAAGAAGAAGTAATTGCTGCTATAGCTGCGACTTTACAAAAGATAAAAGAAAGTAGACAATCATGAGTTTTTTAGATGAATTAAAAGATATAAAAAAAGCACTCCAAAAAGAACAAGGTCAAGTAAAAAAAGAAAAGGTTAAAGCAAGTAAAAGTGGAGTTAGTATGAAAAATACTGACTTAGATGCCATACAAAAAGATTTAGCTAAACAAAATGAAGATAAAAAACAAGAGCAAGAATTTGAAGATATGTTTTTAAAAGAAGAGCGTTTGGCTAATGAATTTATGGAATTTGTAAAAAATAGTGATATTAAAAAGATTTAATGAATAATATTATTGGTTTTTGTACTTTAGAAGAAGAATGCCCTTATCTTGAAAATAGATACTGTAGAAATGAGTATAATTATATATCTTTTATCACAAAAACACAAAATCAAGAACTAGTTTCAAGAGGTTGGCGTCGCTTTGGTTCGTATTTTTCAAGACCAATATGTAATGATTGTAATGAGTGTCAAAATTTACGTATTTTAGTAGAAAATTTTCATTTTAGCAAAAGTTATCGCAGGGTTTTGAAAAAAAATACAGCCACTAAAATAATCTTACAAAAACCTTCTTTAAGTGATGAGCATTTATTGCTTTATGAAAAATATCACCATTACCAAAAAGATAAAAGAAATTGGAAAATTTATGATTTAAATTTTAGAAAATATTATAATCTTTATGTAGATAATGCTGGTACTTTTGGATACGAGCTTGATTTTTATATAGACAATAAGTTAGTTTGTGTTGATTTGATTGATATTTTAGAAGATGGAATTTCTAGTATATACTGTTTTTATGATCCAGATTTTTCCCATCTAAGTCTTGGTAAATACTCACTTTTAACAGAAATTAAACTTGCACAATTAAAAAAATTAAAATATATTTATTTGGGATATTTTGTAAAAGGGTGTCAATCTTTAGCATATAAAGCCGATTATAGTCCAAATGAAATTTTAAAACACACTAGTGCTTTAAATGAGCAAGCATTTTTGTGGAGTTAGGTTTATAGAGAGGATTTTATGCAAGTAGTGCAAACTTTAGAATCAGTTAGTGTTAATACTGATGATTTTTTAATGTTTAAATATTTTCAAGATCTTATCCGTAAAAATTTTTCCAAAGTTATAGGTAATAAAAATAAAACCTTGTCTTTTTTTGTAGAAAATGAAATTCCTCAAAGAAGATATTTTTTAAAACTTGTTAATCACAAATATAAAAAAAATACTGGAAATCAAATTGATAATCTTGCTTTTGCACATTATAAAACCTTTAAATTAAATCTTGCTCAAGCAAATACTTTAAAACCTGTAATCTTTGCTAAAATAGGTTTTGCACAAAAGAATATTTTAATCACACTAAGTTCGAATGAAAAATTATTTGCTGTGTATTTAGAGCAGTATTTTAAAGATCATAAAAGCGTGTATGATGAAAAAAATTGTATTTTTTCAGTAGAATACAAAGATGATAATACTTTAAATCTTTTAGAAATTTTAGCTAGTGTAAATGAGCATTTGAAATATTGTGTTGATTTTACGATTAATGAAACTCAGCTTTTAGAATTTAGAAATAAAATGAAAAACAAAGCTAGTACTAATTGGAAATTTAATGCTCTGGCAAAGCTTTTTGAAAATTATTTTCAAACACTAGGATGTAATTCTAGTGATGATTTTGCTACTATTAGACAAAATTATCTTAATTTGGTTAAAATTTATCATCCTGATCGCCATCAAGGTAAAAGTAAGATCGAACAAGCTTATTGCCGTGAAGAATTTGAGAAAATTCAGCTTGCTTATGAGAGTTTAAAATCTTTATATAAAAATAACACTTGATGCTAAAATAACATCATTTTAAGTTGCAATTTATTAAAATTAATTTTTTATAAAAATTTAGGGAATAACATTGGTTGCTGATAGAAAGTTATTTTTTTTAAGTTGCATTCTTATAACTATAGGAATACTTTTTTCATATTCTTTAAGTGCTTTTACTGTTCTTTATTTAGAATATAATGAATTTCACTTTTTTATCAGACAGCTTTTTTTTGGGCTTAGTGGTATAGCTATTATTTATTTTGTTTCAAGATTAAATCCTGATAGTAAAATGGCGCATTATTTGATGATAAGCGTTTTACTCATCTCTTTTTTATTTATACTTATTTTACCTTTTCTACCTACCTTTCTTGCTACTGCAGCAGGTGGTGCTAAAAGGTGGATTAGGCTTGGTCCTTTATCTATCTCTCCAGTTGAATTTTTTAAAATAGGCTTGATTTATTTCCTTGCTTGGTCTTATACAAGAAGAATTGATGATAGCAAAAAAGCAATCAAACATGAAGTTTTAATTTTAATTCCTTATTTTATTTTAGCTGCTTTTGTTATTGGTTATATTTATATGACACAAAATGATTTAGGGCAAAGCGTTATTTCTTTTTTCTTGGTTTTTGCTTTAGCTTTTTTTGCAGGAGCTAGTAAAAGACTTTTTGCTTTTGGTGTGGTTATTGTTGGAATGATTGGGGTTTTGGTAATCTTAAGTAATCAAAGAAGAATTCAGCGTATTTCTGCTTGGTGGGGAAATATCCAAGATGCATTTTTACCTTTCTTTCCTGATTGGCTAGCAAGTGTTTTAAGAGTAAGTCACAACTCAGAGCCTTATCAAATTTCACATAGTTTAAATGCTATAGCTCATGGTGGATTTTTTGGAGAGGGTTTAGGGCTTGGAACTTTTAAACTAGGATTTTTAAGTGAGGTGCACACGGACTTTGTCTTATCAGGGATTACTGAAGAGATAGGACTATTGGGATTAAGTATTATTTGTTTTATATATTTGATGGTAATACTTCGAATTTTTAGAATAGCAGGGCGTTGTGAAAATAAAGTTCATTTTTTGTTTTGTTCGGGCGTAGCTTTGCTTTTATTGTTTTCATTTTTTATGAATGCTTTTGGAATTATTTCCTTGACTCCATTAAAAGGTGTTGCTGTGCCGCTTTTAAGCTATGGAGGTAGTTCAATGTGGTCTATTTGTCTTGGAATAGGCTATGTTTTAATGATTAGCAAAAAGGTAAAAATATAAATTTGTTAATTAAAATATATAAAAAATAACTTAAATAAAAAATATTTGCTATCAAGTCTTTACAAAAAACTTTTTTCTGCTATAATTATGATATATTTATTATACAAGGAGGCGGATATGAAGAAATACAGGCGTTTAAACACATTATAATCATTTATCAATTTTATTTTTAATTTTTAACAAAGGAAAGAAATGAAAAAAATATTATATGTTGTTTTGGCGTTATTTGGTATATTGGCTTTAGGTGCTTGCTCAAGCGATAAAAATCAAGCTAGTGCTTCTAGTGAAAAAGTTTATAAAGTAGGTATAGCTGCAAATTATCCTCCTTTTGATTTTGTTAAAGATGCAAAAATTACCGGATTTGATGTTGATTTGCTAGAAGAGATTGCAAAAAGAGAAAATTTAAAACTTGAGTGGGTAAACATGAGTTTTGATGGTTTGATCCCTGCTTTAAAAGCTGGAAAGATTGATATGATAGCTTCTGCTATGAGTTCAACACCACAAAGACTTACTAGCATGGATTTTAGTGATACTTATTTTAATACTAAAAATTTATATTTAAAACTAAAAACAGATTCTGGTGTTAGTGATAAACAAAGTTTGGAAGGTAAAAAAATAGGTGTTCAACTTGGAACCATCCAAGAAAGCGCTGCTAAGGCTATTCCAAATGCTCAAGTGGTGGCTAGCGAAGAAATGTTAGCTGCAATTTTGTCTTTAAAAGCTGGTAAAGTCGATGCAGTTTTAACAGATAAAGATATCGGTAAAGGTTATTTAAAAACTAATGAAGAGTTAGAAGCATTTTTAGAAGAAAATGATGGAAGTTCAGGGTTTTGTATAGCTTTTGATAAAGGAAAACAAACTGAGCTTGTTCAAAAAATTAATGCAGGTTTAGAAAAAGTTAAAGCCGATGGTACTTACCAAAAAATCGTAGAAAAATACGATTTGCAATAATCAACTTAAAGCCTTGATACTTGCTTTCAAGGCTTTAAAAAAATACTCTATATCTTCTTTTGTGTGTGTATAATGAAAACCCACTCTTAGCCAACCTGGTTTAAAATTTAATTCTTGATTATCTTTTAATTTTAGTAAATCATGCCCATAAGGTCCTGCGCAAGCACAGCCTGCTCTTGTTTCTATCTTATAAGTTTTGCTTAGTTTGTAAGCTAAATCAAAAGGAGAAATTCCTTCTATGTTAAAAGCAAAAATAGGCAATCTATGAGTGATATTTTTTGCATATAAGATCATTTTTGGAAAATTTGTACATTGTTTTAAAAAATACTCACAAAGCTCTTTTTCTTTTTTTTCTATATTTTTTAAACCTATTTCATTGCGTACTTTAAAAGCTAAACTTGCTCTAATAAGTTGAATAATTCCAGGTGTGCCACCTTCTTCTAAATTTTCAACCTCGCATAAGTATTGCTGAGAAGTTCTTGAAACATAGCCTACGGTTCCACCTGCAGCAAAGCTAGGAGTATTACCACATAGATTTTTTTTAATAGCAAGTAAGCCACAAGATCCTACACCACCAAGTAATTTATGAGAACTGATAAACACTGCATCGTAAAATTTAGGATTTAAGTTAGCATAAGGAGCTAAGGTGGAAATATCAAAGGCGACTACGCCATCATACTGTTTGATTAGAGTGTAGATTTTTTTATAATCACTTAAAATTCCTGTGACATTTGAAGCAGCGTTAAAGCTTGCTATGATTTGTCTGTTTTTGGATTTTTTTAACAATTTTTCCAAAAAAGCATAATCTAGCTCACCATTTTTATCTAAGGGTATGCGAACGCATTCACACAAAGCTTCTCTGAATGAAAGTTCGTTAGAATGATGTTCATAAGGTCCCACTATAACTAAAGGTAAGGTGCTTTTATCTGTATTTTTAAAGTATTTTTCTTTAATAAGCGGGGGTATATATAGACCTAAAAGTTCTTGAAATTTTTTAATAGCAGCTGAAGATCCACTCCCGCAAGCTATAAGAGCAAAGCTATTATCTAATTCAAGGTATTTTTTTAAATTTGTTCTTGCATTTTCATAATGTTGCTGTGTGATGAAAGAATTTAAAGAGCTATCTGAATGTGTATTTGCATAAGTTGTAAGAATTTTTTTTATTTCTTTTTCTATGCTTTTTAATGCTAAAGCGCTAGCTGTAAAATCAAAATAATATATGCCTTTTTTTAAAATAATATCTTGTTTTAATGTTTCAATATTCAAAAAAATCCCCCAAAAATTTGTTAAAATTATATCATACAAAATATTTAAAATAAGGATGTGGTTATAAATTTTAGTGATTTTTCAAAACGCTGTGAAACTTTGGAGCTTAAAAATATTTTTGATTTTTATAGTATTTTTGATGAGTTTGAATTTGATTTGAAATTAAGTTTATATGATAATATTTTAAATGTTTTTATTTTAAAAGCTTTTGATATTTTATCTTATTTAAATTTAGATGATAATGCTTTGAAGGCTTTGAGCGTTTTAAGTAAAAATGATAGAAAACGCTATTCTATCAATAAATCTATTCCGCATTTTCAAGCTCTAGGACTTGTTAATAAACTTTTAGAAAAAAATATTTTGACTTTGGAAAAAAGTCAAGAAAAGCCTATTGTGAAAAATAAAAGACAAAAGATTAAAAAAGAATTACGCTCATATAGCATTCAAGATAAGGTTGTTTTTAAAAATCAAGGATTGAGATTTTTCTTTTATTTTATATATCCTAATTTAAACTTAATTACGATGAAAAGATACAACGAGCTAATGGGAATAATACAAGAAAATTTAGAAAAATATCAAAGCTTTACTTTTGAGCTTTTGTGTAAAGAATTTTTAGCTAAAAAGCTTAAGGTAGAGCAAGTGTATAGTTTTTGGAATTATTATTGTGAGATAGATCTTTATTATAAAAAAGAAAATTTTTGTGTTTTAGGTGAGGTTAAATTTAAAGAAAGAAAAATATGTAAAAATATTTTAAATACCTTAAAAAACAAAGCAAAACAGTTGCAAATTCAACCTAATTTATATGTGCTTTTTTCAAAGAGTGGCTTCAGTAAAGAGCTTATTCTAAATAAGGAGCGTAATTTGCTTTTATATACTTTAGAAGATTTTCAATTTTTAATTAAGGATTAAGTGTGGATGAGAATATTTTAAAAAGTTTAGATTCTAGTGAAAAGGAAGATTTCCAAAAAGGTTTAAAATTTTTAATAGAGCAAACTTTTGTAGTAGAAAATGCTTACAATCAATTGATAAAAAATCATACAGAGTTAATGCAAACAATGAATGAAATTATAGAAGTTTTGCCAATGGCTTTGTGGGTTTTAGATACTAATAAAAAGATAACACTTCAAAATAACTTAGCTAATCAACAACCAAAACTTTTAGAAAAAATTGATCTTGAAAAAACTCATTATGAGCTTGAGTTTGATCATAAATTTTATTTAATAAAAGTCACCTCTCATGCGGATAAGCTTATAGTTAGCGCCACTGATATTAGCGATGAAAAAAGGAATGAAAGATTAGCCAGTATGGGTACAGTAGCAGCACACCTAGCACATGAAATACGCAATCCTATCGGTTCTATTTCATTGTTAAGTTCAACTTTGTTTGAAAGAAGTGAGTTAAAAAATAAGCATATAGTATTAGAAATTCAAAAAGCTATTTCTAGGGTGGAGCGTATTGTAAATTCTACTTTGCTTTTTACAAAAGGAGTGCATGTTAATTTAAATGAATTTAATTTAAAAGAATTACAAGATGAATGCGAACAAGCTATTGGAGCTTATAATTATCTAGCTAATATTGATTTTACATTTGAATTTTTAGATTTAAAAATCAACGCAGATAAATCTTTGCTTGCTTTGGTTTTGCAAAATTTGCTTTATAATGCCATAGATGCTATTGAAGAAAGTGAAAATGATGATGGTTGTATAAAAGTTAAATGTGAGCAAAAAGAAGATAGAGTTTTTATCAAAGTTTATGATAACGGGGTAAGTATCAAAGATAAAAAAATGGTTTTTGAAGCTTTTAAAACAACTAAGTTAAAAGGCAATGGTCTAGGACTTTCTTTGTCAAAACAAATTATTGATGCACATAATGGAATTTTAGGTTTTGATGAAAATCCAAAATGTTTTTTTATAGAGCTTAAAATTTAAGCTCTATAAAATAAATTTTTTCTTAAAATAATAAAAAATATTTGTCCTCATAGCTCAGCTGGATAGAGCGCAGAATTCCTAATTCTGAGGCCGCAAGTTCAAACCTTGCTGGGGACACCATTATTATTTAAATACATTTCTTACATTTCTTTAAACATCTATTTTTAGGTATTTGTAGTATTTTATTTATTTCTTTTATTTCATTTATTTGATATAATTTCAATACCCATTTTATACCCAGCGTTATTTTTTATAGGTATTGGGTATATTTTTGGTATTTTTTGGGTATAAAGGGCGAAAAATGGCACTCTCTCAAAGTGATATAGAAGCATTAGAAATAAAGGAAAAACAATACTTAGTTCCGCTCGGTGAGCCAAAAGAGCTTTATTTAAAAATTCATCCTACAGGTAGAAAAGTTTTTCAACTTAGAGAACAAAAATTAAAAAAATATATAACCATAGGAGAGTTTAGAAAAGGATTGTTAAGTCTTGCAGAAGCTAGAAAGGAAGCGATTAAGATTTTACAACAATTAAGAAGCGGGGATTTTATCGATAACAAGAATAAAAAATTTACATTAAATATGGCAAATGATCATTATATAGAAACTATAGGAAAAAAACTTTCATATTTTACTATCAAAAAGGAGCAGGGGACTTTTGTAAAATACATACAGCCTATGCTAGGAGAAAAGCCTATTAATTTGCTAGAAAAGAAAGACTTTCTTCCTATTTATGATCATATGAATTCAAAAAATATTTATTCAACTTTAAATAAAAGCATTGCTTTTATTTGCAGGATTTTAGAACTTGCAAGACAAAGAGGAGAATTAAAAACTAATATTATTGTAGATTTGAAAGATTTACAAAAGTACTATAGATTAATCAATGATGATTGCAATGTGAAGCATTTTAAAGCTTTGGTAGAAGAAAAAGAGGTTAAGTTTATGCTCGAATGTATGAAAGAATACAGACAAAGAGCTAGGGTTAATGTGAATATTATAAATGCAATTTATTTTACGCTTTTGACAGCGCAAAGAAGTAAAAACATACGATTTGCTAAATGGAGTGAGATAGATTTTGATAATAATCTTTGGGTTATACAAGCTGAAGATATGAAGGTAAAAAGCAATGGTGAAAATATTATCCCATTGAATGAATATGCATTAAAAATATTACAAATACAAAAGATGTTTAATGTAAACAAAGAATATGTGTTTTTTAATTTTGATAAATGCATTAGCGATAACTTTGCAAGCAAGTTTTTCAAAATGTATGATTTGAAACATACAATACATGGATTTAGAAGTACTTTTAGGAGTATATGTACAGAAAAAAGCAACGAGCTTATAAAACTTGGCATAGGCAAAGATATCGCTGAAATGATATTACACCATGTAAATGGAAGTGAAGTTGAAAGAGCTTATAATAGAAGTAAGGCCATTGATTTAAGAAAACAGCTTATGAATTGGTATGGCGAATACTTAAATTCTTTGTGTCCATTTGATTTTAAATGATAACTTTTTTAGATTTAAACCAATGATCTAGTTCTGTTTTTTTGTACCTGATTGTTTTAACATCAATCTTGTAGTGTGGCATGCCATTGCTTCTTGCTCTAAATTGTTGTAAAGGGTTTAATCCATACATTTGCTCTACTTGCTTTGGTGTTAAAAATTCTATATTTGACATGGGGTTTCCTTTAAATATTGTATTTTATATTGATGATTTTAAACAAAATGTCTTTGTATGCATTCCATACTTGCGTATAATCTTCACGACCATCGTTTAACTCTTCATTTTTTACATTTTTCCACCATGATATGCTTTCTTGTTTGCAACCTATGGCTATATCTTGAGAATTAAAGGATATAGAAAATTTTTCTACTTGTAATGAGCATATGTTTTCCATATCTCCTATAGTATTTGAAATTAAAGTATTTTTAAAAAATGGATTTGTAATTCTTGTTTTTAAGAAATTGTTTTCTCTTAAATCAGCCCCGCTAAAATCACAATCTATAAATCTAGCAGAATTTGAAAAAATGTTTTGTAGCGAGCAATTTTTAAAATTAGTTTCATTTGCAATTACATCTTGCATATAAGCGTTTTTTAAAACAGCATTTGTAAAAACAGCATTTGATATAATGCTTGATTGAAAATCGCAACATTGTAAAATGGCATTAGTGAAATCAGCCCCGATTAGATCTAAACTATTAAAATCTATGCCTGCTAAATTTTGCTCTTTAAAATTAGCATTTTTTAAAGATATTTTTTTCTTTCTACAAAAATCAAGTAGTTCGCTCAAACTAAATTCAGTTTTTTCTATAATAATATTTCCATTTTTGTCATAAATTGTAGCCATTTTATTTCCTCTTGTTTTAGAATTAATATTGTTTTTTTGTGGGTTTAGATGTGGTTTTCGTGGATATTGCCGATTATTTCTAATCTATCACAAACACCATTTCTAGCTTGTCTATATAGTTTATAAGACATTTCAAGCCAATTCTCTTTGACGCCTTCATCATTTTTATCATATTCAAATTTTTTTAAAAACTCATCATAATCAGGACAAGCCATGAAAACACCATATCTAAATTTAATTACCAAGATTTCACATTCAAAATACCTTACTATATCCCCTTCATAAATCTTTTTACCATTTTTATCATATAAGCCTGTCCAAAGTTCGATTTCACAATCACAACTCCAATTATCAAAAACCAAATCACCATAATGTGTTTCTCTTCGTATAAATCCAGCTAAAGAGTCTTCTCTATCAATACTATCAGAGTATTTAGATATTGTTCTGTTTTTAATAATATATGCTTTTAAATTATTACCCCAAATCCTAAAATCAAAATCTTTTAATTTCATTTTTCAATCCTTTGCTTGTATAGTTTTAGATATTTTTCTATATTTTCTTTATCAAATAATTGATAAAGAAAGTCAAAATAGTTTAAATCAATCAAGTAATCAAATAAATTTTTAATATCTTCTGTCATTTTAATATCATAATGTGGGTGTGATGATATTGCATTAATAGTCTGCCAACCACATCTATATAAACTCATAATTTTTAACTTTTTATCTAAGTTATCGCCGTTGTATTTTAATAACTCTAATTCCATAAAATCATTAAATACTTCACTAGCAAATATAGGTATGTGATTATATTTTTCATAATCACTTTTTCTAAGTTTATATAGTTCTATTTTGCAATCAAGATAAAATCTAAATTTTTCAACTTTATTACTAAAATCATAATTTGACTTATCTATTACAGTTTCCAAATAAGAACTAAAATCATAAATATATTCTGATGTATGTAAATCAATATTTTCTTTTTTCAATTGTTAATCCTTTAAGCTGTATTGTTTTTTAAAGTTAACTTTTTTATTAGTTCTTTATTGGTTTTGCAAGCTTAAGTTTAAAAATTCTCCAGTAAATATAAAAATTCTTCTCCTTACAATGTTTTCTAAAAATTCATATGAGATACAATTAGGTATATTTACATACATTTTCATAGGTAAGAAAGATCTAGACATATCAAATATAATAGCATTCTTAGCTTTATTTTCTAAAGCTTTTGTGCTATCAGACATATCTTTATTAAGTGTTATAGAGAATATAACTTCACTATTATTCATATAAACATTATAACTGCTAGAAATATCATTAAATCTACCCCTCATTAAATCTATAATCACATCTTTATTTGTATTAATATATGATTTAATTTCCTTAATGGCTAAATTTTTCTTTAAAATCTTTCTTGTGGAACTTACTTTACCATCTACATAATAAATACTACGCTCTCCATCTTTTATTAAATCTTGTATCTTCATTTACAAACCTTTTTTAATTATTTAACCCTAATCATGCCATTTACATCAATACTTTGATTAGTGTTAAAATTTTCTAATTCTTTCCCATACAAAGCATAAGCTACTGCATAACTAATTTTAATTTGTATCATTTTTAATCCTTTCTATAAATATTTTGAATTCTGTTTAAAAAAGATGAGCTTCCAAACTGCAAATATAATCATCGCTATATTCAGGTTCTTTTTTATTTGAGAAGGGGTTTAAACATAAAGTTTCCCTAAACTCATTAAATTCTTTTCTGCAATATTCTTTAAAATCATCTTCACTAGCTATTGCAAATCCTTTGCTTTTTAAACCAAGAATAGATTCTTTTTCCCATAAAATATCTTTTCTGATGATTTTATCACTATCATAATCAACTCTAAAACAAGGTTGAAAATAATAAGTTTCATATCTTCCTAGTAGTTGATCAAAAGCATTATTTCTATCATAACCTTCTCTTTCATACCTAAACTTTTTAACTATTATGTTAAATTCCCCATTTTCATCTGGAATTTTTAGAAAATCTCTACTGCTCATATAATATCTCCATTAAAAGTTACATCTAATCGCATTGTATTACTCCTATAAACAATGTAAAAATCTTATATAGTTATACAACTCTTCAGCTTTCTCATCAGAATACTTAAAATCTTTATTAGCTCTAAGAGTTCCATCTAAAAAATCAAGATTAAAACTATTTTCATGCGCTCTTTTTTTTGACTTTAATGTTTCCATTAAATTCTTTAGTATTTTCATCTTTTAGAAATGCTATAAAATCTAAGCATTCTTGATTTATTTGTTTAATTTGTATCATTTTTTAACCTTTTCTATAATTTATGAAATTGTGTAAAATTGATATTTTCTGTTTCGAATTTTTCTCTCACAAATTCAATTGCACGCACATATGGAATAATTGGATCATTTTTTTTCCAAAAATATCTTATATTTATAACTATGCAACTTCCTTTAATTCTTTTTCCATCGTTTATCGTTGTCTCATAAGCGCAAAAATAATGAGTTTGAATTTTTAAAAAGTTAAGTATTTTTTCTGTATTCATATTAATCCTTAGTAACCAAATAAACAACCCAAGCTATTAAGGCTATTATTGATAATAAAAATATTGTTGAATGTATATAAAGCAAAGTAATCATATTAGTCCTTGTTCTATTTTTTAAATTTAAAAATCCTTTTATATTTTTTAAGATTATCTTTTGAGAAAATTTCAAGAATAAATAATCCTATGATAATTGCACAAATCCCAAGAAATGCAAAAGTTAAAGCTAATATTGAGATAATAATATTAAAAGCTTTTGAGAGGGCATTTAAAGCAGATCTTATTGTTTTTGTAATCATAGCTTGCAACCCTCATAATCAGCTTTATACCATTTGATAAAATTTAATTCCATATCACCACCTAATGCACTTTTGTATTTAAAAGTCCACATTATGTTATTTTCTTTGTGAAATTTAGGTTTAGTTTTTCCATTTAGACTTGGTTCATTTGATTCACGATAAAATGCTAATTTATATGCCTCATCTAGGGTATAAGCACCGGGCATTTGATAAAACTTATTTTCATATTCACAGTAATTGCCTATATTTTTACTTTCAATTTCTTTAATTGTTTCAATCATGCATTTGTAAAAGTTAAAGCCTAAATCTTTTACAACACATTCTATTTTAAAAATAAGATCAAATTCATAATCTTTAAAATCTTCAGAAGCAATATATTCAAAATCAAGTTCATTGTTTATTTCTGACATAAGCTCTTGTATATCCCATACTATATCTCTCATAACATAGCTTTTTTTAGAAGAATTTTGATTTATAGTTATGTTTATAAATTCAGCATTGAAACTATTTAAATAAAGTATTGCAATATCACAAAGTGCTTTTACTTTTTCTAAGTCATCTTTTGCCTTAAAATACTCGCTAGCTTTTTCAAAAGCATTACCTAAAAACTCTGCTTGTTGATTTTCATAGGTTAAATGTCTTATTTCTCTATATTTAGCTAATCTTTCTTTGATTTCGTTAAATTGTTCTCTTGTCATTTTTCGCCTTTCAATAATTCTTTTGCTTTTATCAAGAGTTTTTTTAAGTCATCTAGGTTAGATCTTAAATCATCCTCATCGCACTCTTCCATATAGTCAATTAAATCTAAGCATTCTTTGTTAATTAAAGCCAAAGCTCTTGCATGTTCTATGGCTGTGTTAATTTTTTCTTTTAACATTTTTATTTGCTTTAAAATGGCAGTTCGCCATTATCTTCTAAAGTGGCATCTAAAATATGAGTTTGTTGAGGTTTTTGATTAAAATTTTGTGCATATGGATCAAATGAAATGCTTTGAACTTGAAACTCATTTTGCTCTTGTGGTAATTTTTTATGTTTGGCTTTAAAGTTTTTATATACAACTGGCTCTTTTTGGTTTTTAAATTCATCAAGACTTTGCAGTTTTGAGTTAAAAATTCTACTAAGTACTATTTTATTTTCAACTTGATTGTTTTTATTTAAAAACTCTTCTGTGTCAAAACCCAAAAGCAAAGTTTTATTTGTTAGCTCATCAAGACTTGTAGCTTCTGTTTCTTTTCCGTAGATATTTGCTTTTGTTTTTTTGCTAAGATCAAGTTCTTCTATACCTAAAAATAGCATTATTGCGTTAAGTTGTCTAAAGCCTAAATAGCTTTCCTTTTCGCCTTTTGAAGTTGTGTATGTAAAATCTCCATTCTTTGCAATAAATAAATTAAAATCAGCTAATTTATTGTGTTTTTGGCATACAAATTCACATTTTACAAAAGTATTTGTATGGCCTGTGTTGCCGATAGTATCATATAAGAATATTTTTCTAAAATAGCCACTATATAAACCACCTTCGTTTAAATATTCAAGTAGTGGCTGATAATTTGCCACTTCATAATTTGCTTTAAATGTTGGTATCATTTTTTAGTCCTTGTTTAAGTTCGAATATTTTATTTTTATCATCTAACAATTCTTTTATTTTCTCTCTTGTAAAGATATTGTTGTTTTTGATAAATGCATTTTGTTCTTCTTTATTTAAACCCATATCCTCTAAGGTTTTTCTTAGTTCAAGCCCAAGTTTTTTTAGCTCATTTGCTTCATCTTTTATTAGCGTTGCTTTAGTATTGTTATAGTCTTTGATAGTATCTAATTCACTCTCATCTAACATTCCAAGACCGCAAATACTTAAAGTAACGCGCCTTTTAGCTTTAGTTATGGCTTTCATTAAGGCATTTGCTAGGTTATCTCCGCCCAAATTTTTAATATTTAAAGCTCCTGTGTCACAATCTGTTCTACCATCTGGAGTGCTAGCATAAACCGTAACCATATAAATATCTCCAATTTGATTAGCTTCTGTTTTAGTGATAGATACTTTATGGATTTGTCTTAACTGATCTGTTGCTGTTTTTGTTGCATAAAGAGTTAATTTGCCATTAAGTATAATGTACTCAAAAGGCTTAGTTAGCATATTGATGCCTAAACTATCGCAAATACTTTTTACATAAGAAGTTCTTTCTTCATCATTTAATTCTGATAAATCTCCTTTAACTAATGCTAATTCATATGGATTAAAGTTAAAATTATTTTTTTGTGTTTTTTCAGCTACTACTAATTCACTCATTTTATGCTCCTTTTTTGATTTTTAAACACATTGAGGTACTTTGTTTTATATATTCTTTTGGGATTTCTAATTTAGTAAAATCTAAAAAGCCTTTATAATCAATCGTTGTTCTATTTTGCGGATAAACACTAATATCCAAACATTTAACTTTCTCGCCATTTGCTAGCTCTATAAATTCTTTTTTAAGAGCTTCTAGTTTTTCTTTTATAGGCTTCATTGTGCTTTCAAGTCTAATTATTTCTAAGGCCAATTCTTTTGCATGAGCATCATTAAGTTCTTTGTAGTCGCTTTTTTGATTAACGAGATAATCTTTTATAAACTCATCTATTTTTCTAAGCATAAAATCTTGATATTCCTTATCGCTTTTAACAACACAATAAGTCAAATCATCATTCTCATTTAAGACTGCAAAAACACATTTTTCAAAACCACCTACAAAAAGTTGAAATTGGACTTGAGCGTAGTATTTTGGGCTAGGTTTTTTAAATTTTAACACTTGCTCGTATTCTTCGTTGTTAGTTGAGTATTTAAACTCGTATATTGTTTTTTCATCATCTATACCATCTAAAGAAGCCATAAAAAGCTCATTTTCTAAGCTTTGAATAACAATAGGAGTTATATCTTTTCCTATCATAAATTCCATTTTTGCTCTGATTAATTCCTCATACTCTCTACCTTTTTGCATGGCTTTATTGGTATATGGTTCAAAAAGTCCTTGTATAAGTTCTTTTGCCTTTTCTTTGCTTAAAAAAGCACCTTTTTCACCAATGCAAGAAGCGACTATACTAGCTGTGATTTTTCCTTTTCTAAACTCAAGCCATTCTTTAGAGCCTTGTTCTAATTCTATGATTTTATATTTCATTTGTTTTCTCCTTTAGTGTTTTTATTTTTTTAATTGCTAATTCTTCAGCGTTATCCATAGCTATAAGCCCTAACTCATCAAGTATTTTTATTTTAAAAGAGTGAAGTTTTCTAAGCTCTTTTTCTTTTTCTTCTAAAGCTAATAAGCTTTGATTGATTGCCTTGTTTTTAAGCCTGATATGATGCTGGGCTTTGAAAAGCTTTATTTTTAAATCATCATCTTTTTTGAAAAATAACAACATCAAAGTTCCTTTGTTAATAAGCTTAATAGTTTAATGTTTTCAACTTCTATAGCCATTCTTAAGTTATTTTCACTTTTAAATAAGTCTTTGGCTTCTTTTAGTTTTTCTTCTAATAAAACTATTTTCTTTTTATATTCGCTGACTTCATTTGCATAATCATCAAAACGAACGTATGCCTTTTTGTTTATTACTTCTGCTCTCATTGATATTCCTTTTAAAATCTTTATACTCAAAAGAGCGCAAAGCAAAAAGAAAAAAAATATGTCTTATTGTTTATAATTAAGGAGTAATCGCAATGAAAAAAAACTTAATGAATGTGATGTAAAATCAAAACAAAAACCTTTGCGCTCATTTGAGTATAAAAAGGGGTTTAAGAAAGCCGAGTAAATCCGCAAATCTCGGTATTGTATAATTGTTTAAGTTTATGCTAAGCGGATTTAGTTAAAATTTATCTGTGTTAAAAAGTATTAGAGTTTTATAAGCTCTCTAATTAGCTCTAAGATTAAGATTAAAATTGTTAAAATTTTATCTAACATTTTAGAGCCTCCTTTCTCAACACCGAGATAAGTTAGCAACTTAAACTTTATAATTATACAAAATTTTTCTTAAACCCTTAGTTTTCTGTCATTTTTAAAGTGCAAGAAAACATAAAATAGCACTATAAACATTTATACTAAGCCAAGTTTTTGGATAACTTGCTAACCCTTCTGCTATAAGAACTATCAACGCGATAGCAAAGCTTAATTTCCAAGCAGTCAAAAGCTTAATCAAGTCTTTTTAGTAAAAGACTTTGTTAAGCTTTAATAGCATTTAAAGTTTTTTGCGTTTCCTTTACTTTGGATATTAAATCCCAAATCTCAAACTCAACATTTTCTTTGTAAGTTTCTAAAGAAGTTGAAAACTCCCAATCTTCCATTTTGCACTCAAGATCTGTTATAAAATCTTCTATCAAATCTTTAAGATAAAAAAGATTTTTACCACTCATATTCTCATCATACATGAGCTCTTTAGCTAGAGTATCAGCTTCTCTTTCTCTTTTTTCTAAATCAAGGTGGCAACTATCTAACATTTTAAATCCTTTTTTTGTTTCTTAGGTTTCATTTGTTTCGATAAAGAAATTGTAGTATAACTACATTTAAAATAAACTTAAATATATGTAGTATATCTACATATATTAAAAAATGCATTTATGATATAATTTTGTGTATAAAAATAAAAGGAAGAAAGATGAAAAAGATAGTTTTGTATAGTTTTCTTATTTTAAATACAGGAGCATTTGCATACACAAGTGAAATTGTTGATGGGTATATAAGAGATAACGGAGAAGTGGTGCAGCCATATGTAAGATATAGAAATGATAACGAAGGTTTTTATAATCCAAGCCCAATAGATCCGCCAAATTATATTTATGATGATAGTTCATATAGTGGATACGAATATGACTTTTACGGTGAATATGAATAAAAATATTTTTAAAAAGGATAAATAATGAAAAATACTATTTCTGCTCTATTATTTATGAGTTTTATTGGTAGCGGTTTAATGGCTGATGTTTATGTTAATGGATATTATAAGAAAGATGGCACTTATGTTGCGCCACATTACAGAAGTAATCCAAATGGATACAAACACGATAATTGGAGTACAAAGGGAAATAGAAATCCATATACTGGAAAATATGGCTCAAAAAGTCCTTATGACTATTAATTTTTTTGTTAATTTGTAATAAAAAATGTTGTAACCAAAAAGCATTGCATTTTTATTTAAACCAGATACTCTAAGACGAGCTTTTTTAAATTTAAAACTTTTATGTGATAAATATAAAGATAGTGTAAGCTGTGGAGTTGTTGGTGGACTTTATGAAAATGGAAAAGGCATAAGGGTAGATTTTAAACAAGCAAAAAAATACTATGGCTTAGCTTGTGATGGCGGTTATCAACTTGGCTGTGATGGATATAAAAGGTTGATGGGGTATTGAGAGTTATGATGGTTGTTTATCTATCCAGTCTATATTAATTATCTTAAGACCTTTCTTTTTATAAATAATCTTCAAATATCCTGCTCTTACACAAAAAAAATTTTTAGGATATTCATATTCATTGTTTAGTATTATTTCATTTTGTTGCTTTATTCCATAAAAAATACCAATAATAGGTCTTAAAAACTTATCTTTATGTGTGTTATATAATTGATGTACTTTTATTTTGCAATCTGCACTTATGTTAAAATGCTTGCATAAATCATTTGCATTTGTAATACTAGCCATTTATGGTATCTTCCTTGGTAGCTGGTATAATATCTTGCAAAAATACACTTTCAATAGGCATAGTATCGCCATTTCTTGTTTTTTCCCAACATTCATCGTGAGAAATTTCTGAAAGTTCTTTTGCTGTTCTTAAGGCAAATTTATTGATAGTTTCATCTAAAATATTTATTTCTTTTGCGGTAAAATCTTCTAAATTAGGTTCTTTTAAACACAAAAAAGATTGTTGTTGGTATTCGCCCTTATTTACTTTTATACTTTTGATAAACTCATTTTTTTCCAAACTATTTAAAATACTCTCTAATTTTTTAACTACTGGCCCTTGTGGATTTTTTATATAAGATGTTTGAGTTAGAGATGTGTAATTTTTATACATAAAGGCTCTATCCGCAAACCATAAAATTTTATTCAACTTCACTTTTCCAAGATCAGCAGGAGCATAGTTTGTCTGAAAGTAGTTTATAATATAAATAATTATATTTTCTATTTTTTTCATCATTATATCCCTTTTTTAATTCTAAAAGCATATTATACTTAAACTAAAAAAATGTTTAAGGTTAATAATTGCTAGTTAAAACATCACAATTAAACTTATATCTTTTTATATTTAAATTATCGACTTCATAATTTGGAACTTTATAGCATTCACTGAAATTTTTAGCCTTAAGAATTTTGACATAAAAACTAGGAACGGCTATATTGTTTTTAATGTGTTTTGGCTTATCATCATAAAGTACTAAATTTAAAACTTCAATTTCTCCAAGCTTTAAAGCTACTTGTCTTTCTCTTTTTTCAATCTTATTCCATACTTTTTGATTAATTTGTGGATTTTGCGGAGTAATATTACTCATTAAGAATGTACTTCTTTGAGCTTGAGTAGTTTTTCTCATAGAGGCATTAGAAAGGGTATGTCCTCTATCATAACCACTATTTTTATAATCACTCCAAGTGGTACGATATTTTTTAGGTATATTTGTATCATCTTCAAAGCGCGGGCGTTTTTTGATTTGTTCGCCTTTTAGATTATCTGCTTCTAATTTATAAGCTACTGCTTTAGTACCTTTGTAGTTATAATCATAACAATTAATATAATAAAATTTATCTAAAACTTGAGAGCAGTTTTGTTTAGTAAAATACTTTGCAAAATCTTCACTTGGTTTATATTGTGTGTAATTAGCTAAGGCTAGAGTTGTTAATAGTGATAAAATTATAAGTTTTTTCATTTTTGCCTATTATATTTAAGCCACTAAATAATCTATATATTCTTTTCTTTTGCTCCAAAGAAATGCTTTTACATTATGCTCTTTTGAAGCGTTGACTAAAGCGTCCATATTTCTACCTTCCTTATTGTTAAAAATAATAATATTATCAGCATTAGCTTTTCTTTCTTGAGGTAAATCCATAAAAGAGAATAATGTTGCCTTTAAATTATCATTCTTTGGATTATTAATTATTTTTATAAGTCTTTCTTTTTGCTGTGAAGATTTTGTAATTAAAAAATCAAATTTATGATTTAAATGACTTTTTCCGTCCAAACTAATATTTTCTGTATATCTAATAAAATTTTCTTCAAAAAAATTTTTTACATCATCAAAAAAGAAGCTTTGTATTTTGCCTTGAGCTAACACAAACATATCATTAACACTTATAAGTGCTTGTATGAGATTATGTTGTTTTTTTGCAAAATCACTTTCATTTGCACGAGTAAATAAAATATCATTGTTTTTTTGAATATTGAAGCCATTAAGAATTATTTCTAATTCTTTTAATCTTTTTTGAGAATTAAAATCAAAACCGCTTAATGATAAATTTCTTAAGGTTTCTCCACCATCGCTTAACTCTATCAAATCATCTTTTTTTTCTATATAAAATAAAATATTATCATTGCTTTTATCTAAAAATGGTGTTGTAACTTCATATATGCTATTTTCTATTTTGGATACATCAAAGCTGTTTTTAACATAAGAAAAATAAGAATTCATAAGATTTTCTATATTTAACAAAATAAATCACCTTTTGCAAATTTTATATTTATTATATTACAAAATTGACAAAAATCATAACTTTGATTTAAAAAATCTTCATTTGGTTTGATATTAAATTCATTTAAAGGGAAAGCCCATTTATCTGCATAATTTTCCATAAAAATATGGATATGATTTTCGTTTCTAAATCTAAATTCGCTATATTTTTCCATAAGTTCTGATAATCTTTTATCGCTTGGAATTTTATTTGGATTAAATTCTGGATTTGTATGAGAAGAATAAAAATCAATTCTTGCTATTACATTAATTGCATTGTAGCGGTATTGGTTTGTTTTTCTTTGGAATTGTACGCTAGATCTTGAAATATCAAGTATAAAATTCTCTTTATGATATTTATCATCATTGCATTGTAATTCTATTTTTAAAGATTTAGAATTTTCAAGACTTGGCAATATATAAGTTTGTTGTATTTTTGGATATTTTTTAATGTATAATAGTTCTTTAACATTTATCATCTTACAAACTCTATAAAATTTTTAAAGGTTTCAACTGTCATTTTTGATACAACCACCCCTATAATTTCACACTGCACAAAATCGCTAATTTTAACTTCTTTGTAGTCTTTGTTTTCAGATACTAAATAAATAAAATCGCAAAAAGCTTCTTTTTTAATTTTTTTACAATATAGATCTTCGCCTTGTCTAAAAATAACTATATCAGCACTCGATATAGTGCCAAGAGTATTTTTGCTTCTATCAATAACAACAAAATCTCCATGTGTTAAAAGTGGCTCCATGCTATCGCCATTTATTTTTATAATATCGTAGCTTTTTTTTATAGGAATGTCTAAAATCTCTTTTAGAAAACTTCCATCAACACAAATACTAGTATAATTTATATCTTGTGCTAAAACTCCATATCCAGCTGAAGCAGAAATATCAGGATAGTATTTAAATTCGATTTGATTGTGGTTTTTTAACAAGGGAATTATATTTGTTTTTATATTATCGTTTATTGGTGCTAATTTTTCTATCGGAACATTTAACACTTGAGCAATTTTTATAACATTTTCATAATTTTCAGGTTGGTTGTTTTCAGATCTATACCAATAGGCTATGCCATCTAATGATATTTCATAGCCGTTGTCTGTTAGCATTTGAGCGAGTTTACTTCTACTGATTTTTTTCTCTTTCAGCACCTCTGTTAAATATTCTTTGTTTAATTTATAAAACATCGCATTCCTTATTTTTATTGTAGTAATTATACATCGTTTTTTTATAAAATTTATGTAGTATAACAACATAAATTTTAAGCTTATTTTTATGGTAGTTATACTACATTTTTATTTAAAAAGTTAGGAAGCAAAATTGAACAGAAAAGAGTTGAAAAAAATTCTATTAACTTATTATAGTAAGGCTGGAGTTGATAGTATTTTGAGTTCTCGCATTGGGATAAAAGTGCAAGTTGCGGGAGAACTTTGGGAGAAATATCATATCCCACCAAATATTTGGGGTAGAGTAAATAGAGATAAGCTGCTTGATTTTATAGAGGAAAACCAAAAAAGGAGTGTGAGTGAAAGAGCAAAACAAAAGAATTGAAGATATTTCTATGGATTTAAAAGAAATACTTTTAATCATGAGAAAGCATAACTTAGGTGACCAAGCTAAGATTTTAAAAATGTTGAATGCTTTTTATGAAAATAGCATTGAAGTTAAACCGATTGTGGTTGCTGGTGGCATTTAATTATCACATTTTATGGTTTCAAAAATGGTGTTGTATATGTTTGATAATTCTTTTGCCAAATCTTGTGGTTGTTTATTGGTACACCCATCATCTTGTGTAACATCAAGAGGGAGATACTCTAATAGTTTTTTAGTTAATTCTAAAACAATTTCATTTTTTGTCATGATTAGATCCTTTATAAAGTATTTCTTAGCTTGGCAAAAGAATTTTAACAAAATTAAGGATGTTTTATGAGTGTGATTAACTACTTGCTTTCGGGTCTTAGTGTAGGATTTTTAATCGGAGTTTTTATTTATTCTTTGTCTCATTTTTTACATCAAAAGTTCAAAGATAAATATAAATCAGCCAAGAGGAAATAAATTAAGGAAAAATGATGAGTATACCGCATTTTAAAGCTAGTTTAGAAGTGGCTTTAGGAGATAAAAAGCCACTTAGAGCTAGAAGAGGTTTTACAAAAGTAGCTAATACGATTTTTTATGGTGGCTTAAGTATGGATGCTTTGGCACTTTACTTACAGCTTAAGAGAATGAGTGAAAAAACTTTAGTAAGTGAAATTTACTTAAGAGAACTTATTTTAATCAAAAAAGATACAAGAATAAGCTTGCAAAGATTAAGACTTGCTAAAGATGAATTAATCAATTTTAATCTACTTCAAATTAAAAAAACAAATTATCATAGATTTAATTATGAGTGGATTTTAAAAGATGAAAACAATGAAATAATTAAGCATTTTAACAAAACTGAATATAAGCTTAAAAGTGCTGATAAAAAACCAAGCAAAATATTTAAAAATAATACTTCTTCCGTAGTCGGAAATTTGAATACGGAAAAAGAAAAAAATGAAAATTCCCTATATATAGAAACACGCACGCACGCGTATAAAGAAAATAATATAAATATAAATAATAATAAATTTATAAATTTAGAAAATTTAGAAAATAAAGAGAATACAAATAAAAATAATAACGCTACGCGAACTTTTTTTGTTGTTGATTTTGGAGCTTTAAAAACACAGGAGTTTAGCATGGGTAAATTTAAAAAACCTAGTGTAGATGATCTAATGGAGCAGATTAATACCTTTAATCAAAAACACAATACTTGCTTTGATGAGAGTTTGGCTGAAGATTTTATAGAGTATTGGGATGTTAGACAGTGGAAGAGAGGCAACAAAAAAATGGCTTCTGTTGCTGGTAGCTTACATACTTGGCTTAAATATGCAAAGGAAAATGCATTAAGAAAAAATGCTTTTAAAGTTAGAAAAAAAGAGGCTGAAGCTTGTGTGGTGAGCTCTTTGATGGATTATTATGGATTTGAAGATAGTCAAGAACAAAAATATATTGATGTAGTAAGTATTAGTTGAGGGTGAAATGAAAGAAAAAGTTAAAATTTTAATGAATTTGTTAGAGCTTAATGAAGCTCAAGCGGTGGATATAGTGGGCAGATATTTAAAAGATGTCAAAGATATACATGTTTTTTTAGATTATTATTTTGAGACATGTATGAGTGAAAAAATCATCGGTTCTACTTATGAAAAACTTAGAATTGTTTGCAAGATAGCACAACTTGAGTTTAAAGAACGATTTGAGAATAAAGAAAGTTTTTTAAAATGGCTTTTTAGAAATTACAAGTCAAGAGCTTTTTTTAGATTATATAAAAATGATTTTACATATGAATATTTTGCTTATGATAGTTTCAAAAATAAAGTAAAACTTGAAAATAGTTCAAATGATTGTTTAATATGTATAAATGGCTTTAAAGAATTAACATATCACGATGGGTCTTTAGTGGAAGATGGGTATTTTAAAGAGGCGCTTATAGACTTCATGTTTAAAAACCAGCATAGAGTTGGTAAAGATTTGAGCTTGGATATTCAAAAGATAGAATTAAAAACGGAACTTTGCCATCAAAAAACAAAAGAAGAAGAAAAAATATTGCACTTGCAAAATTTGGAAAAGTTTTCTCAAAAACTAAAAGAAAAAACCGACACCAATTTTAATTATTTAAGCAAAAATAAAGAAAAGGTAATACGATGAGCTATTCTTTAAAATTAGAGCTTAAAAATAACCCTGTGCCTTATAAAAGAACAACTCAAAGAGCCAAGTTTGTTTGCAAAGATTATCTTAAGTATTTAGATTTTAAAAAACTCTTGCAAATTGAGTTTAGAAAGCAAAATGGAATAAGCCCTAATCAAGCTTTTGACTCTAAAAAGCAATACGAGTTTTCTTTAAAAATAGGTTTTAACAATAAAAAGCATGGTGATGCAGATAATATCGTAAAAGCCGTATTGGATGCGCTGTTTGAAAATGATAAGAACGTGTTAAAAGGGAAATATGAAATTGTTGCTTTTAAAAAGGCTTTTTTGGATTTAGAAATTAGCCAATATGATTTTAAAGAAGGATTATCTTATGAGCAATAAAGTATTAACAAAAGATGAGTTAGAGCAAAAAGTTGATGAGTTTTTTGCTACAAATACACCACTTGCTGAAACAAAAGAAAAAACTATTTATGCGCCAAAGACAATAGAAAGTCTAGCTGTATTTTTAGGTGTTACGACAAAAACTCTTAGTATTTGGGAGAAAGATGCAGAATTTGGAGAAATTATTCAAATGGCTAAACAAAGATGTGCTAGCTCTATAATAGATCATTCTTTGATAGGCACTTACACTCCTAGCATAAGCATGTTTTTGCTTAAAAACAATCATGGTTATGTAGATAAACAAGAAGTGGTTAGTGATAGTGTTCAAAAAATAGAAATCATAAGAAGTGAAGTTAAATGCAATTAAAACTTGATTTTTCTTACACTCCGGCACAACTTAAAGTTTTTGATGATAAAAATCCACGCTTCATAACTGTAGCAAAGGGGAGAAGATTGGGTTTTACAAGAGGAAGTGCAAAATATGTAATAGAAAATCTTTTAATGGGGTTAAATGTTCTTTGGGTTGACACGGTTCAAAGCAACTTACAAAATTATTTCGAGCTTTACTTTATGCCTGAGCTAAAAAAACTCCCAAAAGAATTTTATTCTTGGAGCGTTCAAGATAAAAAACTCATTTTAAATAATGCTGTGCTTCATATGAGAAGTGCTGAAAGACCTGAAAATATAGAAGGCTTTGGCTATGATTTGGTAATTTTAAACGAAGCAGGAATTATCTTAAAAGGCTCTAAAGGGGAGTATCTTTGGTACAACGCCATACGCCCTATGTTGCTTGATAATCCTAAATCAAGAGCGATTATAGGTGGAGTTCCTAAAGGAAAAAATCTTTTTTATGAGCTTTGTAAAAAAGAATTAAGTGATGAAAATTGGAAACATTTTCAGTTCTCAAGTTATGATAATCCTTTTTTGAGTAAAGATCAAATCAAAGAGCTAATCGAAGAAGTAGGCGGAGAAGATAGCGAAGTAGTTAAACAAGAAATTTATGGAGACTTTATAGATAACTCTAGTGCAGAACTTTTTGCTTTAAGTGATATTGAAAAAAGTATGAATGTTGTTAGTTTTGATATGCAAAAAATGCAAGGAGACAATATATGGGGACTTGATGTAGCAAGATATGGAGATGATAAGAGCGTTTTGGTCAAAAGAAAAGGTTTTGTTGTAGATGAAATTAAAAAATATAGTGGGCTTAGTATTAGTGCTTTAGCAAATGTTGTTTTAGCAGAATTTAATAAAGACAAGGAAAAGCCACGAGGTATTTTTATAGATACTTGTGGGCTTGGAGTTGGTGTATATGATATATTGAGTGATTATGGCTTGCCTGTATTTGAGGCAAATTCTGCAAATTCTGCAACTAGCAATGAATACTTAAACAAAAGAGCACAAATGTATTTTACTTTGGCTAAAAACATAAAACATATGCAAATTATCAAAGATGATGAGCTAAAAAAAGATTTACGCATGATTGAATATGAGTATTCTGATAAGGGGCTTTTAAAGATAAAGGCAAAAGAACAGATAAAAAAAGATTACGGAAAAAGCCCTGATACTAGTGATGCTTTAGCTTTAACTTTCTTTGAAAAATTGCACCCAAAAAACAATACTAGTGAAGATTGGAGTTATGATGGCTGGTGAGTTTTTAATGGTATATGAGAATATAGATCCGCTTAAAATTAAAGAGTTAGCTAAGAAAGAAGATGATGTTATAAAAATAATTTTGGCTAAGTGGATATTAGATCTTTTTGGGGGTTTTAGAAATATTTCTAAAAAGCAATACAAGAGAGAAATGGTGAAAATTTTAAAAGAAAAAGGTGTGAGTGATGATGATATTGCTAAGCTAACAAAGCTTAGTAAAGTTACCATATGGAGAATTAATAATGAAAAATAAAGAAGAAAAAATTACATATTTAGTAAAACTTATAAGTGAAAGTAAAAATGCTTATGAAAAATACAAGCCTTATTTTTCTGCCTTGCAAGATGCATATTTATTAAAAAATGAAAAAAAAGAAATTTATGAAAAAAGAAACAAATCTTGCATCTTTATACCAAAGATTAATGCAAAAATTAAATATTTAATAACTGCTTTAAATGATGTGTATTTTAACAGTGAGAGAATGGCAGATATTGAAAGTTATATTAATTCAGATGAGCAAATTATAGCTATGTGGCAAAGAGCTTTAGATTTTTATACAGGAGAAATTAATTTGTTTAAGCTCTTTCAGCCTTTATTTTTAGATGTTTTAACAACAGGAACATCAATAGCAAAAGTAACTTGGCACAAGGGTATGCCTCGTATTGAAAGAGTTGGTATAGATGAGGTTTATTTTGATCCAAATGCTTTAAATAATGATGATATTAGTTTTATCGTAAATGAGATTTATCTTTCACATGCACAAATTAAGCAAAGGCAAAAATTAGGATTTTATCAAAAGACAAATATAGATGCGCATTTTGACAAAAATGAAGAGTTTAAAAAGGTTAAGTTATATGATATTTATGTGAAAAAAGATGATGATAAATGGGTTGTTTCAACACTTTTAGAAGAGGAATTGTTGCGCGATGATGTGGTTTTAGAAGATGGACAGCCTTTTGTTTGGGGGTCAATGCTTCCACAATTAAAAACAATAGACAATGAAGAATATGTGTGTGCTTATGGCGAACCTGTTATGTCAAGTGCATTGTCTTTGCAAAAAGAAATAAATATCACAAGAAATCTTTTAATAGATGCAATGAGAAGTGCATTAAACCCAAAAATAATACTTCAAAAATCTGCCGGAGTTTCAAGAGAAGACTTAGAGACTGTTGGCAAGCCAATATATCTTACAGAGCCTTCAAGTGTTGGTTTTTTGCCAACACCGAATATAAGTAGCTCGGGAGTTAATTTAGAACTCTTAGAGAGTGAAATCACAGAGGTTACTGGTGTTAGCCCACAAAATAACGGCGCGCAAACTGCACAAAATGAAACTGCTACTGAAATTAGCATAAAAGCACAAGAAGGTGGTCGAAGAAGTGCAGATTATATTAGATCATATAATGAGACTTTTGTAGAGCCTTTGTTTGATAGATTTGCAAAACTAGTATTTAAGTATGGAAATGATGAATTTTTTAATGGGTTTACAAGAGAGGATATACCTAGTTTTAGATTTAATATACAAACAGGTACTGGAGCTATGAATAAAGAAGTTAGAAGAGCAGGACTTCAAGCAAGTATGCAAGTATTTTCACAACTTTATCAAATGTATATGAGTATAGGGGATATGCAAAGTGCATATGGAATTGTTAAAGCTAATGAAGAGTTAGTTAAAGAACTTTTACCTATTTTGGGGATAAAAAATGTCAATTCTTTATTTGCTTTCAACAAGGGTATGCAATGAAGATTTTATTGGATTTAAATTTTGATATACAACAAACAAAAGGAGGTAAGAGGCTAGTTGATTTTATAGATAAAAAATACCAAGAATGTTTTGCAATGGCAAAAAACCAACAACAAACAGCAGAGTATAGGCTAAAAGCTTTAGAGCAAATGGCTTTTTTAGACACGATAATAAATTTACTAAAGGAAGAAGATGATGAATGAACAAATGAATGAAAATGATGCTTTAAATGAACTTTTAAACTCACTTAATGACAATGAAGAAACCATTCAAAACAAAGAGGAAGGACAAGAAGTAGAGCAAGTAGAACAAGATGAACAAAATAATCAAGATTTATCTAAACTTTTAAAAGAGCAAGCAAATGAAATTAAAACCTTAAAAGAAAGCTTAGCACTACTTAATAATAAAAATAAGCCAAGTAAAGAAGAAGAAGAAAGGAAAGAGTATTTAAAGCAATTAGGGCTTGATGGAATTGATGAAAGGCTTAAAAAACTAGATGAATTAGAAGCAAAAGCTAAGCAAAAAGATGAGGAAGAAAGCTTGCGTGCTAAATACATGGAGGTTGAAAGAACAATTAGAAAAGAGTATCCAAATGCTGACTTAAAAACTATGGGAGAATTAGCAAACAAACTTGGTGGATTAGCAAGTGGAGATTTACAAAGCTGGAGAACACTTTTGGCTATGGTTTATAAAAAAGATATTGGTAAAAAGGCAGATGAGAGCCTACCTAGATCAAATTACGCAGGTGGCGAGAGTGATTTTAACTCAAAAATAAAAAAAGGTGATGATATTTCTAATATTGATTTAGGAAAAGAATTATTATCTTTAGCTTAAAGAGGGGCATTTAATGAATAAGGTTGATAGTTTTTCATTTACTGATTTTCTAAGTAAAGGTTTTGATAATTTTAGTAAATGGGGGAATAAAGAAATAGCAAAAAATGGAGCAAGAACTAATTTTGATAGGCTTATAGACCTTGGTGGGCTTGCCGGAGGACTTTGGGGCGGATATGAACAACAAAAAATGGCAAAAAAGAATTTTGAGCTTCAAAAAGATGCTTACAATTTTAACAAATACTTAGCACAAGAGGAGCTTAGAAGAAGACAAAATAGAGAAAATAACTTAAAAGAAGTTTGGGCTAGTTAAAGTTTATGGATTTAAGGGGTTACCTTAAATCCTTTATTTTAGATATCAAATAAAGGTTGAAAAATGGCATATTATAACCCACAGCAAGTAGTATTTAACCCAAGTCTTGGTGTAATCCAAAATGCAGGAAAAGTAGGTGGAGTTTTATACGATAGTATGAAACAATATAGAGAAGAAGAAAACAAAAGAAGACTTTTGGCGCAAAGAGATGAAGAATTAAAAGCTCGACAAGAACAAAATGAGATTAATAATGCTTTTTTAAATAATAATTTATTGCAAAAGGAAAGAGCTTTTGAGTATGCTATGGAGCAAGATAGAATAAAGAATAATTTAGCTTTACAAGATTTGCTTTTAAAAAAATCAAAAATAGATTTAGAGCAAACAAAAAGACAAAGAGAATATGATTTTTTAGAAAAGCAAGCAATGGTTAATTTACCAAGTTACACAAAGTCAAATCCTGAGATAAAAGCAATAGAAGAAAGATTTAATACTATAAAAAAAGGTGGTGGTAATTCTTATTATGATGGACAGGGGCTTTTGGGTGGAACATGGCAAAATATAAAAGGACTTTTTGGTGCAAATAATATAAATAACGAACAAGATAATTTGTTTAAATTTATGAGTGATAGTATTTATAATGAAAAAGTTAGAAGAGATACAACCTATAATAGAACAAGGCATGATGAAATTTATAAAGAGCCTTCAGCTTGGAAACCACAAACTATAAATGCTAAAGAATTTGAAAGAATAACAAGAGATTATATAGCTGTTAATGAGGCTAAGATTAATGCTTACTATGATGAGCAAATGGCAAAGATTTCTAATTTAAAAAATCCTTACATTAATCATCTTTATGAAGAGCAAAGACAAAAAGATTTAAAAGATTTTAGAGAGGGTTTAGCACAAGAGCTTAAGATTTATTATATTAAAGATGGAAAGTATGACAAACCTAGCAAAAAAGCAATTACAGTAGAAAACCAAAAAACAAAAGAGGCTCCGCAAAATTCTCATAACTTATTAGCGTTTGCTAATAATCAAAAATTTTATGATGTGAATTTAGGAGGCTTTGAGGCACAAATTTCTGAACCTGATTCTAATGGAAATGTTATTTTAATCAACAGCGTAGGAAAAAGAAAACAAGTAAGCTTGGAAGAACTAAGAAAAGAGGGATTAGTAAAATGAGCATAAGAGAATTTTTAAAAGAAAAACCAAGAGAAAGTGATATTTTAGCTTTTTTGCAGCAGGATAATAAAGATAAGAATGATTATTTAGATGAGTTAAGAAATGACATAGATAAAGCAATTACACAAAATAGAAATAATATCTCAATATATAATATACAAGACCAAAATCTAACAAATCCACTCGGGCATATTAGTCAATACAAGCGAGATTTGTATGATTATGAAAATAATCAGGAAATGAATGCTGATGATTTAAGTGATTATATTTTAGATAAACAATCTCAATTTAATGCTTCTAAACCTATTTTTGCTGATGATAACGAAGTGGCGAGAAAAAGCAATCAGTTTATGAGAGATTTAGGAGATGAGCTTCAAAAATCCGGAAGAGGAAAACTTTTACAAGATAGCGATGGTTCATATTGGGTTAAAGATGTAAAAGGCAATTATGCTAAGGTTCAAGGAAGCCTAATAGGTGACTTATATCGTGGGATTAGAGATAATGGTGCTAGTGTAGCACTAGGAACAGCAGGTGCAATTGGCGGTGGTATGTTAGGTGGTGGAGTTGGTATGGTCGCTGGGGGTGCATTAGGTGCATCTTTAGGAGCTGGATATGATTATTATGGGAACACAAAAGATACAAATCAGAAAGCAAATTTAAAAGAAGCTCTTATGCTTATGGGGGAAAATGCTGGACTTTCTTTAGTTGGAGATGCAGCTTTAGCCGGAGTAGCTAAAGGTGCAAGAGCTTTAAAAAATACATACGCTATGGCAAAAACAGGGTCAGCTGTTGGCAAAGATATGATAGATGGGATAGCTGTTAAGGGAAATAGAGTTATTGATAAAATCAGTCAAAAAGATATTCCCATAGTTGGCAAGTTTAGTGATGGTGGCTTGCAAAATGCTGAAACAATTTTTAACAATCTTACAAAAAATGTGGAAAATAAAGCCCAAATTGATGAATTAATATTAAAAGAAAACCCAATATACTTAGAAAATGGAAAACCTACAATAGAAATATTAAAAAACCTTGTTGAGCAAGGACTTAACAAAAACAATCCGCAATTTATACAAGATAGTGCTAAAAGAACAAGTGCTATTTTAAAAAATATTTCTAATGCTTTGTCGGGTTACCCCACTACACAAAGAAGAGAAATACTACTAAAAGCAGCACAAGCGTATCCTGAAATAGGTAGTTTTTTAGATGATGTTTTAAAAGCTGATAAAGATGCTAGCATTTCTTTTTTAAACATAGTTAAAGAACAAGATGAGATGTTTAAGAATAAAACTGGTTTAAGTGGGGAGTTTGATGTTAAGGCTTGGCAAAAAAATAATAGCTCTTATAAAAAAAGAATTAATAATGAATATGCTCAAGCTATAAAAAGTATAGATGAGCTTAACAACGGCTCAATAAGGTTAAGCAAAGAAGATTTAGCAAAGATTGAAGAGTTTAAAAACAACAATTTTTTAGAGCAAGATATAAAAACAAATATTAGTAGCTTTCTAGAAGATGCTATTGATAAAGACTTAAGTGCTGAGCAAATATTTAACTTAAGAAGTGCTATAAATAAGCAATTAGCCACAGGAAACAAGACATATAATACTAAAGAAGCTTATAGACTAGTAAAAGATACTTTAGATGAAACTATGATAAAAAATGCAAGTGATAAAGAACTAGCAAGGAAGATTTTAGAAGATGCTAATAAAAACTATGCGTTAAAAGAAAATTTTAATAATAGTTATCTAGGAAAAATAAAAGACCAAGAAACGCCCGAAGCGCTCGCACAAAGAATAGCTAATGGTGCTAGAAATATCAATGAAGATAAGGATTTAAAAAGAGCTTTTGAAGGTATGAATGAAGCAGAGCGAAAAGCAAATGAAAAACATGTTTTTAATGCATTACTAGCAAAACATAGAATTGAAGATATAGGATATGATTTTAAGAGCCTAGCAAAAGATATGGATAATGTAGAATTTGTAAGTAAAGACTTAAAATATGCAAAAGAAGTAGTAAATGTTTATGCAAAAATTTATCAAAACAATAAAGACTTAATAATGACGGCTTTAGCTAGTAGTGGCAAAAAAACAAATTCTTCAATAGCCACAACATTTAGTGGGGTTTTTGATAGAATATTAATAAGCGGTTCTTTTGCTAGAATACATGCTTTAGTTCCTTTTATGAAAAGTGCTAAAGAGCAAGCGTTAAGAAATCAAATATTAGATGCATTAAAACTTGCTAAAACCAACAAGCAGATTATAAAAAATCTCAAAAACATAAAAATATCAAATCCAGAACAAAGTAAAATCTTTAAAGATGCTTTGGATAATTATATTAAAGTAGATAAAGAGCAAAACAAAATTTTAAAAGATACGCTAATAAAAGAAGGGCTTATCAAAGGCGATAACTTTTATATGGACAAGCCTGATCCTAAATATGCTAAAAGTGATTATACTGCTAAATTTAATGTAGAAAAATGGATTAATAATGTTACAGGAATTTTAAAAGATGAATGGGTAGTGAATTTAAAAGCTATGGCTAAAAAACACCCTGAAATGTTTAAAAATGAAGCAGATGTATTTAGGGTGATTAAAGAGATAAAGGACAATCCTACGCATTTTTTTAAAAACTATGATGATGAGGTGGCATTAATAGCTAAACCTTTAAAAGATAATAAGGTTGGTAATATAGCCATAAAAAAAGATAGTGGCAAAATTATACACATTAATAAAACAAAAGATAAAGATTTGGAGAGATTAAATCGTAGAAATAAAGAAATGCTGACAGGTACGCCAACTCCTGCAACCACTAAAGGAAGTACTACCAATGTGGAAGGCGGTTTATTACAGCATTCTTTCAAACATTCTACCCAAGATAAGCCTAAAGAAAACTTAATTGAGAAATTAAAGGAGGATAGGAAAAACAAGAAAAGTGTTAAAGAAAAACTTGATGAAAAAATCAAAAATCAAAAAGAGAATGATGAGGATAAATGGAAAAGATTTGATAATTTTTTAAAAGAGAATAAAGACTATAATCTTGATGTTATGGGTAATTTAGATGTTGTCACTAGAGAATTTATACTCAATGCTAAAAAAAAGACACATAAGGGTAAAAAAGCTGATATACCTGATCTAATGCGTTCTAAAATAGAAAATGAATTAAACATCAAGCCTTTAAAAGAATTTGGAAAAAATTATGCAGAGTATTACCATGATGGAAAGGGTGCTTTACAAAAATTACTCATTGAAAAACAAGGACAAGTAGCAGGTGCTTTTCATAGAAAAGACTTAGGGGATATTGATTTGGTTTGGGGAGAAGTAACAGATGAGATAAAACATAAAGGCTATGGTTTAGCTCATATTATCGATAAACACCCTGATCTAGATTTAAAGCTAATATCTGAAATTATTAAAAATGGCAAATTGATAAAAGATAATAAGGGTAGAATTAGAATACAATTTGATAATAAAGTTGTCGGTATAAAAGATAATTGGAAGGGAGATAAAACAAATGCATGGATAGTTACAAGCTATGAATTACAATAAGAGAAGTGAAAAGTTTATATACATCTTTCACAATTACAAAGGGCGAGATTCTGCCCTTAAACTCTTAATTAAAATTCTAACAAACAAAGCTAAAAACAAAATTAATTGTTTTGGAAAAATTATATCATAGGCTTAAGTAGTGAATATAAAGGAAATAAAAGAACTTTTATAATTACGGCTTTTGAAAGATATAAAGGATAAAAACAACACTTTCACCGATTGTTTTTTTGCGGTTAGCTCGGACAATTTGCTAACCAACCTTTAATTAATTATATCATAAATTCGTGTAGTATTAAGATTAAAATATACTCGTAGTAAATGAACTATAATACCTAAAAAGTAATAAAAAATGCGGATAGGTATTATTTATTCTTATTGGCTTGTTTTCGAAGAACCTACTCCTGCTAAATATCCAAATACTCCTGCTACTGTTGTACTGAGTAAACCCAGCCCTATATCTATTTTATCAGTAAATATAATAAGATAAAGCCCAACAATTAAAAGAATAAAAACTGCAATGCTTGCTATATTCATAGATTTATGCCATTTTGCATTATCTTTGTTTAATTTATCTTTTGCAAATTCATATTGCTTTTGATTATCCTCTTTGGTGGCTTCGATTTGAGCTAGAGCGGTTTGCTGCTTATTTAGCTCAATATCTGCCATTACTCTGCCTATTTTTTCAAAAGCTTCTAAGCTTGTTTTTCCTAATTCCTCTAAATTTAATCCTTTAGTTGGAATCAATTTATTATTATCACCATCAATTCGCATATTTAACTTCTACATTTTTTTTAAAATTTCTGTTGCTTTGTTGTATAAAGTGCAAAGTATTTTGCACAAGAAGTAAATCCGTATTTTGCATTTGCGGATAATATCCTTTATAGTTTGAATAAGATACAACAACAGCTTTGTCTGCATTATGTTTCTGAATATCTTTTGCTTGACTGTAAGCTTCTTGTATGCTATACATAATCCTTCCTTTGTATTAGCTTATAAACTATAAAAATTATATTACAATTATAATAAAAATTATATTATATATGAAATATAATAAATATATGAAATAAAATGTAATTTTGCATAAAACAACAAAAATGTTATTTTTAATTATTTATGTTCAATATTTATCTTATAAAAGGTTTTATAGATTTTGAAATTTCATCTAAAACTTTTGCTTTTTCATAATTAATAAGCCAACTATTTACCCAGCCGGGTATAGAATTTGTTTGTCTCCAATTGGTTACGCCGGTATAGCTCATTTTAACCATTTCAGAAAAATCTTTTTTGCTTAAACTGATTGATTTTAATTTATTCTCAAATTCATCATAATTCATTTTAACACCTTTACAAATAAAATATTTATTATTTTACAAAAAAACAACTAAAATATTTATAAAATTATTGACAATATAACTAAATGATGTTATAATTTACTCATAAAACAAATGATTTATTTGTTTTAAATCAAAACAAAGGGAAAAAATGGAAAAATTAGCTGTAATTAATGGCGTAGGTGTAGAGTTGGAGGTAGCCAACGACCAAGTAACGACTACCTCTTTAAGTGTGGCGGCAGTTTTTAATAAACGCCACGATAATATTATAGCAAAAATTAATGAATTACCACAAGATGAGTTTAACGCCCTTAATTTTAAGGCGGTTGAATATAAAGATAAAAAAGGCGAGTTAAGACCTTGCTACAACCTAACTCGTGATGGTTTTTCTTTACTTGTTATGGGTTTTACAGGCGAAAAAGCCTATAAATTCAAAGTTGAGTTTATCAAAGCTTTTAATGAAATGGAAAAATGCTTAAAAAACTTAGAACAAGAACAAATGCAAAAACTAGCTTTTAGACAGAGCTTAGGTTATAAATCTCAACTTAAACAGCAAAAGCTAAAGTATGAAAATGAGATTAAAGCTTTAAAGTATGATTTAGAACATAAAAACGAGTTAAGCTTTAAAAGAAGACTTAGCAATGAAGAATTATTAGAGCTTAGGAAATTTCTAGCAAAAGATTATGAAATAGTTTGTTTTAAAAAATGGGAGTATATGTTATTTGCTGAAAGCGTTTCAAGAAAAAACTATAAACTAGATAAAGCAAATGGTTTTTGTATTTATAAAAGTATAGAAGAAAAGTTTAATTCTAGGCTTGATTATTATAAACATTATGATGAATATGAAGAAAAGTGGGGTAACTTATTAAGAAGGTAAAAGTTTTTTTAATTTATTTCAAAATATACTAGTTTTGAAATAGCCATTTTTGTCAAAATCTCCAAAAAATATCAAAGGAGATTTTAAAATGGCTTTGTCATCTATGGACTTTACCCCACCAGCAACACAAAATGTTAAATTAAAACCTAGCGTATATGAAAAGATTATACAAATAGGTGCAAGCGAGACACCACTTTTAAACAAAATAGGCACATCAAGTGTTACAAGCCCACTGTTGCATTCTTGGCTTACAGACACATTAGCAGACCCAAAGAAAAATGCTAATTTGGAATTAAGTAAATTTAATGGCGAAACAAAAAACACAACTCAAAAAACATCTAATGCAACACAAATTTTTATTACAGAAGTTTCAGTTACCACAGCTTTAATGAAAGCTAAACAATATGGTGGTAATGAGATGGAATATCAAGTTGGTAAAAAGACAAAAGAGCATAAAAGAGATATAGAATATGCTTTATTTGGATTAGGTCGTGATAGTGATGTTAAAAAATCAGTGTTTAAAGAGCATATTCAAGCGCAAAATGGTGTAAGTGGAGAAATGGCAGGATTGTTTCACTATATAGCAAAAGGAGAAACAAGCTTTAGTGGTGGAAAAAGAGGCAATGTATTAGCATTTGATGAAGCAAAAGATTGGAGCGGAACTCCTAGCTTGCTTACTGAAGATAAATTAAGTCAAATTTTACAAAGCATTTGGGATAGTGGTGCTACACCTAAAGATGTATTTTTAGGAGCTAGTTTAAAACCGGCTATTAATAAACTCGCTACTAGGATTTTTGGAAATGAGAAAAATCTAGTTGGAAATGTTATGAGCCTTGAGACAGATTTTGGAACAATCAATTTTCACTTACATAGACTATTAAGCCCTAAATATGGATTAGGTGATGTTTTAATAGCAGGTGATTTTGAGTTTATGAAACACGGGCTTTACATTCCTACTTTTATTGAAGATGTACCTACTGATGCAACAGCAAAAGCAAAAAGATTTTACACTCAAAGCACATTAGAAGTAAGAAATGCTGATGCATTTGCTATAGGTGTTGGGCTTAGTGGCGTAGAAGGTGGAGCTTTAAAGCTTAAAAAATGAAAAGTGTATTAGTTAGGGATATTATCTTAAAGAAAATGTCCAAAGAAAGAACTAGTGTTGATGATAAATTTATAAAAGCCTATATTATGGAGGCTTTTTATTATATTTGTGGCAAATGTGAGCCTAGTGTACTCACTAAAACCATAAGAGAAGATGATCAAGTGGTCTTAAGAAACACTAGAAACAATGCATTTTTGATAGTCCCTGATGAGCCAAATTTTGAAGATGAACAAGAACATTTAATGATAGATGAAAGCCTTTGCTACGCTGTTATTAATTATGTATGTTTTTTGATGAGCAAAGGCGAAAATGTGATGTATTTAAAGCTTTGCAATGAAATTATCAATGATTATATTAGTAACGATGGAAAGGAGCTTGAAAATGCACACTTGTGATACATATAAAAAATTTATCAGAGCAAAGAGTTATGATGATTATGAAAAAAGTATTACAAACTTAGATTTTATAGCTTATTTGGACACTAAAAAATGGCTTGAAGCAATGGATGATTTGTTGTTATTTTGCCAAAGAAGAATAAAAGATAGCGATTTTTATACAGGGGAGTAAAATGGTAAGTTTAGCTGAATTGAAAACAGGTAAAGAAAAGCTAGAATTAATTAATCAAATTTTATTAAGAATTGATACTATAGCTAGAGCTTTAGACAATACAAGACTTGATGAAATTGTCGGTTTAAAAGAGAGCGTAAATTCTTTACATGAACAAACACTAGAACTAAAACAAGAAGTTTTAACAATATATACTAGTTTTAGCGAAAATAAAAAAGATTTTGATACTAAATTTTCTAGTGTTAATGAAAAATTTAGCATTATGCAAGAGCGTTTTAGTTTTATAGAGCAAGCTTATAATGATTTTTCAAGTTCTAAAGAAGAACTTGAGCTTATAAAAGGCTTTATAGAAGAAAATAAACCTGTATTTGAAAGCTTAAAAGATGATTTATCTAAATATGAAAGTATGAAGATAGATCTAGAAGCCATTATCACAGAAGCTACAAATAATACAAAATTATCAAAAGAATATTTTGAATTAAGCTCAAAAATAAAAGATGATATTTTAAGAGAATTAGAACATTGCAAAGATTTGGTGCAAGAGTTAAACTATAGTGCTGATGAGCTTAGGGGACTAAAGCCAGAGCTTTTGCAGATAAAAAAAGAAGTAAACGAGCTTTCATCGCAAGCTAGTAAAGTAGTTTTAGATGCAAGCGAAATTATAAAAAATAAAATAAATACTATCTTTTTTGAAAATCAAAGATTAAATCAAGAAATGATAGATAGTGTCAAAAAATTGGAGGAAATAAAATATGATGTTGGCATAAAGTATAAAGAAATAATACAAGCTTATAATCTTTTACTAGAAACCAAAGAGAGTTTAGAAGAGTTAAAAGAAGTTATTGCTTTATACAAAGAATTTGAAAACGACATTAAATCATATTCAGAGCTTATAAAAAATTTCAAAGAACAAATTGCGAATTTAGAAAGTGATTTAGAAAATAAAGTACAAGGTTTACACGAAGCTTTAGAAGCAAAAGGTGAGCAAGTAATCTCATCCATAGAAACAGCAAAAAATGAAGCTATTGTTAAATTTGATGAGCTTGTTGCAAAATGTGAAGGATATAAAATACATTTTGAGCAAAGTTATGATAGGTTTAATCAAAGAGCTTTAATAGCTAATGAAGATTTGGGGAGACTAGCCGAAGTTGCTAAAAAAGAGCTAGGCAATGACAAGTTAATCTATGAGACAGAATTAAAAGCTTTGCGTGATGAAATATTGCAAGAAATGAATGAAGTTAGTGATAAGGTAATAAATGATAGCACAGGAGTTATTGCCTCAATTGATGAAAAAGCTAATGAACTTAAAAATTTTGTAGATATTTCAAGAGCAAATATAGATAATTTGATAAATGCATTCAATGCTAATTATAATCAAAAAATACAAGAATTTACATCTTTAAACACAAACGCCTTAAGTAGTATAGAAGAAGCTAAAACTAGCTCTTTATCTGATATTAATACTAGTAAAGATGAAAGTATATCTTCTATAGAAACAAGCAAAGACAACGCCTTAAGTAGTATAGAAGAAGCTAAAACACAAGGGATAGCTTCAATAGATGAAAAATTAACGCAAATAGATTTTAATGGGATAAAAGAAAGAGTTGAAAAAAACGAAGGTGATATTGCAGGTATTGAGGAAAGTTTAGAAAATAAAGCTGATTTATTAACACGAGTAGAAAGCAAAACTGTAGGAGTAGGAGGGGATTTCACAACCATACAAGAGTGCTGTGATTATTATGCTAAATATATAGCTTTAAAAGAAGTTAGAGTAACAGTTACTTTAAAAAGAGGTTATAAGTGGGAAAAATTGAGATTAGTTAGTTGTAATTTACTTTTTATGGATATTAAATCAGAGGATGAATGGATTGAATTAGCTGATAGTAAAGATTATATTATACATTTAAGTAATTCTATAGCTCCTATTATGAGTAACTTAAAATTTAGAAATACCACAGGAAAAAGACTAGCCAAACTTATATATGCTACTAATAATTCATTTATGCTTGCGCCGAATATAAGTTTTGATATAAGAGATGACTATGAAGATGATTTTGGGCATTGTGTATATTCAGGTTATAAAACTTTTTTAAACATATCTGGGTCATCTATCAAGGTAAGACTTACAAAAGCAAAATCTAAAGTATATAACATACTTGTTAGTAGTCATTTTGCTTGTTTAGTATGTCCTAATCCTAAAATAGATTTTGAAGACACATTTAGTACTTTAAATGATTTACAACTTTTATTATTATTGAATACTACATCAATGTCATTAAATTCATATAATATGCCTACCAATAGTATTAAGATTAATATTCCTAAATCTACTATAACTATTGTATATGCATCAAATCTAACTGATATTATTTGTGAAGGTATAAATCTTGATGTAGTAGCAAAAAGATGTATAGCATTTGCTTCATTTGAAGCTTCTAGGATTCAAGCGGTAAATATAAAAAATCCAAAGATACGAGTAACAGATACATCAAACTCTTATATATTTTTTGCTGGAGGTGGCGGAGGATATATTGTTGCATCTTTATATGCAAGAGGTTCTAGTGTAGATTCTAAAGTTATAGATACTAACATAACACCTAATACTATTGTTGAAAAAGGTGTAATTATTAAATAATGGAGGAAATTATGATAATTACTAAAGAAAATGGAGTTGTTTATAGAGAATTAAATAATGATATTATTAATTTTCATAAAGAAAATAAAATGATAATAGCATTTATAAATAGGCCTGCAAATGAAATAAAAGATGATAATGGTAATATCATATATACAGATGACATCACACCACAAGAAATTGAAAATGGTACTAAAGCGGTTAAAGAACACTGTCTAGCAAATAAAAATGAGAATTTATATTTTGAGTACTTACTAGCAATTTCACAAGAAGATGAAAAACTAAATGTTTTAAAAGAAAAGAAAAAACATGAAATTCAAACTAAAAGAGATGAAGCTTTAGAAAGTGGACTTGTTTATAATGAGCATACTTTTCAAACAAGAAAAGAAGACAAACAAAATATCATTGGAGCTGCAACTAATTTAATGTTTGATATGCAAAGTGAAACTAACTCAATTTCTGAAATCATTTGGATTGATATAAATGATAAAAAAGCAACTTTTACACCACAAGATTTTTTAAAATTTGCTTCAAGTGTAGCTTATCATACCCAAGAAATTATCTTTAAAGCAAATGCATTAAAAGAAAGAATAGAACAAGCTGAATCTGAACAAGATTTAGAAGCTATTGTTTGGGAGGATTAATATGTCGCATTTAGAAAATTCAGCCAATATAGCTTTATTTGGAGGTTCTTTTATCTTAGCTTTTTTCTTTCAGTTTTTAGCATATACTGGTATTAAAGAAGCTCAAGCTTTTACTTTGTTTGTTATTTTTATATTTTCAGCAATAGTAGGTTTTTGCAGAACTTTAGCCTTAAATGAAAGTGTTAAGGCTTATACCTTTTCTGATCTTTTGTCAAAGTTTTTAATGCTAGGAATACCTTTTATGTTTGCTTTGGGTGCAAAGCAAATAGATGCTTTATATTATTTTGTAGATTATAGTTTTAGCTTCTTGATTTTAGGAGAAATCCTTTCTGTAATGATTAATATTCAATGTATAAAAACAAGAAAAGCAATAGCTGAAGTAGATATTTACAATATTGCAGTTGAGAAAATAAAGAATTTTTCAAGCGGTTTTTTAAAAACAAATACTTATATAAAAGAAGAAGAAAAGGGTAGGCAAGATGATAAGAAAAACACTTAAAAGGGTTATAGTTAAGCCTTTTGGTAAAGATAGATTTGAAGTTGTAAAAGAATTTGAAGTTAGTTTGTGTGGTTTAAATTTTATCGTGCCAAAAGGCTTTATTAGTGATGGTGCTTCAGTGCCACGCATTTTTTGGAGTATTTATCCTCCATATAAAAGTGAGTATTTTAGCGCAGCAATTGTGCATGATTATTTATGCCAAAAAGCATATTCAAAAGATGATTATAAGCTAGCAGATAAAGTTTTAAAAGAAGCTATGAGTGAGCTTGGTTGCTCTAAAGTAAAGACTTTTATTTTTTATCATGCGTGTAATACATTCCATGTGGTTAAATGTTTTTTTAAAGGATTAAAATGAAACTAAAATTAACTAGAAAGTATTTAAGAAATACTTGTGTCATAGGAGAGTTTAAAGTCTTAGATGAAAAAGAAAATATTCTTTTTGAGTGTTTTTCTTTAGAAGAAGATAAAGAAGGGATTGAAAGAGAAAAAGACTTAAGAGTTCCTGCTGGAGTTTATAATCTAAAAAGACATACACTATCTAGTTTTAATGATAAAGGTAAAAGGATAGTAGCAGGAGTTAAAGTTTTAAACGATGATGATAGCGTTGTAAATATCTACAACGATGATGTACCTTTTGATAGACACATTTTAATCCATTGGGGAAATACAGACAAAGATACAAAAGGTTGTATTTTACTAGGTTTAACTAAGAGCGATGAAAGTGTCGGACAAAGCAGACAAGCTTGTAAAGAATTTTACGATTTAATGCATGGTAAAAATCTTGAAGACATTAAATTAGAAATAACAAATGAATTAGCATGAGTTCTATATTTTCATATATCCTAGGAGATAAAAAACTTTATATTGCTTTAGCTCTAATGGCAATCTTAGCAGGATATTTTTATCTAAGACTTGATAGTACTCAAGCAAAATTAGAAAAAAGTCAAAGTGATTTAAATTTAGCTTTGAGTGTAAATAATGAACTCACGAGGATTACTCAGGAGCTTAAAACAAGACACGAGCAAGAGCTAAAAGCACTCTTTCATGCAAATACTCAAAAAAATCAAATCAAAACAAGGGTTGATGATGTTAAAAACTATATATCCAAAAGCAATGAAACTAATACCACTAAGCTTTTTAATGTTATGCTTGATAGGCTGTGGGAGCAAAACACAAGTATTAACCAAAATACAAATTCAAAAAGTGCAAATACCAAATGAGCTTTTAGAATTTGATAGAGCGCATAAACCTATAGTGCAAGATGAAAAAGATATATTAAAAGCTTATAGTGAGCTTTTTTATCACTATAAGCAATGTGAGATCAATATAGATAAAATTAAGGAGTTGAATGATGAATTATGAGCAAAGATTAAATCAATTTAAAAAAATATATCCCGAAATTTTAGAGTTAAGCTTGGCGGAAAAATCCCCATTTGGAGAATTAAAAAAGATATTAGATGATAGCATAAAAAATGATGTTATTAAAAACGAAGAGCAGTTTAAAACTTTAGCGAATGCGCTATCTTTAGTAGGACAAAGTATAGTAGCACAAAGTCAAACGACAGCATTGGGTATGATTTTGCAAGGCGATGAAAACGAACTTAATAGCGAGAAAATAAAACTTATACAAGCACAAATAGAAACTGAAAAGAAAAAACCCGCACTCATAGATAGACAACGAGAACAAATAGATGATATGTTAAGAATAGAAGCGGCAAAAGTTGCACAAGGATATAGTTTTGGGCTAAGCGCAGGTGGGCTTGAAATACCAAAAGAGTTGGAATCTTGGGTAAAAGAAAAAATTGAAAATATAGATAAATGATTGATAAAAAATATAGAACTCCAAAATATTTTTTAAGAGCTAAATATCCACAGAATGCAAATGACATAGGATATGTAGAATGCTATCAAGCTTGGTTTTTATACGGAACTACCTTTGTACATAAATATGTAGAGCTTCTGCATAAACAATTAATAAGAAAAGGTAGGGCTGTAAAAACAAGAATTTATCACCCGCTCTTCCCAAATTCCTATGGAATTGATTTTTATGATATTAAAAGTCCTTCTAGAGCTCCATATAATTACCATAATAGTGGGGATTTGGGGTTAAATCAGTTTTTTGTAGGTCAAAACCCTTATGAGTGGTATAGAGGAGACCCTGGAGATAAAAGTGGAATATATCATGATACTTGTCAAATTATAAGGAAAAGACAAAATTTAAGCTTGTTTAGTTTTGATTTTCATGGAAAAAATGTTGTTACAAACCCTAGCTATCTTTTAAAATACAAAGAAGAGTTAAAGAATTTTTATTATCTACATGATCTTACTTTTGAAAAAATACATGGCTTTTATGGTGCTATAGTCCCTGGATATGGTAAGCCAAAATATATTTTTGTAAAATCTAATATAATTAATAACGAGCTTATAAAACCTAATTTTATTTTACCGGATAAAGACAAATTTAAGCCAAGTTTAGTAGAGAGTGAAGATGGTAGATATTACAATTTAAGACCATATTATGATGAGTTCTTGAGATTAAATAAAAATGTATTTATTGTACCTGAAAAAATATCTAATATTGATTTTTTAAGTGCATTTAACAATAACATCAATGTTTCTAAATTAGGCGATATATTTCACCCTCTAGCATTTCTTTCTAATTTAAATAATATAGCTTATCAAGAGCCTGTTGTTTTGAGAAGTCAGAATAGTCTTTTTAATAAAAATATTTCATTGATGCCTTGTTATAATAATGAAAGCAATATGCCTTATGGAAGAAAAGATAGATGGTTTATTTTATGGGATAGTATGTATGATCTTTATGTGAAAGAAGATAAGGAATGGTGGGAGTTTATAATAGCTCCTGTTGTTTCTGCTGTGATTGTTTTTATTAGTTTTTATACAGGTGGAGTTATAGGTGGGGCTTTAGGTGGTATGATAGGCGGAGCTTCGGCTACAATTATAACAAATATAACAATCGCACTTAGTACGCTTGGAGGTGTTATAGACGCATTAAGTTTTTTAGGCATAGTAGATAAAGGAAGTTCTTTAGCTAAAATAAATAAAGTTTTAAAATTGGTTTTAGCTGTTGCAGGATTGGTAAGTGCTGGATATAAAATAGGAGTTGATATTAATAGTGCAATTTCTAATCAAACCCCTATAGTTGATGTTTTAATTAATAAAGATGCTACATCTTCAGATATTATAGGTTATATTAGTGATATATTTTTAAGCTCTAATTTAAAAGAAGCTAGTTTGCCTTTAGATGAAAATAGTGATATTGATGAGCATGTTTTTTTTGGAGAGGCTTCGAAGGAAGATGTTGAAATGGTAACTAAAAATCTACTAAATGAAAACTGGTATAGTTTTGACACCTTAGATATTTTAAATGAAAAAGATGTTGAGATATAATTTAGATAATTAAGTTTTGTCTAATATATTTTAAAGTATCTTTTGGAAAATAAAAAATATATGTTCTTAGCAAATTATACCCATTTTATACCTATTTGTGAATTTTTTGGTATAAAATATCTATAAATAAGCTATTTTATAGCATAGTTTAAACCTTGCTGGGGACACCACTTTAAGGAAAAAGATGTTTCATATAGTCTTGGTTGAGCCTCGTATACCACAAAATACAGGAAGTATAGGTAGAATGTGTTTTAATGCAGGATTTACTTTGCATATTATTAATCCACTTTTTAGTATTGATGAAAAGGCGGTTAGAAGAGCAGGGCTTGATTATTGGAAAAAATTAAATCCTTTATTATGGAATAATTTAGAAGATTTTTTAAAAGAATATGAAAAATTTCAAGATAGATTTTTCTTTGCAACAACTAAAACCACTCAAGCTTATTTTGACGTAAATTATCAAAAAGGTGATTTTTTGTTTTTTGGAAGTGAAAGTTTTGGTTTACCTATGGATTTAATGCAAAAAAAATGGGAAAATGCCATTACCATACCGATGAAAGATTGTGGTAGAAGTTTAAATTTAGCTACAAGCGTAGGCATAGTGAGTTATGAAGCTTTGAGGCAAAATTTTGCCTCTTTTGAAAAATTTTAATGATTTAAAACTTGATTTAAAAATTCTTTCAATCTTTCATTTTTTGGATTTTCAAATGCTATTTTAGGACATTCATCTACTGCTATAATGCCTTTATCCATAAAGAAAATTCGATTAGCTACATTTCTTGCAAAGCCCATTTCATGCGTAACTACAAGCATGGTTAGACCTTCTTTAGCCACTTCTTTCATGATGTTTAAAACCTCACCTATCATCTCAGGATCTAATGCTGAAGTTGGTTCATCAAATAAAATCACATCAGGATTCATCATTAATGATCTTGCTATAGCAATACGCTGTTTTTGTCCACCTGAGAGTTTGTGAGGAAAATAGCTTTCTTTATCACTTAAGCCAACTTTTTTGAGTAATTCTCGTGCTTTTTTTACTGCTTCGTCTTTACTCATGATTTTTGTTTGTACTGGCGCTAGACATAAATTTTCTAAAACATTTTTATTATTAAAAAGATTAAAATGTTGAAATACCATGCTTACTTTTTGACGAATTTTATTGATATCTGCTTTTTTATCAAGTATATTAACATTATTGATATAAATATTACCACCATCTGGTGTTTCAAGTTTATTTAAACAGCGTAAAAAAGTACTTTTTCCACCTCCACTAGGCCCTATAATAGCAATAATATCACCTTTATGTACTTCAACACTAATATCTTTTAAGACTTCTAAATCTCCGTATTTTTTAATTAAATTTTCTATTTTAATCATGTTTATTTAATCTCACTTCTATAATTCTTGCGATAAGTGTTAAAATTTTAACACTTATATAATATACAAGTCCTGTAAAAATAATAGGTTTAGGGTTGTAATAGATTGCTTGTAAGCTTTTACTTTGCATGGTAATATCCATAACACTAATATAACCTACTATTGAAGTTTCTTTAAATAAAGAAATAAATTCATTCATTAAAGAAGGTAAAATGTTTTTAATTGCCTGCGGGAAGATGATTAGTCTCATAGAAGCAGAATAATTAAGTCCCATTGCTCTTGCTGCTTCCATTTGTCCTTTGTCTACACTTTGAATTCCACTTCTTACGATTTCAGCTACATAAGCAGAGCTATTAAGTCCAAGTGCGATAATAGCCACATAAAAATTATCACTCCAAGTAGCAAAAATCACTACTGAAAAAATCAAAAGTTGTAAAAGTAAAGGGGTTCCGCGTATGATGTCTATGTATTCATCTATAATAAAATTTAAACTTTGGATTTCTAAAAATCTTAAAAATGCTAGGAAAAAACCAAACACTATTCCTATTAAAATCCCACCCACTGTTAAACCAAGTGTTGTGAAATAACTATGAACATAAGCTTTAGCTTCTATGGTATAAGCATATTCACTTGTGGCTAAACCATTTTGATCTTTGACTTGTAAAATTTCAATAGGAAATGAGAAATAAGCCCAAAAAATAATAATGGCAAAAAATACAAAAAGTTTCATCGTATTTTGTTTCAACTTGCACACCTTGATAAATTTTTAAAAATCTAAGTGTATAAAAATTAAGTTTTCTTTTTACTTAAAGGTGTTTTATGTGATGTTGTTGTTAATATTTTGAGTTAAAATTTCACATAGCTATAAAAAATAAAATAAAATTAACCTAAAATTATATTTTTTTATAACAAATTCATTTTTTTATGATAAATTTGTATTTGAAAATTTATAAAAAAGGAGATAAATATGGATTTAATATCCCAATTTGTTGCCTTTGTGAATAATCAGTATTATTCTATTTTAGTAATTTTACTTATTGTCACGGGGTTTTATTATAGTTATTTGACTGGTTTTGTGCAATTTCGAATGCTTCCTTATGTGTTTGATATCTTAACAGAAAAGCAAGAAAAGCATGAAAAACACCATATTACTCCTTTTCAAGCTTTGATGATTTCAACAGCTTCAAGAGTTGGTATAGGAAATATCGCAGGTATCGCAGTAGCAGTTGTTTTGGGTGGACCAGGTGCTTTATTTTGGATGTGGGCTATGGCGTTTTTTGGTGGCGCCTCAGCTTTTGCAGAAAGTACTTTAGCACAAGTTTACAAAAGCCGTGATGGTAAAAGTTTTAAAGGTGGTCCTGCTTATTATATTAGTAAAGCTTTAAATTTAAAATGGCTTGGAGCTGTTTTTGCGGTGATTTTAATCATTACTTATGCTTATGGATTTAATGGTCTTCAAAGCCAAACTATGACTTCAGCATTTGAGTTTTACTATAAAGGCATGGTTGATGCTAGCGAAGTGAGTTTTGCTCAAAGTTGGTGGCCTATTGTAATAGGAGCAATTTTAGCTGTTTTTGCTGCTTATATGTTTTTTGGTGATCATACTAAAATAGGTAAAGTAAGTTCGGTTATCGTTCCTATTATGGCGATGATTTATGTAGGTTTATCTATCATAGCAATGTTTATGAATTTTGATAAAATTCCTGAAGTGTTTTCTATGATTTTTAAAAGTGCTTTTGATTTTGAAGCTATTTTTGGCGGATTTGCAGGTTCTGCTTTGGTTATAGGTATAAAAAGAGGATTATTTTCTAATGAAGCGGGTATGGGTTCAGCGCCAAATGCAGCAGCTTCAGCTCTTACAACTCACCCTGCAAAACAAGGGGTTATCCAAGCATTTTCTGTATTAATTGATGTGATTATTTGTACAAGTTCAGGATTTTTAGTATTATTTTCACTTGCTTATGCAAATAATATCGGCGTAGATGGTAAGCCTATTTTAACAGCACTACCTTTGGTGCAAGAATCTATGAAAGAATATTATGGAAATTTAGGTGTACATTTTACTACTGTTAGTATAGTTTTATTTGCTATTACTTCTTTGATAGGAAATTATTATTATGCTCAAGCAAATATTAAATATCTCACTCAAAATCCTATTATTATTAATCTTTTTAAAGCAAGCGCTGTACTTATGATCTTTATTGGTGCAAATATGGATTTAAAATTTGCATGGGATTTAGCTGATACTACTATGGCGTTTATGGCTACGATTAATATCATTTCTATTTTATTGCTTGGTGGTATAGTGAAAAAGGTATTAAAAGACTTTAGCGAACAAAAAAGACAAGGTAGAGATCCAGTGTTTAGTGCTTCAAAGCTTGGTATTAAAAACGCAGAGTGTTGGGACTAATGATAGATTATATTATTATTGCTTTGTTTGTAGCTTTTATGGTTTTTCTTGTGTTTGGCTTTAACCGCCAAATGCAAGAAAAAGCCAAACAAAGAGAAGAAAAACTAAAAACAAAGAAAGATTTTAAAAAAAATAGGTAAAATACACTAAAAATTTTTAAAAAAGAGTGTAAAATGAAATTGTTAATAGAAATAGGCACAGAAGAGCTTCCTGCCATTCCTTTATTAAAAGAACTTCCAAATATTACTAAAAAATGGGAAAAGATTTTACAAGAGTATCATTTAGAATCTGAATTTAAATTTTTCTATACTCCTAGAAGATTGGTTTTTATTCATGAAAATTTTAAAGAAAAACAAGATGATTCTTTTGTGGAATTTATAGGTGCACCTAGGGCGATAGCTTATAAAGATGGAAAGCTTACTCAAGCAGGAATTAGCTTTTTAGAAAAAAGTGGCTTAAAAGAAGAAGAGCTTGAATTTAAAGAAATTAAAGGCAAAGAAGTCTTGTATTGTCAAAAACAAGTGCAAGGCTTACAAAGTAAAGCAGTTTTAGCTCAAATGATTGAAACTTTCTTAAAAAGCTTGAGCTTTGGTAAAACTATGAGATGGGGCGATGGTAGTTTTGAATTTATCAGAGCTATTCGCTCGCTTTGTTGTATTTTAAATGATGAGTTGATTGAGTTTGAAAGCTATGGTGTTAAAAGTGCAAAAAGTACTTTTGTACATAGAAGTGTTAGTTATGATTTAATACCTTTTGTAAATATTGATGAGTATTTTAAAACTTTAGAGCAAAATTATATTATTTTAGATCAAGAACAAAGAAAAAAGCTTATTATCGAACAGTTAAAGACACTTGAAAAAGAAAATGATATTACGATTGCAGAAGATGATGAGCTTTTAGCTGAAGTTGTAGCTATCACAGAGTATCCAAAAGCATTATTAGGGCATTTTGAAAAAGAGTATTTAGAAATCCCAAGTGAGGTAATCATCACTTCTATGAGAGAAAACCAACGCTATTTTGCAGTATTTAAAAACAATACTTTAAGCAATCATTTTATTGTAGTTTCTAATGCAGTTTGTAAAGATTATTCTAAAATCATTAATGGAAATGAAAGGGTTTTAAGGGCAAGATTAAGTGATGCGATGTTTTTTTGGAAAAATGACTTAGCGCATGGCTTAAATAATGATAAAATAAGCCAAATGATCTATCTTGAAGGACTTGGAACCTTAAAAGATAAAATCATTAGAGAACAAAAAATCGCTACTAAGCTTTGTGAGGTTTTTGCTAATACCCAAAAAGATGAAATCTTAAAAGCCATAGAATACTCAAAAGCTGATCTAAGTACTCAAATGGTGTATGAATTTACTGATCTTCAAGGTATTATGGGATCTTATTATGCTAAGGCTATGGGTATGAGCGATGAGCTTGCTTTGGCGATTAAAGAGCAATACCTTCCAAATGGCGATAATTCAGCTATGCCAAGTAATGAATTTAGCTCTATTGTAGCTTTAGCTTATAAATTTGATACACTTATGGGGCTTTTTTCAATGGGGAAAATCCCAAGTGGCACAAAAGATCCTTATGCTTTAAGAAGAGCAGCAAATGGTGTTTTAAAAATTATCCTAGCTTTAAATAAAAATTTTGATCTTAAGATGTTTTTAGAAGCAATAGCTAGTGAATATAAAAGCTTTGATTTGAAAATTTTATTAGATTTTATCTTAGAGCGTTTATATACTTTTTATGAAGTAAATGCTTCTTTTGTTAAAGCTGTGCTTAGCTCTAAAACTTATGATGTTATTTATATTGATTCTTGTATGAAAGCTTTGATTCAAAGTGCAAATAAGGCAGATTTTAGTCAAAATTTTGCTACTTTTAAGCGTTTGGCAAATATTGTAGTATTGAGTGAAGCTCAAGTTAATGAGAATTTGTTTAACACTCAAGAGGAAAAAGATTTATATCAAGCTTTTATGCAGTGTAAAACAAAAGAAAATAATACCCAAAGGCTTTTAGAAAGCCTTTTTGCGCTCAAACCGCAAATTGATGCTTTTTTTGATAAAGTAATGATTAATGACAAAGATGAAAATATTAAAAACAATCGTCAAGCTTTAGTATGTGCAATTTATCGTGAGTTTTTAAAAATAGCTGATATTAAAGAGCTTAGTATATGAGAAAAATTCTTTTTTTGCTTTGTTTTTTGGTGTTTGCATTAGAAGCTAGAGAGATTGAGCTTGTAAAAGGTCAAGTAGTTTTTTTAGAATTTGATAAAAATAATTTTTTACAAATTAGTTCAAATTCTAAAAAACTTCCTTTTTTTGAGTATAAAAATAAAGTTATTGTTAGTGTAGCTATGCCTTATAAAAACCCCAAAGATAGAAAATTAATAGCTGAATTTAAAGATAATTCCAAAGAAGAAATTAACATAAAATTTAGTGAAGGAAATTATAAAAAAGAATTTTTAAAAGTTAGTGCTTCTAAGGTTAATCCACCTAAAGAAATACTTGATCGCATTAGCAAAGAATATCAAGAAGCTATTAAGGTTTATAATACTTATACCAATACAGCTTTATTTGAAGGCAATTTTATATACCCTTTAGAAAGTAAAATTACAAGTGCTTTTGGAAAAGCAAGATTGTTTAATGATACTCTTAAAAGTTATCATAGTGGAACTGATTTTAGAGCAGCAAGTGGGACAAAAATTTATGCGAGTAATGATGGTATTGTAAGGATTGCTTCAAATCGTTACTATGCAGGAAATTCGGTAGTGATTGACCATGGATATGGGATTTATTCTCAATATTATCATCTATCAAAACTTAATGTAAAAGTAGGACAAAAGGTAAAAAAAGGCGAGCTTGTAGGTTTGAGTGGAGCTAGTGGTAGGGTTACAGGGCCACATTTGCATTTTGGAATTTTAGTCAATGGTGTGCAAGTTGATCCGCTTGATTTTATAGCTAAATTTAATGCTTTATAATGATAGCTTTTAGTGAGTTTTTTCAAAATTGGATTGATAAATATTACTCCCAAGTTGTGAGTGTTGGCAAAAATGGAGATTTTTATACCGCAGTTAGTGTGGGAAATCTTTTTGGAGTGCTCTTAGCTAATCATTTTTTAAAACTTATAGATGATAAAAAATTAACTTTACCGGTTGAAGTTGTAGAAATAGGGGCAAATGAAGGGCATTTAATGCTTGATTTCATACAAGCTTTATACACTCTTAGAGCTGATGTTTTAGAGCAGATTGAGTGTTTTATCATAGAGCCACATGAAAAGTTAAGATGTGTTCAAAAAAAACTTTTTGATGAGTATGATTTGGACGTGAAAATTTATAATTCTTTAGAAGAATGTCATTTTAAAAATGCCTTTTTTTATGCCAATGAATTATTTGATTGTTTTGCGTGCGAGCTTATAAAAGATAAAACAATGGCATATGTTGGTGATGATTTAAACATTGTTTTTAAGCCTATGAGTGAAGATCTTTTAAAAGAATGTAAAAAATATGCTATCACTAATAGTGAGCTTTGTATTTCTTATAAACCTTTTTTATTCAAATTAAAACAAACTTGCGAAAAATTAACTTTTGCATGTTTTGATTATGCAAAAAAAGAAGAAAAAATTAGTATTAGAATGTATAAAAATCACCAAGTGTATAATCTTTTTGAAGAGAATTTGAAAGATTTTTTTGCTAAAAGCGATATTACATATAATGTAAATTTTGATCATTTTTTACAAGTTTTAAAAGAAGAGGGCTTTGAAGTGTTAGAATATAAAAATCAAAATCAAGCCTTAATTGACTTTGGCTTAGAAGAAATTATCGAGCAAACTAAAAACACTAACCCTCAAATTTGTAAAAACTTTATCAGCCAAAGTAAAAATTTGATGTTTAACTTTGGCGATAAGTTTAAGTTTTTAGAATTTAAGCTTCAAAATCACTGCTTGTAATATCAAGCCCAAAACCTTTTAAGCCTATGAATTCTTTATCGGTATTTTGACTTAGAAGTTTGATTTTTGAAATTTTTAAATATCTTAAAATTTGCGCTCCTATGCCGTAATTTTTATATTGTGTGTTTTCTTGTTTTTCATTTTTCATGAAAATGATTACACCACTTTTTTGACTTAAAAACTCAATTTGTTTTAATAATTCATTAAATTTATTAGAAGTTAGAAGCTCAAAGTCACTTCCACTAAGATAAAATTTAACATTCTCACATTCTTTCAAAGTGCCAAAGCTAAAAGCTATATGTTCATTTTCATTGTGATCTTTAAAAGTCATTTTTTTAGCTTTAAAACCCGCTAAAATACTGTCTTCTTCTTTGATTAAAGAAATTAAACTTTCATTTTTTAAACGATACTCGATTAAATCTGAAATAGTAATCATATTAATATCGTGTTTTTTACAAAACTCAAGCAAATCGCTTCTTCTAGCCATATCTCCATTATCTTTAACAATCTCACATATCACGCATGCTTCTTTTAGTCCTGCCAAGCGACATAAATCCACTGTTCCTTCTGTATGGCCTGTTCTTTCTAAAACCCCACCTTTTTTTGCTATCAAAGGATTAATATGCCCAGGACGCACAAAATCACTTGCCTTTGCATTATCATCAGCAAAAATTTGTATAGTCATATCCCTTTCATAAGCACTCACTCCTGTTGTTGCATTTTTTGCATCAACTGTTATAGTGAAAGCTGTTTTGTGATTTGATGTGTTTTTAGGAACCATTAAAGGTAGTTCAAATTTTTTAGCTAATTTCTCACTTAATGCTACACACACCACACCTCTTGCGTGAGTAATGGCAAAATTTATTTTTTCTTGTGAGCTAAATTGCGCAGGGAAAATCAAATCCCCTTCATTTTCTCTATCTTCCGCATCTACCATTATCAACATCTTGCCATCTTGAAGTTCTTTTATAGCTTGTTCTACACTAATATATCCCACTATTAATCTCCTTTTTTTATTTTTTGAGAATTATACAACAATTTTCTTGACATTATGTAAAAAATAATATATAATACCACTTTTAATTTACAAAATTGCTTTTTTTGTTGGGGTATCGCCAAGCGGTAAGGCAACAGGTTTTGGTCCTGTCATTCAGGGGTTCGAATCCCTTTACCCCATCCACTTCATATGATGCCGCGAAGTAGAGCAGTGGTTAGCTCGTCGGGCTCATAACCCGAAGGTCGGGAGTTCAAATCTCCCCTTCGCAACCAATTTCCTAATAAAATTTTTCAAAGAATTTAAATTAGCTACAGAGTAAATAAAAATATTGTTAATCTTACTTTTAATGATTTTCATTAGTTTTAATACTCTAATTTAACATATCAGAAATTTGAATTTAGCTTTAATATAAAACACTTAAAAAAATAATTAAAATAAGAATGTAATTTAAAAAAGTTTTGATCAGAATAAAAATACGAGATTAAATAAAATGGTGGATTTAGCAGGCGTGTAATTTACTAACCAAACCCCTAAGTATCCATACCTTAAAATTAAATATATAAATAACATATACTTTTGAAAATTCAATAATTTACATGGTTAAATCTCATTTTAAAGATTTAACCCCCCCCCCTGATACAACTTTAGCTATTTCTTCAATGGAAAATAATACATAACGAGATACACCCATAGAGTCTATCTTTTTATTTTTTGTTAATCTATCTAATGTTGGAGTTGATATTCCAAGAATACTTGTGCACTCTTTTTTGTTGAAGACTATTTTTTATACTTTTCAAACAAAAATTCTTTTGTTTCTAAATAGTTTTCATTCATGCTGATTCTCCTTTTTTTGACAATCAATCATGTGTTTATTATAACACTATTTTTATGCTAGTAAGAATTATTCTATAACTTAATACTCTTATATGCTTTTAAAATCAAATTTATAAAATATACTTAATATAAATAAGTCTAAAACTAAACTTTGTTTTTTACAGTATATATACTTAATTTAAATCTTAGCCACCC
>NZ_JAKMQF010000007.1:0-73263 GCF_025771405.1 Campylobacter sp. RKI_CA19_01116
TTGTAATTGATTTAAAAAATAGCAAGATTTTAAAAGCAATACAAGAGAGATGTTTTAAAGAATTTGGGTAATGTAACTAGGTTTAATAGATATATGCTTTTAAAACAAGGTTTTACAAATCCAAATTCACAAGATGAAGTTTTATATGATGATATTAAATCAATAACATAGATTGATATAAAGGTTTATATCAATCTGGATATAAATTTTAAATAAAATTTACCAAGAAGCTTTTTTATAAAGACTATATATTTTTTAAAAAAGTATTTTTAAACCAAAGTTTTTACTATGATAATAAAACCTATCATTTAAGAAATTAAACTTAAAAAATGAAAATTTGATTATCAAAATTCCTAGTGATTTTTCAAAGCTTTAGAAAATATTATAAAGTATGATAATAGCTCACATAGTATAATTAGTTTTATCTATGAAAAAGATTTATACCTAATATATAATTTAGGTGTAAAATAAATTATTATTATTATGGTTGTTTATATAATATACAAAAAGCTATTTTTGAAAATATAAAAACTCTTTTTTAATATTTTGAATATAATTTGCCAAAAAAACACTCGGGAGTAAAAAATAAATGGTGGATTTAGCAGGACTCGAACCTGCGACCAACCGGTTATGAGCCGGTTGCTCTAACCAACTGAGCTATAAATCCGCCAGAAGTTAAAATAAAAATGTTATTATATCTTTATTTCCTTAATTTAAATTTAGAATTTTATTTTTACTGCTTTTTCTATTGCTAAATATCTAAAAGTTATTAAATTTTGTAAAATTCCAAAGAAAATCATAAAAGTAGCAAAAGAACTTCCCCCATGACTAAAAAATGGCATAGGTATACCAACAACAGGAGCAAAACCTATGGTCATTGATATATTTACTGCTACATATATGAAAATAAATAAAGCAATGCAATTTGTCACTACTCTTGTAAAATAATCATCTTTGAGCTTATAATTTAAACTCAATAAATGAAAAATGAGTAAGGTATAAAGTAATATGATTACAACCGCACCGATAAAACCAAATCTTTCAGACAAATATGCAAAGATAAAATCACTCGTAGAAATAGGTAAAAATTTAAAATGTGTTTGTGTAGCTTCATCGGCCTTTTTTCCGTTCAAACCACCGCTTCCTATTGCAATGATGGATTGTTTTACATGGTAACTTGGCTCTTCAGCTAAGAAATCATGAATTCTTTGTTTTTGATAAGGTTTTAAAAAATCACTATAAATAATAGGCGAAGCTATAGCTATAGCTAAAAAAATACTAAGCCAAATTTTATAATTTACTCCTATGATAAAAAGTGTTCCAAAGCCCACTATTAAAAGCACTAAAGCTGTTCCTAAATCAGGTTCTCCTGCTATAAGTAAAAATGGGAGTAAAATATAAAAACTTAGCTTTAAAAATTGTTTTAAACCATAGCCATTATGAGGTGGTGGGTTTTGATAAATCAAATAAGCTAGCATTAAAATAAAAGAGGGTTTGAAAATTTCAGAAGGTTGTATGGTAAAATGCGTAAAAGGTATCTCAAGCCATCTTCTAGCTCCAAGTTTTTCAACACCAAAAATATCCACACTCAAAAGCAAAGCTATATTAATCCAATATAACACAGGTATAAGCCACATTAATCTTCTTAAAGGTAAAAAGAAAAAAAATGCAAATCCTGCAAAACCTACTAAAGTATAGATAAATTGTTTTTCGGCTAAGCGTGTATTTGCTTCATAAATTAAAAGAAAAGATATAGCTATGATAGGCAACACTAAAAGAGGTTGAACAAAATCAAAATGCGTTAGAATTCTTCTATCAAGTTTTATCAAAGCTAACCTTTTTTACAAAATATTGTGTAATTATATGCTAAAATTGCAAATTTTATCACAAGGAAATATAATATGCTAAAAATTTCATCACTTTGTGAAGAAAGATTGGATATTTTTTTATCAGATATACTTAAGCAAAGTCGTTCGCAAGTTACTAAACTTATCAAAGAAAACTGCATATATATTAATGAAAAATTAGAAAATAAAAGTTCTAAAAAAATAAAACAAAAAGATGAAATAAGTATTTTTTTACCTTTAGTAAAAGAAGCTAAAGAAAGCTACACGCCTGAGTTTGATATAGAAATTTTATATGAAGATGATGATGTTTTAGTTTTAAACAAAGCTCCTAATGTTGTCGTACATGGTGCAAGTAGTGTTAAAGAAGCGACTTTGGTGGATTGGCTTTTACATAAGGGCTATGCTTTATCAAATTTAAATGGAGAGCATAGAGCAGGGCTTGTGCATAGACTTGATAAAGGCACAAGCGGAGCTATCATCATAGCAAAAAATAATCAAGCACATCAATTTTTAGCAAATCAGCTTTTAGATAAAAGTATGGGAAGATTTTATCTTGCTTTGAGTGACTTGCCTTTGAAAAATGATAAAATGAGTAATGAAAAAGCTATCATGCGTTGTCCTAATAATAGGCTTAAAAAAATTACTACAAATACCAAAAATCATTTAGCAAAAAATGCAAAAACAGATTTTATAAATTTATTAAGTGCTAAAAACTGCTCTTTAATAGCTGCTAAATTATATACAGGAAGAACCCATCAAATCAGGGTGCATTTGGCAGATTTTAATCGCTATATTTTAGGAGATGAATTATACGGATATAAAGGAAAAATAAAGTATAATAGAGTAATGCTTCATGCGTATTTGATTTATTTTATTCATCCTAGGACTAAAGAGTTAATGTTTATAAAAGCTCCTATGTTTGATGATTTTTATCAAATTTTAAAAGAAAATTTTACACAAGGAGAGATAGATGAAAAAACTTCACTGGATTATCTTAAGTTCTGCTTTGGCTTTTAGTGCTTGTAGTACAACTATGAGTTCGCCTCAAATTGCTCAAGTAAACGATACTTTACCAAAAATTTCAAATATTAAAAGTATAAGTGATATTACAAGCATAGCTTTTGAATGGGAACCTTTGTATGATCAAAATATAGCAGGCTATTACATTTATAGGGCAAATGCAGCTGGTGCACCTATGGAGCTTATAGCAAAAATTAAAAATAAATTTCAAACTCATTATACTGATACAAATTTAGAGCCAAATACAAGATATTATTATTCTATGAAAACCTTTAACGAGCTTGGACAAGTTTCTCAGGATGGCGTGAGTATAGAAGCTTTTACCAATAGAGTGATTGATCCAGTGCCTTTTGTGCAAGCTATTGTGGGTTTGCCAAATCGTGTAAAAATAGTTTGGAGACCACACCCTGATGTAAGAGTAAATTCATACATCATTGAGCGTGCAAACATGAAAGATATGAAATTTAAAGAATTAACTAGGGTTAAAAATCGCTTAAGTGCTGAATATATAGATGATTCACTAAAGCCTGATGAGAGTTTTCAATATAGAATCATAGCTTTAACTTATGATGGCATTAAAAGTACCCCAAGTAAAATAGTAGAATCAACTACTAAAGCACTTCCTCCTATGGTAAGTAATTTACAAGCAAGCAAAGATGCGCCAAGAAAAATCATTTTAACTTGGGATAAAATTGATTATGCTGATTTTGCTTATTATAAAATTTATTCTAGTTCAACTACCTTTTTACCTTTTAGCGTGGTAGCTAAAACTTCTGAAAATACTTATGAAGATGTAGTTAAAGGTGTGGCTGAAAAAAGATATTATAAAGTGAGTATGGTGGATAAAGATGGCTTGGAAAGTCCTATAGCAAGTGAGCCTGTAGAAGGTATTACCTTAGGGGCGCCATTAGCACCAAGTATTATTTTATGTGCTGTTGAAGATGATGGTATTAGAGTTGAATGGGTTGATAATGACGATAGAGCTAAAGAATACATAGTTAAACGAAGTGGAGGTGGAAGTAATGCTGTGTTTAAAGAGATTAAATCTAAACAATTAAAAGACATCACAGCTGTTCCTGGAAAAGTATATAGTTATGAAGTTATAGCTATTGATGCAAATGGTATAGAATCAAAAGCTTCTGATAAATTTACAGCGGTGAAATAATGCCAAATTTTAAGTGTAAAATTCTAAAAGAAATTCAACTTCCTTTTGAAAAAGATGGGGTTGAATTTTTATGGCTTGCTAAAGGTGAAAATGTAGACTTACTTTTTACGCGCATAAAGCAAGAAAACTTTTTTTTGCAGATTAAAAAAGATGAAAAAAAACAAGAATGGCTTATTAAGGGTGAAAAACACACTAAGCCTTCGCAAATTGGATATTTACAAAAAGCTTTACTTGTGTTTAAAGAAAACTTTACTCAAGATGTAGTTTGTGAAGCTGTAGCATTAAAACATACAAGGTTAATCCAAAAAACACCTTTAATCGCTAATGATTTAAAAGAATTACTAGAGCAAATAAAAAACAAAAAACAAATTTTTATTGAAATAGGCTTTGGAAGTGGTAGGCATTTGCTTTATCAAGCAAGATCAAATCCTGACGTGTTAATAATTGGTATAGAAATTTACACCCCTGCGTTAGAGCAAGTAGCTAAACTTGCCTTAAGTGAAAACTTAAATAATGTTTTATTAATAGAAACTGATGCAAGATTATTATTAAGCGTACTTGAATCTAACTTGATAGATAAAATCTTTTTGCATTTTCCTGTTCCTTGGGATAAAAAGCCTCATCGTAGGGTAGTGGGGTTAAATTTTGCAAATGAATGCGCTAGAGTTTTAAAAGAAAATGGGCAATTTGAACTTAGAACAGATAGTTTTTTGTATTTTGATTTTACTTTAGAAACTTTTTTAACTTTTTCGCATTTAAAAGCTTTAATCAAAAAAAATGAAAATTTAGAAATTTCAAGCAAATACGAAGATCGCTGGAAAAGACAAAATAAAGATATATATGATTTAATCATTAGTGGTTTTAGCAAGAGTGAAAGTTTAAGCAAGGATCAAAAATTTGTCATTGAAGATTTAAGATTAAACGCAGAAGAATTAGCTTGTATAAAAAAGAATTTTAAAAATGAAGTTTTTAAAGGTGAGGATTTTTTCTTGCATTTTGAAAAAATGTACATTAAAGATGACGAGCTTATCATTAAAATAGCTTTTGGTGCTTTTTATAAGCCCGAGCATGTTTATATAGCTTTAAACGCACAAAAGATAGAATTTATTTTTGAGCAGCCTTTTAAAACTAAAGAAAATTTAAAAGCTATAGAAAAATTAAGAGAAATATTGTATTCTTATATTAAATAATAATGATTTAAATAATTATCAAACAAATGATAAGGAAAAAGCAGTGATGATAGAAGCCAAAAAGCTTTGTCTTGGTTATGATGAGCTTGTTATAGAAAATGCTAGTTTTTCGCTAAAAGATAATGATTTTGTTTTTATCACAGGAAAAAGTGGTAGTGGAAAATCAACTTTGTTGAAATCTTTTTATGGGGATTTGGAGCCAATAAGTGGAAATTTAAAGGTTTGCAATAATGATTTAGTGGATATTTCTAATGCTGAGCTTTTACAGCTTAGGCAAAAAATAGGAATTATTTTTCAAGATTATCGTTTAGTTCAAGAATTTAGTGTAGAAAAAAATGTAATGCTACCTTTGATGATTAAAGGTTATAGTAAGAATGTATGCAAAGAACAAGCCGCAAAGCTTTTAAAGCATGTAAATTTAACTTTCAAAGCTGATAAGAAGCCAGCTCAGCTTTCAGGTGGAGAGCAACAACGCGTGGCTATGGCAAGAGCTTTAGCACATAATCCAAAATTACTCTTATGTGATGAACCAACGGGAAATTTGGATGAGTATTCTTCAGATATTATATGGACTTTATTAAAATCAGCTAGAGAAATACTTGGAACTTGTGTAGTTGTTGTTACGCATAGAATTCCTACTAATTTAAGACTTGATTATCGTCGTTTTAATATAGAAAATGGGAGAATGAATGAAATCATTTAAAAATCATCTTTCTTTGATATTTGCTTTAATGGTAATGATGTTTGCTTTTGAGTTTTTAATCATTACAAACAAAACTATAGAGCATTATGAAAAACTTTTAAATAAAGATTATAATATTATTTTAGTAGGTAAAACTCATTTGGATAAAAAAAGCATAGAGGATCAAGTAAATCATTTTCAGTCTTTAGAAATTTTAAATCCAAATGAAATGATAGATAGACTTAAAAATGATATATCAGCTAAAAATATAGAAGTTTTAAAGGCTACATTGCCAAAATTTTATACTTTAAAACTCAATAAACTTTTATCAGAAGATGAGCTAAATACTTTAAAAGATAAGCTTTTAAAAAATCCTAATATTACTAGAGTGGAGACTTTTGCAAAAACGCATACAAAAATTTACAAACTTTTGGTTTTGGTGAAATTTTTATTATGGTTTTTCTTGTTTATTATAATATTGCTTAGTTTTGTATTATTGCTTAAGCAAATGAAAATTTGGCTTTTTGAGCATACTCAAAGAGTTGAAATCATGTGTTTACTTGGAGCACCGTTTTGGTTTAGATCTTTTATGCTTTATAAGATTGTTTTTATTGATTGTTTTATAGCATTTTTGTTGCTTGTATTATTTTTTACCCAAGTTTATGATCTTGAATCCATTAAACTAGCCTTACAAAGTGTGGACATTAGCTTACCTAAAATAAGTATTTTCACACATTTGTTTTTGATTTTTTTAGCAATGCTTTGTGTTTGTTTTGCTTGCGTGAATTTTGTAATGTTTAAGGTTAGAAAATGAAAAAATGCTTTTTGCTTTTTTTGTTTTCTTTTTCTGTTTTATTTGCAAATGAAATTGCACAAAAACAAAAAGATATTAAAGAAAATGAACGTATAGTAAAGCAACTTTCTAAAAAGTTAGAGGATTTAGCAAGTGAAATTTTAGATAATGAAAAAAATCTAAAAAAAATCGCTTCAGAAATTAGCACTTTAACTTCGAAAACTTCTAAACTTGAAAGTTCAGTAAAAACTCAAATAAAAGCGCTAGAGCAACTCAATGCGCAAAATAAAGATCTTTTGCAAAATAAAAACAAAATCGAAGGAAAAATAATTGATTTAATTGCTAAAGATTTTGCTTATGATTTGGCAATTCCTAAAAATTATATTGAAAGTGAAGATAGTATCATAGCTTTAGAATTAGTTGGGGTTTTGGATAAAATTTTCAAAGAAGAATTTTATCAAATTTCAAAAGATTATGAAAATATAAGTAAAAAAATAGAAGAAAAGCAAACTCAAATTACTACAATTAATAATAATTTAAAAGCCTATAAAGATCAAATCGATGAGCTTAAAAATCTTAGAAAAAAGCAAGAACAAGAAATAGCTAAGCAAAAAACAGATAAAGAAATTTATACTAGAAAACTTTCTAATTTACAAGCCCAACAACAAGAATTGAGAAAAACACTTAATAAATTAAAAATTATCAAAGAAAAAGAAGAAGAAAAATTAGCACAAAAAAAAGAAGATAAAAAACCAAGCTCAAATGTTAAACAAGTAGGCTCAAGTTATCAAACAAGCAGTGTTAAACGCTATAGTGGTCCTAAGACAATCGCTCCTTTAGAATCTTACACGGTAAAGCAAAAATTTGGAAATTATGTTGATCCTATTTATAATATTAAAATTTATAATGAAAATGTGGTTTTAAAAAGCGACAGTGCTAATGCTGCAGTAAGAAATGTCTTAGATGGTAAAGTAGTTTTTGCAAAAGCAACTCCAACTTTAAAACAAGTTGTGATTGTTGAAAATAAAGATGGTATACATACTATTTATGCGCATTTAGATAAAATTGCACCTGGTGTTAAAGTGGGTAGAAATATCAAAAAAGGTTATATTATAGGTAGGGTTGAAAGTGATTTAACTTTTGAAGTAACGCAAAAGAATTTTCATATCAATCCTTTAGAGATGATTAAATAAATTAGTTTTTTTTAATGCGAATTTTGATATAGTTTCAAATCAAAGGAGAAATTTAATGAACAATAAAAGAAAAAGAGTATTGGTTAAATTTTCTGGAGAAGCTTTGGCTGGAGAAAATGGGTTTGGTATAGAAAATTCAATTTTAAAATACATAGCTTCTGAAATAAAAAGCTTGATTAATGAAAATGTTGAAGTAGGTATAGTAATAGGTGGTGGAAATATCATTAGAGGGGTATCTGCTGCAAGAGATGGACTTATAAAAAGAACAAGTGGTGATCATATGGGTATGCTTGCTACTGTGATTAATTCTATAGCTATGCAAGAAGCATTAGAAAGCGCTGGGCTTGATGTAAGGGTTCAAAGCGCTATTCAAATGGAAGCATTCTGTGAAACTTATATCATGAGAAGAGCACATAGACACTTAGAAAAAGGACGTATAGTTATCTTTGCTTGTGGCACAGGCAATCCTTATTTTACAACAGATACTGCTGCGACTTTAAGAGCGGTAGAAATTCAAGCAGATATGATCATTAAAGCAACTAAGGTAGATGGAATTTATGATAAAGATCCTAAAAAATATGATGATGCAATTATGCTTAATGAGCTAAGTTATGAAAGAGCTTTGCATGATAATATTAAAGTTATGGATGATACTGCAATAGCCTTAGCTAAAGATAATGCTTTACCTATTGTGGTATGTAATATGTTTAAAGAAGGAAATTTATTAAAAATCATCCAAGGCGATATGAGTTTATGCTCTATTGTTAAAAATCAAGATTAAGGATAAAAATGAGAGTAGAACAAATAGCTGCAAAAGCATTAAAAAAACTAAAAGATGATAGATATAAACTAGCTCTTGTAGTAGCTAAAAGAGCTGAAGAGCTTGCAAATGGCGCAGAACCTTTAGTAAATTTAGATAAGAATAAATACAAATATACCGACATTGCTTTACATGAAATAGCAGAAGATAAAATCGTTTTAGAGGGATTTATTGAAGCTAGTAAATGATGAGTTATTGTTAGATAAACTTGTTGATGATGTTAAAAATTGTAAGGATTTACAAAGAGCAAAAGAAATCCTTTTTATGGTCTTTCCACAATCTGCTGTTTTAGAAAAAGCGGTAGATTTTTGTATTCAAAAACACGAAGGACAATTTAGAAAAAGTGGAGAACCATATGCGGTTCACCCTATATTAGTGGCTTCTTTTGTGGCATTTTTAAGCCCTGTACAGTCTATGATTATCGCTGCATTATTGCATGATGTGTTAGAAGATACAAATTGCAATGAAGAAGAATTGAGTTTAAATTTTGGTGAAGAAGTCACCAAATTAGTTCAAGGCTTAACCAAAATAGTCAGTATTAGAGAAGATCATCTTACACGCTCTAATTCTAATGAAAAACTTGCAAAATCTGCTTTGACTTTTAGAAATATGCTTTTAGCTGGTGTTGAAGATGTGAGCGTGCTTGTAATAAAGCTTTGTGATAGATTGCACAATATGCTTACTTTAAATTTTTTAAGAGAAGATAAACAAAAAAGAATCAGCGAAGAAACCTTGGTGGTGTATGCACCTATAGCTCATAGACTTGGAATTTCAAGTATAAAAAATTTGCTTGAGGATTTAAGTTTTAAGTTTTTATTGCCTGATGAATATGCACAAATTGATAATTATATAAATGCAAAAGATCAACAAATTCAACTTGGATTTAATGAATTTATCTCAAAAATAGAAATGTTATTTTTGGAAAATGGGTTTAGACAAGGTAGTTTTGTTATACACAAAAGAATTAAACATAATTATTCTATTTATTTAAAAATGCAAAGAAAAGGTGTAGGACTTGATGAAGTTTTAGACCTTTTGGGTGTAAGAATTTTGGTTGAAAAAGTTTATGATTGTTATTTGGCTTTAGGAATTTTACATACACATTTTAATCCTTTAATTTCAAGATTTAAAGATTATATAGCCTTGCCAAAACAAAATGGTTACCAAACCTTACATACAACGCTTTTTGATGCAAAAAATATCATAGAAGCTCAAATTCGCACCTTTGATATGCATAAGACTGCTGAATTTGGTGTGGCAGCGCATTGGAAATATAAAGAAGGAAATATAACAACACCAAATTTAGATTGGCTTGCAGATATTTCTATGCATGGTAAAGAAGATGGCAATGCTGTGCAAGATTGTGATGCTATCGAACTTTATGAATATGCAAAAGATAGTTTATATATAGAAGATATAGCAGTATATTCTCCAAAGGGTGAAATTTTTACTTTGCCGCGCGGGGCTACGGCTTTGGACTTTGCTTATGAAGTTCACACCAAAGTAGGACTTCATGCAAAAACTGCGTTTGTTAACCGCATGAGAGTACCACTTTTAACCGTGCTTAAAAATGGAGATATAGTTAGCATTGAAACTTCCGAAGAAGAATTTTTTAGATGTTCATGGATAGATAGCGTTAAAACAGGAAAGGCTAGAGCTAGTATAAGAGATTTTTGCAAGCAAAAGAAAAAAGAATTAAATAACAAAATTGCTGTTAATCTTTTATCTACTGTTTTTAATAAAGATTCTAAACTTATAGAAGAATGGCTTGAAAAAGAAAATTTTAATAAAAAGCTAAGACAAATTGCTTTGGATTTTAATTATTTTAAAGATGTAATTATTGCTCTAAGAAAATATATGGGGCAAAATCAAGCAGCTAAATTTGAACAAAATGAGCAAAAATTTGAAAGCATAGTGATTGGTTCTAATTATAAAATAACCACGATTAATTTTGATTATTGTTGTAGGCCTAAAAGAGGAGATGAAATCATTGCTTTTAGACATTCAACTGGAGCAACGATACACCATAAGCTTTGTGAACAAGCAATGAAAATGATAGAAGATAACAAAGAAATGGTTTTTGTTTTTTGGAATGATAGTTCGATAAAAAGTTACAAAATCATCGTTTCTATAGAAAATAAAAAAGGTTCTTTAGCAGATTTTCTAACTACTTTAGCTAAAATGCAGATTAATGTTTTAAGTATTAACTCAGCTGATTCAGAGCCAGTCGTTGCAAATTATTTTGAAGTACAAGTTGAGTTACCTAATAATATAGATCTTGAGAATGCAAAAGAAAGATTAAAATCTAGATATAAAATTTTAGATTTTACATCTTTAAATGATGCATATAATAATCACTAAAAAGGTTTTTTATGGATATTAATGAAATTATTAAAGAAATTAAACGAGGAATAGCAGAAATTATTGATGAAGAAAGATTAGTTTCTTTAGTAAAAAATTACTATGAAAAAGGTGAAAATTTTTTTGTAAAGGCTGGTTTTGATCCTACGGCTGCTGATTTGCATTTGGGTCATACTGTGGTTTTGAGCAAAATGGCTTTACTTCAAAAACATGGGGCTATAGTGCAGTTTTTAATAGGTGATTTTACTGCTCAAATTGGAGATCCAACAGGAAAAAGTGCTACAAGAAAAAAACTTGACAAAGAAGAAGTACTTAAAAATGCTAAAACTTATGAAGAACAAGTTTTTAAGATTTTAGATCCAAATAAAACTCAAATTCATTTTAATTCTAAATGGCTAAATGAGCTTGGTGCTGCTGGTATAGTAGAGCTTACTTCGACTTTTAGTGTTGCTAGAATGCTTGAGAGAGATGATTTTACTAAGCGTTTCAAAGAACAAAGCCCTATATCAATTTGTGAGTTTTTATATCCGCTTTTGCAAGGTTATGACAGTGTTGCATTAAAAAGTGATATAGAAATGGGCGGTACGGATCAAAAGTTTAATCTTTTAATGGGTAGACAGCTTCAAAGAGTATATAATTGCCAAAAAGAACAAGCGGTGATGATGATGCCATTGCTTGAAGGCCTTGATGGTGTAAATAAAATGAGTAAAAGCTTGGGAAATTATATTGGTGTAACTGAAAATGCCAAAGATATGTATGCTAAAGTTTTGAGTATTAGTGATGAATTGATGTTTAGATATTATGAACTTTTAAGTGAAAAAAGCTTAAATGAAATTTCACAAATAAAAGATGATATTAAAAATGGCTCATTGCATCCTAAAAAAGCTAAAGAAAATTTAGCTTTAGAAATTACTGCGCGTTTTCACTCAAGCGAGTGTGCTTTAAAAGCTAAGGAAGAATTTGACAAAGTCCATAGCGCAAAAGAACTTCCTAGTGATATGCCAAGTTTTACTTTAGAAGGTAGTATTTGGCTTGCAAAAGCTATAGTAGAGTGCAAAATGGAAAGTTCTACTTCAGCTGCTAGAAGATTGATTAATTCAAATGCAGTAAGTGTTAATGGAGAAAAAGTTCAAGATGAACAATTCCAACTAGAAAGCGGTGAATATATTTTACAAGTTGGAAAAAGAAAATTTGCAAAATTAAAGGTAATATGATGAGTTTTAAAGCTTTAAAAATTGGAAAGCATGAGATAAAATATCCTATTTTTCAAGGTGGCATGGGACTTGGTATAAGTTGGGACAAACTTGCTTCTGCAGTTTCTTTAAATGGTGGATTAGGGATTATTTCTTCGGTAGGAACTGGATATTATGAAAATAGAACGCATATAGATAAAGAGTTCAATGCAAAGCCTTATGGTAGTGATAATTTTTACTCAAAAGCAGGCCTAAAAGCTTTGATAGATAATGCTAGAAAGGTTTGTAAAGATGCACCTTTAGGCTGTAATATTTTATATGCAAGTAATAATTATGCGCAAATTGCTCGTAATGCTTGTGAGGTTGGTTTTAATGTGATAGTTTCAGGAGCAGGGCTTCCTACAAATTTGCCTGAATTTACACAAGATTATCCTGATGTTGCTTTGGTGCCTATTGTATCATCAGCTAAGGCTTTAAAAATTATCTGCAAAAGATGGCAAAGCAGATACAATCGCTTGCCTGATGCGGTTATAGTTGAAGGACCAAAAAGCGGTGGACATCAGGGTTTTACTTATGAGCAATGTTTAATGGATGAATATCAATTAGAAAATGTAGTACCACAAGTTGCACAAGAAATTAAAAACTGGGGAGATATACCATTAATCGCCGCGGGTGGAATTTGGGATAAGCAAGATATAGAAAAAATGATGTCTTTAGGAGCAAGTGGCGTTCAAATGGGAACTCGATTTATAGGAACTTTTGAATGCGATGCGAGTGATGATTTTAAACAAGTATTGCTAGATTGTAAAAAAGAAGATATTGAGCTTTTAAAATCTCCAGTTGGCTATCCTGCAAGAGGGGTAAGAACTAATCTTTTAAATTTAGTAGATAAAAGAATGGGGCCAAAAATTTCTTGTGTGAGTAATTGTGTTGCACCATGCGGTAGAGGTAAGGAAGCTACTAAGGTGGGTTATTGTATAGCAGATAGATTATATGATGCTTGGAGTGGCAAAAAAGAAACAGGCTTATTTTTTACAGGGGCTAATGGATATAGACTAGATAAGCTTATTAGTGTAGAAGAGCTAATGAAAAAATTAGTTAATGGCGAAGATGCTTAGAATATTTTTTATTTTTTTATTATTTTGTTTTAGTGTTTTTGCTAATGCAGAAGTTAAGAAATTTGATCAAAATTTCTTAACTTCTAATTCAGAAGAAAAACTACAATTACACCAGCAGTTAAAATCTTTGTATATACAAAGTGTGATTAATGATAATAATGAAGAAAAAAATGAGATTTTAAAAAGATTAATCATAAGTTCAAATTCTTTAGGCTTTGATGATAAAGCTTATGTGCAAGAGCTTAAAGAAAGCGGAGTAAGTGAAGAAGAAATTTCGCGTTTAAAAAATGCTTTAAAGGTTATACAAGATCAAAAAATAAAAAAAGAACAACCAAAAATTGAAACTAATACCACATTACCTATTAATAAAAAAGAAGATAAAAAAGAAGATAAAAAAGAAGATAAAAAAGAAGATAAAAAAGAAGATAAAAAAGAAGATAAAAAAGAAGATAAAAAAGAAGATAAAAAAGAAGATAAAAAAGAAGATAAAAAAGCTCCGGTGCAAAAAGAGCTTTTTGTACTTGATGTAAAGAAATCAGACAATGGTATCTTACTTGATTTAAGTGAAAAAATCAGCCAAAAAGACATTAAAAACTTTACTCTCAAAGGCGATAAGAATTTTCGTTATGTTGCAGATTTTGATGGGATTTTAAAAGGACCTAAGAGAACTTTTGAATTTAAAGATTTTGATATTATCGTATCGCAATTTAACCCAACAAGTATGCGTTTGGTCTTAAGTTCAAAAAAAGAATTAAAGATCAAAATAGAGCTTAAAGATCAAAGTCTTTTTATGGGACTTGAAAAAGTAGAAAAAAAAGAAGAACCCAAACCTATAGTTAAAAAACAAGAAGAAGCTAAAAAAACAGAAGTAAAAAAAGAAGTTGTTAAAAATGAGCCTTTATATATTTTAAAATCAAGTAAAGATAAAAATGGTGTTAATTTAAAATTAAACAATGATATTGATATTGAAGATATTAAAATCAATTCTTTTAAAGATGGTAAAACATATCGTTCTATTGTAAGCTTTGAAGCTATTTTAGAAGGTGATAGAAAAAAAATCGATATCAATAAAAATCAATCCATCACAATAGTGCAATTTAATAAAACTACAGTAAGGGTTGTTTTAAATTCTACTAGTGATTTTAAAACCAATCTTGATTTAGACGATGAGGAATTATTTATAGGATTTGAGAAAAAGGTTAAAAAAACACCAACAAAAACTACTTCAAAAACGGCAAAAGTTACCATTAAAAAATCAGGTAAAATCATAGTAATTGACCCAGGTCATGGAGGTAAAGATCCAGGTACTTTGGGTGATAAGGGTGTTAGAGAAAAAGATGTAGTTTTAAGCGTGGCTTTAAAACTTGGTAATGAACTTAAAAAACGCGGATATAGAATTTATTATACTAGAAGTACAGATAAATTTATAAACTTAAGAGATAGAACCTCTATGGCTAATGAAAAAATGGCAGATTTATTTATTTCTATCCATGCAAATGCAGCTCCAAATAAACAAAGAGCTAAAACTTTACAAGGTATTGAAACCTTCTTTTTATCGCCTGCAAGAAGCGAAAGAAGTAAAAAAGCTGCTGAGTTGGAAAATCAATCCGATTTTGAAGAGATGAATTTCTTTTCTAAACAAACCTTTTTAAATTTTTTAAACCGTGAAAAAATCGTTGCTTCAAATAAATTAGCTATTGATGTTCAAAAAAAGATTTTAAGTAATGTAAGAAAAAAATATAAAGTTGTGGATGGTGGAGTTAGAGAGGCTCCATTTTGGGTTTTAGTGGGTGCACAAATGCCTGCTATATTGATTGAGACAGGTTATATTAGTCATCCTAGTGAAAGAAATAGATTAACAAATAAAAATTTCCAAGAATTATTAGCTATTGGTATTGCTAATGGCATAGAGAGTTATTTTTATAAAAATCAATGAAAAAAGCAAATATTATCATTAAAAACAATGCGCCTTTTTCTTTGGATTTTGATGATTATTATTTTAATTCTAGCGATGGTTTAAGCGAGAGTGAATTTATCTACACTAATGCTTTTGAATTTCAAACAAAACAAACTATCATTGCAGAGCTTGGTTTTGGTATAGGTTTAAATTTTTTCCTCACTTTAAAGCGTTTTATAAAAGAAAAAAAAGAAAATCAAAGACTATTTTATCTTAGTTTTGAAAATTTTTATATAGAAAAAGATAAATTAAGAGAAATTTATAAAAATCTTGGTTTTTATGGGGAATTTAAAGAGCTTTTAGAGCAGTTTTTAAAATTTTATCCTCCATGTAAAGATGGAGTTTATAGATTTTATTTTCAAGATTGTTTTTTAGATTTGGTATTTGGCGATGCTAAAGAAAAGTTGCAAAATTTAGACTTTAAAGCTGATGTTTGGTATTTAGATGGTTTTGCTCCTGCTAAAAATCAAGAGATGTTTGATGAGGATATTATAAACAAAGTTGCCAAAAATTCAAAAATAAATGCCAAGGTTTTAACCTTTTCCTCTGCAAGCATTTTAAAAAAAGCTTTAATTAATAATAATTTTCAAGTACAAAAAATCAAAGGTTTTAGAAAAAGGGAAATGATACAGGCTATTTTTAATGGCCTTGAGTTTGAAGATAAATTTGCTTATTTTAACACTCCAAGTTTAAAAAAAGAGATACAAAAAATAGCCATCATCGGAGCAGGTATAACTGGAGCTAGTATAGCTTATGAGCTTTCTTTAAGAAATGTTCAAGTAGATGTTTTTGAAAAAGAAAATTCATTAGGAAAAGGTGCTTCTGGAAATATCAATGGAATTTTAAGCTCTTTGATTTTAAAACCTGATGTTTTATTGGGTGAGTTTTCACAATATGCTTTTTTAGAAGCAAGTAGATTTTATAGACAAATTTTAGATTTAATTCCACAAGGGGTTTATGAATTTGCTCATAATGAACTTATGCAAGAGCGTTTTGATAGTCAAAAAGATAATGTTTTATTTGAAATTATTAACAATCAAGCCTTTTTAAAAGATGGAGCATGTATAAAACCCCAAGAGCTTGTTAAAATGCTTTTGCAAAAAAGTAAGGCTAGGGTATTTTTTGAGCATGAATTTAAAGATTATTCTTATGAAAATGAAAAGTTTTCTTTGCAATTTAATAATCAAAAAACATTAAAAGATTATGATGTGTTAATTTATGCTCAAGGTGCTGATGTTAAGAATTTTTTAGAGTATAAACATATGAAATTAAGCAGTGTTAGAGGGCAATGCACTCATTTAAAACCATTTTTAAAAAATTCTCATGCTTTATCTTCAAAAGGCTATATTTGTCCTATCAATGAAGAATTAAATTTGCAACTTATTGGTGCAAGTTATGATAGATTTAATCAAGATACAACGCTTTCTAAAAAAGATGATTTGCAAAATATTGAGAATATAAAAGATTTTTTGCATGTTGAAAATTTAGAAATTATGGGTGGAAAAGTAGGATTTAGATCATATTCTAGTGATAGATTTGCCATAATAGGTCAAGCCTATGATGAAAATTTTTATATGCAAAATTATAAGGCGCTTTTATGGCATAAAAATAAAAGTCAAGTAGCGCCAAATGATTTTATTCCTTTGTATTTTTCTATCGCTCATGGATCTAGGGCTTTTGCTAGTGCTATTATTGGAGCTAGAATACTTAGTGCATTAATCTTTGATGAGCCAAAAATAGAAAAAGATTTTTTACATGCTACTCATCCTGCAAGATTTTTAATCAGAATGTTAAAAAAGGGAAAAATTTTATAATAAGTAGTTTTTTGTCTGAAATGCTATTAGCTATATTGTAAAAATATAATGCTATTATAAATATAGAGTTAGCAATATTTCATAATAAATGTGAAATTTTGCATCTTTAGAATAATACATTAGAGGTTGAGTGAAAAAATACATTTTTTTAAGCTGTATATGCATAAATGCATTTGCTTTAAATTTAGAAGAAAGCTTAGGTGAGGGTGAGGCTAATATTAGCAAATATCAAAAGTCAAACACTGTTTCTAAGCAAGTATTTTTTCAAAAACCACAAGAGTACCAAACTCAAAGTACAGATCTTAGTTCTTTTGCTAGTAATTCTTTAGGTCAAGTTTTAAATTTAAGCTCTAAAGATAAGACAGAGGCTAATTTAGACTATGATGCTTTAAATGTAAATATAAAAAATATTAATTCAATACTAGATTATGAAAATGCTACTTTACTTTTAGAAAAACAAGCAAGAATAGGGCAATTAGAACAAGCTTATTCTTTAGGACTTATTAATCGTTATGAATTTGATGAGTTTAATTTAGGTTTTAATTATTTTAATGATCAGTATAAAGAAGCTTATGAAAAAAATAGTTTTGGTGCTGAATTTCAATTTAGTCATTATTTTAAAGCATATGCTAATCACTATAATATAAAAGAAAATGATAGTGAAGATAGCACAGAGCTTGGTTTGATGTTTGATTTGCCTTATTTGAATGTTTTAAATGTAAATTCTAATATAAAAGAATTACAAAATCAATATAACATTACTTATTCTCCAATTTCTATTTTAGATTTATCACTTAATTATCAAGATGAAAAAACTAGCGCCAAAGATCAAACAGCAATGTGGGTAAGATTTAGACTAAATTATGAGCAAAGTTTAAGTAAGCAATTTTATAATAGTTTTTACCGTAAAAACAATATAGGTGAATTTAATCGCTATGATTTTGCTACTAGGACTTATTAATTACTCATAAAACGAGTAATATCATTATAAGTTACAAACACCATTAAACTTAAAAGTAAAGCCATGCCAAAATAACTAAGATATTCAAAACATACCTTTGGCACTTCTTTTTTAAAGACTAACTCATAAAGGTTAAAAAGTATATGCCCTCCATCTAGCGCTGGAATGGGAAGTAAATTTAATACTCCAAGGTTGATAGAAATTAAAGCGGTGATTAAAAATAAAACCACTATGCTAGTATTTGCTGCTTTGGAAGTTATATCCACCATAGTGATGATTCCACCCATATTCTTAGCGTCTAATTCCCCGCTGATGATTTTAGCAAGACCTTTAAAAATGAGCAAAGAAGCCTCTATGCTTTCTTCATAAGCATATTTTAAACTACTAAATCCTGGATGATAAATAGTAACAAACTCACCCTTAGGTGCTATGCCAATTAGTGGTTTTTGAACTTTTTGATAAAACTCATTATAACCTTGATCAATTTGTGGGGTTAGGGTGATGTTGATGAGTTTACCATCGCGTTCTATACTAAGTAAGGTTGGTTTTATATGCACAAGTTTACCGATTTCTTCAAAGCTTTGAATTTTAACTCCATCTATAGCTAGGATTTTATCTCCAATTTGTAAATTTACTTTTTGTGCAGCTGAGTTTGGTGCTATATTGCCAATAACAGGCGCAAGTTTTTGAACTCCTAAAAAACCTATGGCTATATAAAGTAAAAATGCTAAAAAGAAATTAAAAAATGGTCCTGCGAAAAGTATGTAAATTCTAGCTAAAGGACTTAAAGTGTTATAGCTATTTGGTTCGTAATTTTTTTCGCTAGGATTTAAATCATCTTGTCCTTTGAGTTTAACATAACCACCAAAAGGTAGAGCAGATAAGCGATATTCTGTGTTTTTGTAAGTTTTTTTAAAAACAGCTCTTCCAAAGCCTATGCTAAAAATCTCTACATCAACCCTCATATGTTTTGCGGCTAGAAAATGTCCTAACTCGTGAAAAAAAATTAAAAAAGATATAACCAAAAGCGTTATTAAAAAGCTAAAAGAATAAAATTTAAAGCCAATAGCTAAGATGATAAATAAAAATAAATATGATTTCAAATTATACCTTTTTTAAATGTTTTGTATAAGCTAGTATGTATTCAAAAGCCGAATAAAGTGTAAGTACTAAGGCAATAAACAACAATGTATTAGCAAAAGGCCATTGCATGATTAAAAATATAATAGCTATCATTTGAAAGGTTGTTTTTATTTTTCCTGCAAAAGAAGCACTTATGTCAAATTTTTCACTCACCATAACCACTCGAAAACCGGTTATAAAAAATTCTCTTACTAAAATAATATAAATCATCCAAGGATCGGCTTTTTGGGTGAGTAATAATCCTAAAAAAGCAGCCAAAACAAGCATTTTATCTGCTAGTGGATCTATAATAGCTCCAAGTTTTGTAGTTTGATTCCAAGTTCTTGCAATATAACCATCAAAAAAATCAGTCAAGGCAGCTATACCAAAAACAACACAAGCAAAATAATTTACCCAACTAGGATGAATATTTTCAAAATCATTAATAAGCAAAAAAAACAAAAGTGGAGCTAATAATATCCTTATAAATGCTAAGATATTAGGTAAATTCATTGTTTATTAATCCTTGTGTTTAAAGAAAATACCCCAAAATGGGGTAATGAATCATTTAAAAGTAGTACCACCATCTACGATTAAGGTATGCCCTGTGATCCAATTTGCTTTATCAGAACATAAAAATAAACATGCTCCTGCTAAATCTTGAGGTTGTCCAATACGGTTTAATGGACTAAGATTAATAGTTGCATTTTTAACTTCTTCATAATTTGTGAATGCTTTAAGCGCGTCAGTGTCAATTGGTCCACCACTTACTACATTTACACGGATGTTTTTAGAACCAAGTTCAGTTGCAGCATATCTTGCCATAGCTTCTACTGCTGCTTTAGCTGTACCGTGTCCTGCATAGTTTTCAATATGTACTAAATTTCCTGTTGAAGAAATAGATAATATACTACCCCCGCCGACTTTTTCCATTCTTTTTGCTGCTTCTTGTGCTCCAACAACAAAAGCATTTACAGTTGCTGTGAATATATTATTAATACCTTTTGGCTTTAATTTCATAAATTTAGTATATCCACCTACAACAGCACGACCTGAGATAATAGCATTAGAGATGAAAAAATCTATTCTGTCAAAATCTTGATCGATTTTTTCAAATAATTCTTTATAAGTTTCTGGTTCAAGTATGTTAAACTCATAAGCCTTTGCTTTGATTTTATAGTTATTTTCTAAATCTTTTACAATTTCTTGAGCTAAATCTGCATTAGAATTATAAGTAAAAGCTACATTGGCTCCTGCTTTTGCAAACTCATATACAATAGCTTTACCAATCCCTCTTGTTCCACCGCTAATTACTAAAGTTTTATTTTGAAAAAAAGTATCCATTAAAATCCTTTGATATTATAGTTTTTCATAATCGCTTCTATTTTTGCTAAATTGCAATCACTAGGTTTACAAAGTGGCAAACGATATTCTAAAGTAGGAGTTAAACCTGCTATATACATTGCTGCTTTAATAGGTATAGGATTGCTTTCGCAAAATAAAATTTTATTGATATTATACAACTCATCATTAATTTTTTTAGCTTCAATATATTTTTCTTTTAAAGCTAGATGAGTTAATTTTGAAATCATATCAGGAAGTAAATTTGAAGTAACTGAAATCACACCTTTACCACCATTTGAAAGTATAGGATAATTAATCGCATCTTCTCCGCTTAAAAGCATCATTCTAGGCTCATGTGCTAGCAAATCAACGCATTTATCAATGCTCCCGCTAGCTTCTTTTACCCCATAAATATTTTCACAATCTCTAAATAATCTTATAATGGTTTCTGTTTGAAGCTCACAACCTGTTCTTCCTGGCACGTTGTATAAAAGTACAGGTATATCTATACTTTTTGCTATTTCTTTATAATGTAAATACAAACCTTCTTGTGTGGGTTTGTTATAGTATGGAGTAACGCTTAAAATACCATCAGCTCCATGCTCTTGTGCAAATTTAGCCAAACTTACAGCTTCATGTGTAGCATTGCTTCCTGCTCCTGCTAAAACCTTACAAGAACTTCCCTTGCAAGCATCTAATGCTATTTCTATACAAATTCTATGTTCTTCATGGGTTAAAGTGGCACTTTCTCCGGTTGTTCCAACAGGCACTACTGCATCAATCCCATTTGCTATTTGTCTTTTGATGAGTTTGTGGTAAGTTTGTTCATCTAATTTTCCATTTTTAAATGGAGTTATTAAAGCTGTCATTGCTCCTATAATGATTTTATTGTCCATTTTCACCCCTTTTTAAGATTATTGTAGTAGATTTGTTTTCATTGAAATATTTTCTAGCACAATGAATTAAGTCATCTTTGCTTAGATCTTCTATATTTTTTTCATAATCAAGTAAAGGTTTTAAATCGCCTTTAGCAAGATAAGATCCATAAATATTTGCAACGCTACTTGCATTGCTTAGTGAAAAAATAAAATCACTTTTTACAGTATTTTTGATTTTTTCCATGATAGTATCATCAAATTTAGCATTTTTAACATCTTCAAGAATTTTTAAAAGCTCTTTTTCAACATCTTCTGCTTTTATACCTTCATTGCAAACACAAATAAATATAAATAAATTCTCATCTATATTTTCGCTTGCATAAGCATAAAATTCATTGATAAGTTCTAATTTATTAATTAAAATTTCGCTTATTAAAGAACTTTTTCCATTTCCCAAAAGTTCGCTTAATGCACAAAGTTTTGGCATATCTTCATGATTAAATGCAGGAATTTTATATGCAAGTGCTAATAATTGTGTATCGCTTTCTTTATGCAAGATCACACGTTTAGCACCATCTTGCTCAGGTTCTTTTTCATGAACTATAGGGATTTCTTTGGTATTTTTTATATCTTGAAAATGCTTTTTAGCTAAAGTAAATACTTCATCTTCATCAATATCACCACTCACAAGCAAAATAGCATTTTTAGGTTGATAAAAAGTTTGATGAAAATCTTGTATATCTTCTATTTTCCAATTTTGTATATCTTTAAAAAAGCCTATCGGGGTCCAGTGATATGGATGATGTAAAAAGGCATGATTGTATAATCTAAAATACAAATATCCCAAAGGATTATTATCAGTTCTCCAACGCCTTTCTTCTAAAACTACATTTCTTTCAGGTTGAAACTCATCATCTTTTAAATTTAAATTACGCATTAATTCAGCAAAAAGCCATAAAGATTTATCTAAATTTTCACTAGAGCATTTTATAAAATAATGCGTATAGTCAAAGCCCGTACTTGCATTATCCACTCCGCCAAAACCCTTGACTATCTCATCAAATTCACCTGCTTTTAAATTTTTTGTACTTTTAAAATTTAAATGTTCAAGCATATGGGCTATGCCGCTTTTTCCCATTTTTTCATTTCTTGAGCCAACTTTATAAAAAATATCTACACTTATAACTCCGCTTTTTTTATTAACAGGTAAAGTATAGACTTCAAGTTCATTTTCAAGGGTGATTTTTTTATAATTAATCATTTAAAATTAACTCCTATAGCTTGACTAATATGATTAAACCCATCTTGTTTTAAAAGCTCGATTAAACCTTGGTTGATGTTTTTAACAATACTTGGTCCTTTAAAAATCATAGCTGTATAAATTTGAACCAAACTAGCACCATTTTTAATGCGCTCATAAGCAAGTTCAGCACTATCTATACCACCACTTGCTATTAAAATAGTATTTTGATAAATTTCTTTAGCTACTTCTTTAAAAAATGTCGCACTTTTTTGGGTGATTAATCTACCACTAATCCCGCCAAAAGTTCTTGCATTATCAATCAAAGAATAATCTATACTAGTATTTGCCATGATAATACCATCAGCTTTTGCACTAATAGCGCTTTTACAAAGTGAAATTGCGCTGTCTATATTCATATCTGGAGCAATTTTTAAAATCACAGGTTTATTTGTGATTTCTTTTGCTTGGTTAAATAAAGTACTTACAAATTCCTCGCTTTGTAAATCTCTTAAATTCTTGGTATTTGGAGAGGATATATTAATTACAAATAAATCACATAAATCTTTAAATTCTTTTAATAAAATAATATAATCATTAATAGCTTCTTCATTTGGAGTGATTTTGTTTTTACCTATATTTGCCACTAAAGGTATGCTAAAAGGATAGACTTTTTTTACTTCTTTTGCAATAGCGTCTTTACCTTTATTATTAAAACCCATAGCATTTTGAATACTTTCTTGTTCAACAAGTCTAAAAAGTCTAGGTTTTTCATTACCATTTTGAGGTTTTGGAGTAAAAGTTCCATACTCTAAAAAACCAAAACCTAAAGCACTTAGCGGTCTTATCATGGTTGCATTTTTATCAAAACCACCTGCTAAACCCACAGGATTATAAAAATTTAAATTAAAAATTTCTTGATTTAAAATTTCATCATTTATTACACAATCTTTTGCAAAAAAACTAAGCCCTCCAGGAAATATACAATCTAGCGTCCGCATACTAAATTCAGCCAGAGCATGAGCATTTTCTGGATCTAATTTATATATTAAAGGTTTTAAGCTTTCATAAGTCATATTTTTCCTTTATTTGCAAAATAGCATATTGTACTAAAAAAATGATAATTTTTAGTTTTCATTTTCTTTGACTTTATCAGTTTTTTGTGCTTTTTGTTTTAATTTTTGATAAATTTCACAATGTTGCATTAAATAAGCATCATTTCCTATAGAAGCTATTTTTCCTTTATCAAGCACAGCAATTTTATCAGCATTTTCTATGGTGCTAAGTCTATGAGCGATGATGAGTATTAAGCGATCTTTTTTTAAGCTTTCTATAGTTCTTACTATGGCTTTTTCGCTTTCATTGTCAAGCGCTGAAGTTGCTTCATCAAAAATTAAAATTTGAGGATTTTTATATAAAGCCCTTGCTATAGCAATGCGTTGTTTTTGTCCGCCGGAGAGATTTTTTCCATGTTCTTTTAATTCAGTATGTATACCACCAAGTTCTTGAACAAAATCATAAGCATTAGCTTGTTTTAAAACCTCTACTACACGTGCTTCATTGTATTCTTTAGCATAAGCTATATTTTGAGCTATAGTGTCATTAAATATATAAATATTTTGAGTTACCAAAGAGATATTTTCTCTTAAACTAACAATATCAAAAGAGCTAATATCTTTTTGATTGATTAAAATTTCACCGCTATCTTTTTCAAAAAAATACATCAAAAGATTGATAATAGAAGATTTTCCTCCACCGCTTGATCCAACTAAGGCTAGAATTTCTCCTTTGTTAAAAGAAAAATTTACATCTTTTAATACCATTTTATCTTTTTGATAGCTTAAAGAGACATTTTTAAAATGGATATTTTGGATATTTTCTGTAAGTTTTTCTTCACCACCTTTAATTTGCGGTTCTAAATCAGTTAGATAGAAAGTTCTCTCACTTGCTGCTACTGCATTTTGTAATCTTGTATAAAGTGAAGAAAGTCTTTTAATAGGAGTATAAGCCATAAATAAAGCTGTAGTAAAACTAAAAAAAGAACCTATGCTTAAATTTCCATCAATTACTTCTTTACCGCCTACTATAATCACCACTGCAAAGCCAATTGAACCCATAGATTCCATTAAAGGGCTACTTAAAGCTTCGATTCTAGTGCCTTTTAAGGAAAGTTTGCAAACTTCGCTATTGGTTTGGCTGAATTTTTGCATTTCATTTTCACCTGCATTAGAAGCTTTAATAAGTTCTATATTAGAAAAGATTTCGCTTAATCTTGAAGTAAGATCAGAATTTTTTTCTTGGGTATTGCGTCCTATTTTTTTGATTTTTTTTGCAAAAATAGCAAGGGGATAGATTGCTAAAGGTAAAATTACTAAAGCAAAAAAAGCAAGCTCAGGGCTTTGATAAATTACCACGCTTAAAAGTCCAATCGCGGTTAAACTTTCTCTTAAAATTTCAGGTATGATAGTAGAAACTATATTTTGCAAAGCTCCAATATCAGAAGTACACCGACTGATTAATTCTCCACTTCTGTATTTATGAAAAAAGCTCATATCTAAGCGCAAAAGATTACCAAGAACTAATTCTCTTAATCTTCTTAAAATATCTGTTCCAACATAAGATATATAATAAACTTGTATATAAGCACCAAGATTTTTTAAAGCATAAATTAAAATTACCAATAAAGGCATATAATAAAGCAATTGAGCATTTTTTTCTATAAAAATTTTATTTAAAATAGGCTCTATGATGTATGCACTAGCAGCTGTTCCACCACTAGTTAAAAGCATACCAATAATAGCTAAAACAAAATAAAACCAATAATCTTTATAATAAGGCTTAAAGCGAGTAAAAACCTCTTTAAGCTTCATTTCTTTGTAATTTTTATCCATTTTTCTCCCATATTACACCATTTGGTGTATCCATTAAAAGAATATTCTCTTTAGCTAAATCATCACGAATTTGATCTGCTAAGGCATAGTTTTTTTCTTGTTTTGCTTTGTTGCGTAGAGCAATTTTTTCTTCTATTTCTTGACATTTTTCTTCACTAATACCAAATTGAAAATATTTTATAGTATCTATAAAACCTATACCAAAAATAAAAGCAAGTTCTTTTAAGGTTTTTTCTAATTGTATTTTATAAGTTTTATCTTTTGGGTTTTGATCTAAGTAAATATTACTTTCATTGATAAACTCATCAAGTAAAGCTAAGGCTTTAGAGGCATTTAAATCATCATTTAAAACTTCTAAGATATTTTTAGCTACTTCACTTTCTATGGTAGTTTTTTCATCTATAAAAGCATTTATGTTTAAGCGTTTTTTTAAGCGGTAAAATTTATCAAGTCTTTTTTTAGCAGCTTGTAAGTCTTCTAAAGCATAGTTAAAATGCGCTCTATAATGCACACTTAAAAGATAAAATCTCAAAACCTCTCCACTAAAAAGTTTTAAAGAATCTTTTAGAAAAAAGCTATTTCCCAAGCTTTTGCTCATTTTTTCACCATTAATTTGTACAAAGCCATTGTGTAGCCAAAAATTAGCTAATTCATGATTGTTTTTACAACGACACTGGCAAGCTTCATTTTCATGATGAGGAAAAAGTAAGTCTATGCCCCCTGCGTGAATGTCAAGTTTATCTTTAAAAATACTTTCTATCATCACAACACATTCTGTGTGCCAACCTGGTCTTCCTTTGCCAAAACTTGCAGGATAAAATTTTTCATCAAATTTCCATAAAACAAAATCGCTATCGTTTTTTTTAGCCACGCTTTCTTCAAGGCGTGATTGATTATCTTCTAAATTTCTTTTAGAGATATAAAAGTATTTATCATCTTTGCTGGTATCAAAATAAATCCCATCTTCAAGTTTATAAGCTAGGTTTAATTCTAAAAGTTTTTCTATATATGTAATCATTTGCTCAATATAAGTTGTAGCCTTTGGTTTAAAATCAGGTTCTAAGATATTAAGCGCTTGCATATCTTCTTCATATCTTTTAATATAAAAATTTGTAATTTCTTCTAAGCTTTTACCACTTTCTTGCATTTTTTTTAAGATTTTATCATCAATATCAGTGTAATTTCTAGCAAAAACTACTTCATAATCATTTGCTAGTAAAACTCTTCTTAAAAAATCAAAACACACACTACTTCTTGCATGTCCTAAATGCGCATCATCATATACAGTAGGCCCGCATAAATAAATATTTGCTTTTTTTGCCTCATGTGGGATAAATTCGCATTTTTTCTTTAAAACACTATCAAAAAAAACCATTAAAACAAACCTTTAAAAAAATGATAAATTTCAATTAAAAATTGTATTAAAATATCTTTAATTTCAAATAAGCCTAGAGCAAATAAACTTAAAAATACTATACTAATAAGCCAAAATTTAACCCTAAAAATACCCCAAAGATTTTTAAAGCCAAATTCTTTTATATTAGCATATAATAAATAAAAAGCACTAATAGATGAGGCTAGTGCAATACCTAAGCTCTTGTAAGCTTCTTCTTTAATAAGTAAAATAATCACTATACTAAAAAATGCTGATATAAAAAGTGTTTTAAAGGCTATTATAGCGGCTATTTTTTGTTTAAATTTGGCATAAAGCCATAAAGAAAAAAGTTTTTGCAAGCCAAAAGGCAAAAGCCCCAAAAGATAAGCTTGTAATAAAAATGCAGTGACTTTTGTATCTTCTTGATTAAAGTTTCCTCTTTGAAACAAAAACTCCACAATCTCTTTAGCTAAAATAATCCCAACTATACTAGCTAAAATCAAAAGCACGCTTAAATATTCAAAAGCTTTTTGCATAAAAGCCAAGGCTTTTTGTTCTTCATTTGCTTTTAAATGTCTTAGTATTTTTGGGAAGCTTACTTGACTTAGAGCGATTGCAAAAAGAGCTAAAGGAAGCTGAAAAACCCTATTAGAATAATACAAATACGAAATGCTTCCAGCCATTAAAAAACTAGCTATAGTAGTATCTAATAATGAACTAATTTGATTTGCCGAAGAGCCTAAAAGTCCATGAGTAAATGTAGAGTGGAACTTATCTAAATTAGTCTTTGTTTTTTTAAGTTTTATGCTTAAATACATACTTTTTAAAATTCTAGTGTTTTTTAAAGCAAAAATATGCCATATAAGTTGAGCTAGACCACTTAAAACAGTCGCATATGAAAAATAATACAAAGCCTCTAAAGGTTCATCTTGAGTGACAAAAAATCCGGCAATCACAACAAAAAGATTAAAAAATGAAGCAGAAAAAGAAGTGATGAAAAAATTTTGTTTATAGTTTAATAAAGAACCTAAAAAAGTTACTAAAAAGATAAAAAACAAATACCAAAAATTAATAGAAACTAAAGGTGCGGCTAGAATGATCGTTTCTTTGTTAAAACCAAAGGCAAAAATCTTTGTAAAAAATTCAGCAAAAAAACTCACTAAAACACAGGTTAAAAAAACAATAATACTAAATTGTAATAAGACATTTATACAAAAAGCACCTTTTTTACTTGCTTTTAAAAAACTTGGTAAAAAGGCTTGTCCAAAGGCTCCTTCAGCGAAAATTCTTCTAAAAAAAGCAGGCATTTTTAAAGCTACAAAGAAAATATCACTATAAATTCCAGCCCCTAAGTACAAGGCTAAAACAATATCTCTTAAAACACCCATAATCCTAGAAAATAAAATTCCTAAGGCATTGATGATAAAATTTTTAAAAATAATATTTTTTCTCATTAATTTTCATTCTTTAAATATTAGTTTGAGTATTATAAAATTTTTTAGTAGCAATAATTTTAACTAAATTTTGATTTTATTTTTGCTAAAATCAAAATTTTATACACAATAAGGAAGCTTAAGCTATGGAAGAGAAGAAAATTTTATATACTAAAGACCCTTATAAAGAGCTTTTGATATTTGCTTCTGAAAATAAATGCGAAGTTGATGAACTTGATTTTAGATTATTAAGTTTTAGTACTTCTTATACTTATGATAATCAAGAATGGATAAAAGTTAATGAAAAAGAATTAAAAATTTTTGAAGAAGATGAAAAATTTTTAATTCATGATTTAAGTATAGAGCAAGAGTATAAAATAGAAATTTATTTTAAAAAATTTGCACACTCACCAGCTTTTGAGATCAGTTTATACACTAATGAAATTTGTACTTTATTAAAAGCTAGTGTTAAAGCCAGTGAAATTATTGCTTTTCATGATAAATTGGCGCTAGAACTTTTAGAAGCTATTTACAAAGCGATGATAAAAGAGAAATATTTGCTTGGATTTAGAATTTTTGATTTTAAAAAGCAAATTATTGATTTTAATACCAAAGTTAAAGAAAAGCAAAAATTTGATTTTGAAGTTGAATTTGAAGTATGTAAGGGAGTTAATCCACAAGAGCCTACAAATGAAGAAATTCAATATCACTACCTAGAAAATCTAAAAAAGCACAATGATGTGATGAATAGAAACTATGTAGCACCTATAGGAAAAGATGAGGTGGCTATTGAGAGGATTAAACCAAAAGAGGGTAGTGATGGCAAGGATTTAAGATTTAAAATTTTAAAAGCTCTCCCACCAAAAACAAACAAAGAAAAAGTTATTTGTTCGGATAATTTTGAAGTTAAAGAAGATGATGAAAGTATAAAATATATTGCCAAAAAAGATGGCTTTATTATCCAAAAAAAATCTATTTATGAGATAGAAAATTATTTAGAATTTAATAAGGTTGATTTTAAAAGTACGGGTTCTATTTGGGCGGGTTTTGATAAACAAGTTATCATTGTGATTAAAAATACAAATAGTTTAGAAGATGCAATAGGTCCTAGGATTACTGTTGAAGCTCAAGAATTAGAAGTTACTGGTAATATGGCTCAAGATTCTGTTTTAAGAGGTAAAAAAGTAATTCTTAAAGGTAATATGCATCATAAAAGCACTATTATAGGGCAAAAGGTTGAGGTTAATATCTTAAGAGGATATTGTGAGGCCGAGGAAGTTTTTGCTGAAACTTTAGAAAATGGTTCTATCAAGGCTAAAAAAGTAAATATTAAAAAGGCTGTGGGTGGAGAGCTTATTGCGGATGAAATTTACATACAAGAGCTTGGTGGTAATTGTTTGTGTATTGCTAAAAGCTTGATTCATGTTGAAAAAGTTCAAGGAAGTGGCAATAAACTTGCAATTCAAGATCTCAAAGCTTTTGATAAAGAAAAAAGTGGAGAAGAGATACTTTTGCATATTGAAGAGTTAAAAAAAGAACAAGAAAATTTAGTCAAAGAAATTGAAGAAACCAAGCATACTATCCATGTGAGTAAAGATTCTGTGAGAATTTTACAGCAAAAGGCAAAAGAATTAATGAGTGCAAAAAGAGCTGTACCGCAAGCTTATAAGATTACTATTAAAGATTTTAATCAAAAGATTGAAAATTTAAATATTTTAGCTAATAAAATAGAAACCTTAAAAGAAGAAGAAAAAGCAAATATAGAAAAGCTTAAAAAAATTCAAGATGAACTTTTAAAATCAAAAATTATTAATAAAAGTGGAAAATGGATGGATTTAAACGAGGTTAAATTTGTTTTATTAAATCCTAGGAAAGAATTAAGCTATCATCCTCATAGTGAAGAAAAAATTCAATGTTTTGAGCTTGAAAAAATAGATACTGAAAACGGGATGAGTGTTTATGAAATTCGCTCTATTAGTAATTACAAGGAATAAGCTAAATGATAGTGGCAATTGAAGGAATAGTGAGTAAAAAAGAACCTACTTTTGTTGTTTTAAAAACTTCAAGTGGGGTAAGTTATGGTGTTTATGTGTCGCTTTTTTGCTCAAGTAATTTTGAAAAAGATCAAAAGGTTGAGTTTTTAATCACGCAAATTATCAAAGAAGACTCTCATAAATTATATGGATTTTTAGATATTAATGAGCAAAGAATGTTTGAATTATTAATTAAAATTAGTGGTATAGGAGCAACTACTGCTATGGCGCTTTGCTCAAGCTTAGATACTAATACTTTTTATGCAGCTTTGCAAAGTGGTGATGAGAGTGTATTTAAAAAGGTTCCTGGTATTGGTCCAAAGAGCGCAAAAAGAATTATAGCTGAGTTAAGTGATGCAAAAATCAATATAGAAAATTCTAATCAAGACCAAGCGCAAGCTTTGGCAGCTTTACTTTCACTTGGTTTTAAACAAGAAAATATTTTAAAGGTTTTAAGAACTTGTGAGAGTAAAAATACTAGTGAGCTTATTAAAGAGGCTTTGAAAAAATTAGCATAATAAAAGGAAAAATATAATGATATATGGTGTAATTTTTGGTGCAAATTCTTATGAGCATGAAATTAGCATTGTGAGTGCTGTGGTATTAAAAAAAGTACTTAAAGCGCAAAAAAAATTTATATTTTGTGATAAAAATAAAGAATTTTTTCTTATAGATGAAGAAAAAATGAATGCAAAAACTTTTAGTAGTGGTGCTTATAAAAAAGAAAAAGCCTTGGTGTTAAAGCAGGGTGGGTTTTTTATAAAAACTATGTTAGGCGAGAAAAAACTTGACATTGATGTAGCGGTAAATATCGTACATGGAAAAGATGGCGAAGATGGCAAAATAGCTGCTTTGCTTGATTTTTATGGTATAAAATACATAGGACCGCGCATAGAAGCTAGTGTTTTATCTTTTAATAAGGTTTTAACTAAACTTTATGCACAAAGTGTAGGGGTAAAAACACTTGATTATAAGGTTTTAAATTTGCATAAAGAGCAAAATGTTTCTTTAGACTTTCCTTGTATTTTAAAGCCTGCAAGATTAGGTAGTAGCATAGGTATAAGTATAGTTAAAGATGAAAGTGAGCTTAAATATGCTAAAGATGTTGCTTTTGAATTTGATGAGGATGTTGTGGTTGAAAAATTTGTAAGCAATATTAAAGAATATAACTTAGCAGGTTGTATGATGGGTGAAAAAATGGAATTTTCTATCATTGAAGAGCCTAGAAAAAATGAAATTTTAGATTTTGAACAAAAATATTTAGGTTTTTCAGAAAGTTCTAAAGTCAGTGAAGCGGATATTAGTGAAGAATTAAAGCAAAAACTAAGGGATAATTTTACAAGAATTTACAATCCTTTATTTAAAGGAGCTTTGATTCGCTGTGATTTTTTTGTGATAGGTGATGAGGTTTATTTAAATGAGATCAATCCAAATCCAGGATCATTGGCAAATTATTTATTTGAAGATTTTACTAACACAGTTGATAATTTAGCAAAAAATATAGAGCTAGAAAAGCAAATTAAGATTGATTATGCTTTTATTCACAGTATTAATGGACAAAAAGGTAAATTATAATCATGGCTACTTTTAGCAAAGATGAAATTTATACTGCAACTGAAGTAGTAAGAAATTTCAGTACTATGCTTGAAAAAACAAAAAAGAGCGAAAATGGTAGAGTGGTGATAGTAAAAAATAATAAATTTGAAGCCGTGCTTTTAAGTTTTGAAGAATATGAGCGTTTAAATGAAGCTGTAATGCTTTTAGAAAAGATTTATAAAGATAAAAAAGGCTAGAAATGGCAAAAACTAGAGTATATTCTAATGGATATTTTTATAATTTAAGTTATGAAATCATCAATCCAAAATGTGAAAAAACAATTCTTATTTTACACGGTTGGGGTGCTAATAAAGAGCTTATGAAACAAGCTTTTGAAAAGCCTTTGAGTGATTTTAAACAAATTTATTTAGATTTACCTGGTTTTGGAAATTCAAGCATAGATGCACCTATGGATTCTTATGCTTATGCCAAGGTTGTAGAAGACTTTTTAACTACAATTGAGCAAAAAACAGATTATTTAATGGGGCATTCTTTTGGTGGAAAAGTTGCGACTATTATGTGTCAAAATGCTAATTTTCAGGGTTTGATTTTACTTTCTAGTGCAGGTGTGGTTTTGCCAAAAAGCTTTAAAGTGAGGTTTAAAATAGCCTTGTTTAAAATTTTAAAAAATCTTCCTTATGGGGATTTTTGGAGGAAATTTTTTATTAGCAAAGACGCTCAAGGTATGAGTGAAGTGATGTATGAAACCTTTAAGAAGGTTGTTAATGAAAATTTAGAAAATGAATTTCAAAAGCTTAAAAACCCTATTTTGATTTTTTGGGGTAATGAAGATAAAGCTACGCCTTTAAAAAGTGGAGCGATTATCCATTCTTTAGCACAAAAAGGAAATTTTTTTGCATTAGATGGGGATCATTTTTTCTTTTTAAAACATGCTGATTTTATAAATGAAAAAATACATGAGGAATTTTTAAAAAATGATTAGTATGATAGCTTTTTTAAGTTTGAATTTTTTACTTGGATTTTACCTGATTTTAGCTTTGCAATGGTACTCTTATAAATTCTCACGCATAATTTTACATTTTGCTAAGCCTTTGTGGCATTTATATTTTTTAATAATTCCTTATTTTGCTTTTGTGTTTTCTTTGTATAGTGGAAATTTTTATTTATATTTTATAGTTTTTGCTTTATCTTTGTTATATGGTGGGTACTTATATAAAAATTTAGATAAAAAGCTGGTTTTTACTGCTAGGATTAAGCGTTATTTTTTATTTTTGTCGCTTTTTACTTTAGTATTTATGCCATTTTTTTGGATAGGTTTAGAAGCTTTAGTAGTTGCATTTTTATTAAGCTTTTTAGTAGAAAAAATAAACCAAAATATATTTATAAAAAAGGCAAATAAAAAGATTTGTGATAATCCAAATTTAAAAATTATTCTAATTACTGCTAGTTTTGGAAAAACAAGTATAAAAAATTTTTTATACGAACTTTTAAAAGATGAGTTTAAGTGCTATAAAACTCCAAGAAGTGTTAATACTTTCATGGGTATAGTAAAAGATATCAATGAAAATTTAGAAAATAATACTGAAATTTATATCGTAGAAGCTGGCGCAAGAGAGCAAAATGATATTTTAGAAATTACAGAGTTTTTAAATCCTCAAATTTGTATAGTTGGTGAGATCGGCTTGGCGCATTTGGAGTATTTTAAAACTCAAGATAATATCCGCAGTGCTAAGTTGCAAGCTTTAAAATCCAAACGTTTGGAAAAATACTTTTTACACTCAAGCACCTTATATGAAAATGAATTTTATGATGATTGTTTAAGTGATGTTAGGGCAAGTTTAGAAGGTTTAGATTTTAAAATAAGATTAGATGGTAATATTTATGATTTTCATGCAAATTTACTAGGCGCTTTTAATGCTTATAATATTAGTGTGTGTATTTTACTTGCTCATTATTTAGGAATTAAAATAGAAAATATTATAAAAAGTGTATTAAATTTAAAAGCAGTAGAACATCGTTTGCAAGTGATTTCTAAAGAGCCTAAATTTATCATAGATGATGGTTTTAATGGAAATTTTAAAGGTATGAGTCAAAGCTATGAGCTTTGTAAAAGCTATCAAGGAAGAAAAGTTTTGGTAACTCCTGGTATAGTTGAAGTTAATGAAGAAGAAAATATAAAATTATGCAAGATAATCAATGAATGTTTTGATTTTGTAATTATTACTTCAGAGGCTAATAGCACGATTTTGCAAAAACATATTACATTAGATTTTTATGTATTAAAAGAAAAATCTCAACTTGTGCAAACTTTATCAAAATTAACCCAAAATGGAGATTTGATTTTATTTTCTAATGATGCACCAAGTTTTATGTAAAACCATTTAGCTTAAAAAGGCCAAATGGTTTCCATGAATTTTGTCCCCCAAGGCTTGCGTGTAGATTTATCTATATCACCTTCTGTTTTATAAAGAATTTTTGCATCAGCTATGTATTTACTATCTATCATATTATCTTGAGAAATATCATAAGGTCTTATAACCCCACTTAGCTGAATGATTTGTTTTTCACCATTAATTAAAAGCTCACGACTTCCTTCTATAAAATAATTTCCATTAGATAAAACTTTAATCACTCTAGCAGAAATGGTGGTTTGGAAATTTTCACTTCTAGTTTGGCTTCCTGTGCCTTGATATTGTGAAGTACTTGCTGTAGTATAGCCTATATTTGTATAATCATTAATAAAATCTCTAGCTTTACTAAGTCCAGCACCAGTGGTTACTTGTCCTCCGCCTAAATTAACATTATTGTTTTTACTTGTAGCTTTAGAGCCTTGCGAGTTTTGTGTAGCATTTTCTCTAATGACTACGGTTACTAAATCATTTACATTCATTGCTTTTTTATCAGAAAATAAAGGATTATCTCCTTTACCAAATAGCGATCCAGGATTGCTTTGGGTGTTATGATTTTGTTTTGGAGCCAATTCTTCTACATAAGTTGGAGGTTTCATGTTAATATGTGGATCGACTGTGGCGCTACAACCAAACATTACAAAAGGTAACAAGTAAAAATTAACATTTTTAAATTTCATAGCTTTATAACCTTATATTATTGTGATGAATTTTAAAATTATTATATTACAAAAAAACAATTATTTTGTTAAAAAAGAGGAAAAAATGAAATCCATGTTTTTATTAAATTGTGTTGATGAGAAATTTTTAACACAGTCTTTAGAAAAAGTTCAAGGTAAAATAGCCTTTTACTTTCCTGTTTTTTGTGAAAAAAATAAAGAAAAAATTGCTTTAATATGTTCAAAAACCAATTTTAAGCTAGATTTTTTTAGTAGTTTTGAAAAAAATAATTATCAAAGCAAATTTGCTCAAAATTCAAATGATTTTTTTAAAAAAATAATTCAAGATTTTGAAAAAATAAAAAATAAAAATGATTTTGTTATAGTGGTTGGAGTAGATGATTTTAGTTTGATGGGAGATTTGAGTTTAAATATAGCTTTAGCTAAAGAGCTAAATGCTCCACTATATGCAAAAAGTCAAGATGAAAATCATACTATGTTAAATTTTTTACTAAGTCAAAAGCTTAGCGACTTTGTTTTGTTAAAAGAAAATGAAGATTTTACTCAAGATTTATTACAAGAATATACCTATAAAACTCAGGCAAGATTTTCTTATGAGCTTTTTGAAAAAGCAAAAGCAGATAAAAAAGTAGTGGTTTTGCCTGAAAGTTTTGATGAAAGAGTATTAAAAGCTAGTGAGTTTTTAATGCAAAATGAGATTGTTGATTTGATTTTGCTAGGCGATAGCAATGAAATTTGTGCTAAAGCTAATAGTTTAAATATTAACATCGATGGTGTACGTATTATAAATCCTAAAAATTCTCAATATAATGAAGAATTTGAAGAGCTTTTGTATGAAGCTAGAAAAAGTAAAGGTATGAGTAAAGAAGAAGCTAAAAAATTAGTGCAAGATAAAACATATTTTGCAACCTTGCTTGTACATACTCAAAAAGCGCATGCTATGGTAAGTGGTGCGAGTACAACTACTGCTGAAACTATTCGTCCTGCCTTGCAAATTATCAAAACAAAACCTGATGTGAGTTTAGTTTCTGGTATGTTTTTTATGTCTTTAGAAGATAAGGTTTTGGTTTTTGCTGATTGTGCTGTTATGCCAAATCCAACTCCTGAGCAACTTGCTGAAATTGCTTATGTGAGCGCAAATAGCGCTAAAGCTTTTGGGCTTGAACCTAAAGTGGCTTTGCTTTCGTATTCTAGTGGAGATAGTGGAAGCGGGGCTAGCGTGGATGCAATTAAAGAAGCTACTAAAATAGCTAAAGAAAAATATCCTCAACTTGAGCTAGAAGGTCCTATACAATTTGATGCAGCATATGATATGCTAACAGCAAAAAGTAAAATGCCAAATTCTAAAGTAGCAGGAAGAGCAAATGTATATGTGTTTCCTGATTTAAATGCGGCAAATATTTGCTATAAAGCAGTTCAAAGAACGGCAAATTCTTTAGCGATTGGTCCGATTTTACAAGGTCTTAAAAAGCCGATTAATGATTTAAGTAGAGGTTGTTTGGTAGAAGATATTGTTAATACTGTGATTTTAAGTGCTATTCAAGCACAAGAATAAGGAGAAAAATGAAAATATTGGTTTTAAATTCAGGTTCATCTTCAATTAAATTTAAGCTTTTTGAAAAAGATGAGGCTTTAGCATCTGGTTTGGTGGAAAAAATAGGCGAGCAAAGCTCTAAAATAGAGTTAAAAGATCTAAAAAGTGGTCAAAAATATAAAAAAGAATTAGCGATTAAAGATCATGAACAAGGTATTGAATTAGTAAATGAACTATTTGCTCAAAGTGGAATTTTACATGATTTAAATGAGCTTGATGGATGTGGACATAGGATAGTTCATGGAGGCCCAAATTTAACCAAGCATTGTTTGGTAGATGATGAAATTTTAAAAGAAATTGATAGAGTTGCTCACATAGCACCTTTACATAACCCTGCGCATTTAATAGGTATTAAAACTATGATAAAAGCTGCTCCAAAAGTTCCTAATGTGACAGTTTTTGACACAGCTTTTCATCAAAGTATGCCTGATTATGCTTATATGTATGCTTTACCTTATGAGTTTTATGAAAAACACCAAGTTAGAAAATACGGCTTTCACGGTACATCACATTCTTATGTAAGCAAGCAAGCTGCACATATACTTGGTAAAAATATTAATGAATTTAATGCAATTAGCGCTCATCTTGGAAATGGTGCGAGTGTTTGTGCTATAGAAAATGGAAAATGTGTAGATACTTCTATGGGCTTTACACCGCTAGAAGGTTTGATTATGGGAACTAGATGTGGAGATATTGATCCTGCTGTATTACCATTTTTAGCAAAAGAATTAAATTTAAACCCATCTGATTTAGACACTATAATGAATAAAAAAAGTGGGGTTTATGGAATTTGTGGGTTTAATGACTTTAGAGATATTGAAGCTCAAATTGAACAAAATAACGAAAAAGCAAGACTTGCTCTTGATATGTTTTGTTATCGTTTAAGTAAATATATTGGCTCATATTTTGCGATTTTGCCTAGAGTTGATGCATTGATTTTTACAGCTGGTATAGGTGAAAATGATGATATTGTTAGAGCAAAAGTATGCCAAAGGCTAGCGCATTTAGGATTTGATATAGATTTAGATAAAAATGCACAGCTTAGAAATGGTGAGATTAGTAAAAAAGACTCTAGAATTAAAATTTTAATTATTCCAACAGAAGAAGAATTAGAAATAGCTAAAATTACCACAGAGCTTATTAAAAATAAATAACCTTGAGTTTTAAAACTCAAGGTTTGTTTTAAAATGCAGGGACTACTGCACCTTGGTATTTTTCATTGATAAAATCTTTTACTTTTTGACTTTGTAAAGCCTTTACTAAAGCCTTGATTTTAGGATTGTCTTTATTATCTTGAGTGGTTACTAAGATATTTGCATAAGGACTTTCTTTGCTTTCTATTAAAATAGAATCTTTTACAGGATTTAAATTTGCTGATAAAGCATAGTTTGAATTAATCACTGCAAAATCAACATCATCTAAAGCTCTTGGAAGTTGTGCTGCTTTTAACTCTTTAAATTTGATATTTTTTGGATTATCTTTAATATCAAGTGGAGTTTTTAATGCAGCATTTTCAAAACTAACGAGCTTTGTGCTAGCGATAATATCCAAAGCTCTGCTTTCATTTGTTGGATCATTTGGTACAGCTATGGTAGCATTTTGTGGAAGATCTTGGATGTTTTTATATTTTTTAGAATAAACTGCCATTGGTTCGATGTGAATTTTTGCAACGCTAATTAATTTTGTGCCTTTATTAGCATTAAACTCATCTAAATAAGGCTGATGTTGGAAAAAATTTGCATCAAGTTCTTTACTATCCGTACTAAGATTTGGCAAAACATAGTCATTAAATTCTTTAATTTCCAATGTGTAACCTTCTTTTTTTAGCAAATCTTTAGTTTGTTCTAAAATTTCAGCATGAGGAACAGGTGTTGCACCTACAGTGATAACTTCATTAGCAAATAAACTTGCACCTAAAATTGTGCTTGCAGCGAGCAATTTTAACAATTTCATTTTAACTCCTTTTTATAGTTTAAAATGCTTGATTATATTATAAAAATATTAATAAGATAAGAAAAGTTTTATTTTTGCTTGTTTTTATATTCTTTGGCAAAATGTTTAAGTTCTTTTATAAATTTTATATAACCACCTTTGTGCCAATTTTTTTGAGCCTTAATGAGAGCTTGTCCGATTTTATAAGAATAAGTATTTTGATTTTTAATACCCTCGCTTTTATAATCATCATAGCTTGATAAAGGTGGAAGCTTAAGATAAGGTTTTGTTTTTAAATCTTTTTGATATTGCTTGGCAAGTTTTGTGTGTTTATAGTAAATCTTTAGTAGAGTAAAAGGTAAAAAAGGAATTTTTTTCTTATTTTTAGTACATTCTATAAAAGCATAACCTAGTTTGTATGATAAATGATATCTTGTACGTTGAATAGATTGTTTATTATCTTTATAAAAAGATCCTGTATATTTACTTCCTCCAAGCTCTAGCCATTTTTCATAATATTCTTGCCATTTAGGCCATGTTTGATTGCAAAATTTACTATTCCAAAAACGACTATTAGTTCCACAAGCATGAACTATAGAGGCATTTTGTGTAAGATTTGTAAGATAATGAGTACTTCCTGTGTATTTGTCTTTTAAATCTTTGACTTTAAAGTGATTTTCATAAACCATTAAGGAAAAAATTCCTTGATCTTGCCAGTTTTTAGTATTTTGTGAAAGATAGTTATAGATAAATTGATAACACTGTAAAGGATTTGGTATAAGATCGTTAAATACTAAAATCCCTGTTTGATATACTCGTTTATTGTTATGATTTTTTTCCAAAGGCAGAGCTGTTTGAAGCAAAGTTTTACCTAATCTTGCACCAAAATGATATTTTCTAGCTCTTAATTTGCTAAGTTCATCTATACTTTTTAAAAGTAAAACATCAAAATCAAGATAAATAATACTTTCGCATTCATCTAAAAACTTAAAAGCTTCAAATCTTGCAAAAGCCATATGCGTCCATCTTTTTAAGAAAAATAAATTATCAATATCATTTTGATTTTTACCAAGAGTAGTTAAAAAATCTTCTTGAGTAAAAGGAATAAATTTAATTGTTTTGTTTTTAACAATTTTATGCATGATATTTTGATCATTCAAGCTAAAGCCATCATGTAAAATATAAAATACATCTACCTTCTCACCCATAACATCCATGATGTTAATGAGTAGAGTTCCTATGGTAAAGCTTGAATTTTTAGTTGCTGCTAGCAAAATACCAAGTTTATGTTTCATTGTTTATCTTTTGGTGATTTTATAAAGAATATTTCCTATAAATTGTATAATTTGCACTAGTATAATTAAAATCACAACAGTTTGAATCATAATATCAGTTCTAAAACGTTCATATCCATAGCGAATAGCCACATCACCCAAGCCACCACCACCAACAGTTCCTGCCATAGCGGAAAATCCAATAACAATAATTAAAATTAAAGTAATACCATTAATAATACTTGGCAAAGCCTCACTAAACATAACTTTAAAGATGATTTGTGCTTTGCTAGCTCCATAAGATCTTGCTGCTTCAATGATAGCAGGATCAATTTCTTTAAATGCACTTTCAATCATTTTAGCTAAATAAGGTGCAATTCCTATGGTAAGTGGTACTATAGTGGCGGTTGTACCTATGCTAATGCCAATAAGATATTTTGTAAAAGGACTTAAAACTACAATGAGCACTAAAAATGGAAAAGATCTTAAAATATTAATGATAAAATCAAGCACACTATAAATGCTTTTATTTTCCCATAAGCCGCCTTTATCAGTAACAGTAAGTACAATTGCAGGGATAAGTGCAATTAAAAAGGCTAAAAAAGTGGCTGTAAAACTCATATAAAGAGTTTCCAATAATGCCGGATAAAGTATATTTTCAAAATTTCTTAAAATTGCCTCTAAATTCATTACACAAGCTCCCAAATAACGCCATTTTCTTGTAAATAATTTAAAACTCTTTCTTGATCTTTAGCTTCTATATTGATTACCAAATTTCCTAAAGCATTGTTGTTTAGTTTTTCTATCTTACCCCAAACTATATTAAAATCAATATTTAAACTTCTAGCCATGTGAGTGATTATGCTTTGGTTTGCTTTTTCTTTACAAAAATATAAGCGCACATTAACTCCATTTTGTGGTAAAAAATCACTTTCCCCTAGGAATTCACGCATTTTTTCACTTGGCTTTAAGAATAAATCTTCGATTTTTCCTTGACCTATGATTTGTCCATGCTCTAGCAATACGGCCTTTTGTGCTATTTGTTTTACTGCTTCCATTTCATGAGTTACTAATACTACACTGATGTTAAATTCTTGATTGATTTTAGCAATAAGCTCTAAAATGTTATTTGTAGTATTTGGATCAAGTGCAGAAGTAGCTTCATCGCTTAGTAAAATTTTAGGATTTAAAGCAAGGGCTCTAGCTATGGCTACTCTTTGTTTTTGCCCACCACTTAGCTCATTTGGATAAGCTTTGCTTTTAGCTAAAAGTCCCACAAGATCTAAAAGTTCATTAACTCTTTTTTGAATTGTGCTTTTGTCAAAATTATGAATTTCTAAAGGCATAGCTACATTTTCAAATACATTTTTTCTGCTCATAAGTGCAAAATGCTGAAAAATCATCCCTATATCTTTTCTAAATACTCTTAACTCTTTTTCTTTTAAGGTAGCTATTTCTTTACCAAAAACTTGCACGCTACCGCTTTGATAATTTTCCAAACCATTAATACATCTTAGCAAAGTTGATTTTCCTGCCCCGCTGTGTCCAACAAGAGCATAAATTTCTCCTTCTTTAACTTCTAAAGAAACATCATTTATAACTAATTCTTTGCCATAATATTTTTTAAGATTTTGTATTTTTATCACTTATTAGCCTTCTAAATTAGAAATTTCATCATTGATTTTTTCAAGTTGAGTTTTAATGCTTTCAAGTTGAGTTTTATTTTGCTCAACAACCGCAGCAGGTGCATTAGAGATAAATTTTTCGTTTTTCATCATAGCATCTAACTTGTTAAATTCTTTTTCAAGTTTTATTTTTTGACTATTAAGTCTATTTAAAACACCGCTTAAATCAAGATCTTGAGTTGGTATAAATACTTCTAAATTCTCACTTACATCTCTAATGGATTTTTCTAAATTTGTACTAATAAACTCGATGTTTTCACATTTTGCAAGTGTTGAGATAAAATTAGTGTAATTTTTTAACTCAGCTATTAAACTCTCATCGTTTAATTTTATACAAGCTTTTTGAATTTTTGCATTTGCAAGCTCTACTAGGGTTTTTGCACGGCGTAAACTCACTATGCTTTCTATAATGATATTAAATAATTTTTCGATTTTTTCATTTCTAGAATTAAATTTAGGATATTTTGAAATCATTATAGACTCATGAGTTTGGATAGAAGTTTTACTTAACTCATGGTATAAATACTCACTAATAAATGGCATGAAAGGATTTAAAAGTTTTAATGCTTCTTTAAAAATGCTTCCAAGTTCTTTTATGCTTGATTTTTCAGCCTTACTAAGCTCAATCCCCCAATCACAAAATTCATCCCAGAAAAATCTATACAAAGTATTTGCAGCATCATTAAAGCGGTAATTATCTAAATTTTCTCTTGTTTCTTTTACGCATACTTCAAAACGAGACAGTATGTATTTTGCCAAGTTAGTTTGAATTTTGCTTTTATCTAAATCTTCAAATTTTTCTTCATTTAAAAGTAAAAATTTGCTTGCATTATAAAGCTTGTTGGTAAAATTTCTAACTTGTATGAGTTTGTCATTGCTTAATTTTATATCTCTACCTTGGATAGCTAAAAGAGCAAGAGTAAAACGCAAGATATCAGCACTGTATTCATCCACACTTTGCACAGGATCAATGACATTACCTAAAGACTTACTCATTTTTCTACCTTGTTCATCTTTAACCAAAGCATGTAAATATATATCTTTAAAAGGAAGCTCACCTAAGGCATTAGTGCTTTGAAACATCATTCTAGCAACCCAGAAAAATAAAATATCAAAGCCGGTGATTAATAAAGAATTTGGATAAAAATCTTTTAAATCATCTTCATGCCAAAGTGTGTTTTTGCCCCAGTCTTTATTACCCCAACCTAAAGTACTCATAGCCCAAAGACCTGAAGAAAACCAAGTGTCTAAAACATCAGGGTCTTGTTTGAAATTAGCGCTTTGGCATTTTGGACATTGACTTGGAGTTTCTTCGCTTGCCCATTCATGAGAACATTCACAATAATACACAGGAATTTGATGACCCCACCAAAGTTGTCTTGAAATACACCAATCTTTTAAATCTCTCATCCAAGCATTAAAGCTATTAATCCAATGTGCAGGGTAGAATTTGCTTCCACCAAGATTAACTTTTTCTATGCTTTCTTTTGCGATTTCATTTTTTACAAACCATTGTTTAGAAATGTAAGGTTCTACTACATTTTTACAACGATAGCAATATCCTACTTGATTAGTATAGTCTTCTATTTTTTCAACAAAACCTTTTTCTTGTAATTCTTTTATAATAGTATCTCTTGCTTTTAATCTTTCTAAGCCTTTAAAATGCAAGCAATGTTCATTTAAAATACCTTTTTCATCAAAGATAGTAATAAATTCAAGTTTATGTCTTAAGCCTACTTCATAGTCATTATGGTCATGTGCTGGGGTTACTTTCACAAAGCCTGTGCCAAATTCCATATCTACATGCTCATCAGCAATAATAGGAATTTTTCTATCTATTAAAGGCAAAACGACATTTTTGCCTATTAAGTGTTTAAATCTTTCATCGTTTGGATTAACCATCACAGCACTATCGCCAAAATAAGTTTCTGGTCTTGTAGTGGCTACTACGATGAATTCTTGAGAATTTTCTAAGAAATATTTTAAATAATATAATTTTCCTTTATTTTCTTTATGTTCTACTTCTATATCGCTTAATGCTCCATCATGAGTACACCAATTTACCATGTAATTTCCACGCACAATAAGCTTTTTATCATAAAGATCTACAAAGGCTTTTTTTACTGCATTTACCAAACCCTCATCCATAGTAAAGCGCAAGCGACTCCAAGCAGGAGTGATACCCAAAATTCGCATTTGCTTAACTATAGTGCCACCGCTTTGCTCTTTCCATTCCCATACTTTTTTTATAAATTCTTCTCTACCAAGTTCTTCTTTTTTAATACCTTGAGCTAAAAGTTGTTTTTCTACAACATTTTGTGTTGCAATGCCTGCATGATCAAGCCCTGGTTGATAAAGAGTCTTATAACCATCCATTCTTTTATAACGCGTCGTGATATCTTGTAAAGTACAAGTTAGAGCATGACCTATGTGTAAAACGCCTGTTACATTAGGTGGTGGCATCATAATACAAAAGTTTTTACCTTTTTCTTGAATTTTTTCATTGCCGTTGATTTCAAAATATCCGCGTTCTTCGCAAATTTTATAATATTCTTTTTCTAGTGATTTATCATACATAATTGCTACCTTGAGAATGAAAATAAATTGTTATGTTAGCTTAAAATTGTTAAAGAAGTTTTGAATTTTAGAAATTAGTTATAAAAAACTAATTTCTACTTTACGATTATTTTGTCTTTGAGAATCAGATTTATCTTTAGTAGGGTAGGTGTCTTTTCCTAAAGATTCTATTTCTATAACCTCAGTAAAGCTAAAGAAATGTTTAGCTACATTCATTGCTCTATTTAATCCTATCATGTAGTTTGCAAAAGTACTACCTCTATCGTCTGCATAACCTTGAAATTTAATTCTTTTGATTATATCTTCTCTTGCTAGATTTTGATTGATTTTTTCAAGTAAATTTTCATTGCTGTATTCGCTATATCCATTTCTTTCAAATAAAAATTTCAAATCAGAAATTTTAACATCTACATAATTATATTTTTTCTTATTTTTAGCAAAAACAATATCTTTATTATATATGCTTAATTTCATATTATCATTTGATAGCATATCGATAAAAATAGTTAAATTATAATCTTGGGAATTAACTTTAATAGGATTAATCATTTCTTTTAGCATATCAACTCTATAATCACTTAAGCTTTTTCCATCTAGCACATAAACTTTAACAAAATCATCACTCAATCTTGGCTCATATCTGCTAGTTTTGCCTTTTGCAATGTATTCTTGCATGGTATTTTTATATTTTGTTGTTTTTTCTTTTTTTACGCTTGTTTGTTTGTTGTTTTCAACTGGAGTTTTTTCTTCTTTTTGGACTACTTTAGGTGTAGTAATTTCATTTTTAGAAACTTCAGCTATATTTGTTTGGGTTGTTGGAGCAACTTCTTGAGTGCTTGTATTTTCATCTATGATAGGATTATTTTGTACCGGAGTTTCTTCTTTTAAAGGCTCTTGGTTTGTTTGCTGTGGTTGGTAGTAAGTATTATCACTTATATTATTTCTTTCTTGATTGTATTGAGTGCTTGGTGGAGTGTAGCTTTGATAAGAACTACTTTTTTTATAATCATATACATAAGTATTTGAATCATCTTCAAAATACCACATATAAAAACCAATACTAGCGCCTATTAGCACCACAAAAGCTATACTAAAAGCAATAATACTTTTCATTTTTTATCCTTTGTGAAGTCCTTAAAAGGACTTTGATTATTTATAATTTTTAATAGAATTTTCTAAAATTTCACTTGCTTTTTCAATACCTGCAAATTCTTTTACTTTTACCCATTTGTTTGGTTCAAGCATTTTATATGTTTCAAAGAAATTTTTGATTTTATCTAAGCTCGCTTTTGGTAAATCATCTAAACTTTTAATATTATCATATCTTGGGTCAATTTTACTTACAGGAACAGCAAGTAATTTTTCATCCATACCACTTTCATCTTCCATCAATAATACTCCTATTAAACGACAAGGAATCACAGCTCCTGCTTGGATAGGGTATTCATTTAAAACTAAAACATCAATAGGATCGCCATCATCTGCAAGAGTGTTTGGTATAAAACCATAGTTTGCTGGATAAAACATAGCTGAATACATTACACGATCAACCATGATGGCTCCGCTTTCTTTGTCAAGTTCGTATTTAATGTTTGATCCATAAGGAATTTCAATAACTGCATTAAGTTTGTTTGGTACTTCTCCAACTTTGATTTTGCTAATATCCATTTTTTATCCTTTATTTTAATAAATCATTGATTAAATTTTTCATATCAGCTACGATAGCTTCAATACTTCTTTCACCATTGATTATATGGTGGATATTTTCTTTAGTATAAAAATTTGTTATTTCTTCTAAAGGTTCTAAATAAACTTTCATTCTATTATTGAAAACTTCTTCGTTATCATCAGCACCTCTAGCACGTCCTAAAACTCTTTCTCTAGCAACTTCTTCGCTAACTTTAACTTCTATAACACCTTTTAAAATTACTTCACTTTGGTTTTTTAATACCTTATCAAACTCAAGCATTTGTTCAACACTTCTTGGATAACCATCTATTAATATAGTATTAGTTGGTGCATTTTTTAAAGCAGTGATGATGGTATTAACTACCACTTCTAAAGGAACTAAATTTCCCTTAGAAATAAAGCTATCAATAGTCTTTCCAAGTTCGCTTCCACTAGCCACTTCTGCTCTTAGTAAATCACCTGTAGAATAGTGAGTAACGCTTGCATCATCTTTAGCTATGATGCTTGCATCGGTTGTTTTACCACTACCTGGTGCACCTATAATTAAAAATAATTGTTTCATTTAGTATTCTCCCTTAATCTTATACCTAATTCTCTCATTTGTTCATTGCTTACTTCGCTTGGAGCTTGAGTCATAAGACATTGTGCTCTTTGTGTTTTAGGAAAAGCTATGACTTCTCTAATGCTTGAAGATTTTGTTAAAAGCATGATAAGTCTATCAAGGCCTATTGCTATACCACCATGTGGCGGTGCTCCAAAGCTTAATGCATCAAGTAAGAAACCAAATTTCTTTCTTTGCTCTTCTTCATTAATATTTAAAAGCTTAAAGACTTTTTGTTGGATAGGGCTTTTATGAATTCTTATACTACCACCACCTAATTCTACACCATTTAACACCACATCATGTGCAATAGAATTAATTTCTTCTAAATCTTGCTCGTCAATATTTTTTGGCATAGTAAATGGATGGTGCATTGCAGAATAGCTTCCATCATCATTTTGTTCAAACATAGGAAAATCAATAACCCATAAAAATTCTAATTTATCCTCATCAATAATTTTCATTTCATCAGCGAGGAATAATCTAAATCTACCCATATAATCAAGCACGGTTTTCTTAGCTCCTGCACCAAAAAATACTACATCTCCAACTTCTAATTCACATCTTTGGATTAAAGCATTTAAATCCTCTTTGCTAAAGAATTTACAAAGTGGACCCTTAGGACCATCTTCTTTCATTTGTATGAATGCGAGTCCTGCTGCCCCAAATTTGCGTACAAAATCTTCAAATCTTTGCATTTGGCGTTTAGAAAAAATCGTATCGCCTTTTGGAACTCTTAAAGCTTTAATGCGATTTTTCTTCGTATCTTTTGCGATATTTGTAAAAATTTCGTTATTTGATTTTGAAAAAATATCAATCACATCAATAAATTTCATATCAAATCTTAAATCAGGCTTATCAGAGCCATAATTTTCCATAGCTTCTTTATAACTCATTTGTCTAAAAGGTATGCTAATTTCTTTTCCGCAAGCTTTGAAAATATCTTTAAGTAAATTTTCTGCCATAGCTATGATATCTTTTTGCTCACAAAAACTCATTTCTATATCTATTTGAGTAAATTCAGGTTGGCGATCTGCTCTTAAATCCTCATCTCTAAAGCATTTTGCAATTTGAAAATATCTATCAAATCCTGAACACATTAAAAGTTGTTTGAAAAGTTGAGGACTTTGAGGTAAGGCATAAAATTCGCCTTGATGTACGCGTGATGGTACTAAATAATCCCTTGCACCTTCTGGAGTGGCTTTAGTTAAAATAGGAGTTTCAACTTCTAAAAATCCCATTTTTGATAAAGAATTTCTTGCTGCTATACAAGCAGTTGATCTTAGAGCAAAATTATCATAAAGCTTTTTACTTCTTAAATCTAAAAATCTATATTTTAATCTTAATTCTTCATTTACGCTTTCATCACCTATAGCAAAAGGCACTACAGCGCTTTCATTTTCAATAGTAAGTTTGCTTATAACAACTTCTATTTCTCCAGTTTTTAATTTTGGATTTACAAGTCCTTCACCGCGTGGGCGAATTTTACCTTGTGCTATTAAAACATATTCATTTCTTACTGATGAAGCTATATTATGTGCTTCTTGATTATCTGCAGGATCACATACTAACTGTATAAGTCCGCTACGATCTCTAAGATCGATAAAAATTACACCTCCATGATCACGGTAAGAATTTACCCAACCACATAATGTTACTTCCTCGCCAACATTTTGTATGTTAAGCTCTGTATTATAATGAGTTCTCAAAATTTTTCCTTAGCTTAATATTTGTTCAATTTTGTTATTATAGTATTTTATTCTTTTGCTTAGCTAAGTTTTGTTATAATTTTTTTATGAAAAAAAATATAAATATAGAAAAAATTCAAAAAATAGGCTTATTTTGTAGGTTAAATACAAATTTAAACAAGCAAATTGATTTTTTAAGAGCAATTTTTTTGCAAAAAAATATAGAGCTTGTGTTGCTAGAGCAAGAAAAAATTAATCTAAAAGATTTACAAGAATTAGATTTTTTGATTTCTCTGGGTGGAGATGGTACGCTTTTGTCTTTATGTAGACAAGTTTATCAAGCTAAAAAGCCTATTTTGGGTATAAATGCAGGAAATTTAGGTTTTTTAACAGCTCTTTCTTTTAATGAGGTAGAAAGTTTTTTTAAAGATTTTTTTAAAAGTGATTTTAAAATAGAAAAAGCCAAAATGCTTCAAATAACGCTTTGTAAAAAAAACAAAATCATTAAAAAATTTGCTTTTAATGATGCGGTTTTTTCTCGTGATAATGCTTTAATGGCAAATGTGGAAGTTTTTTTTGAAAATAAACTTTTTAATGCTTATTATGGAGATGGTTTGATTATAGCTAGCTCAAGTGGCTCAACTGCTTATAATATTAGTGCAGGCGGACCTATAGTGCATCCTTGGAGTGAAATTTTTGTTTTAACGCCAGTTTGTTCTCATTCTTTAACCCAAAGACCTATAGTTTTGCCTTATGGCTTTGAGCTTGAATTAAAAGTTGAGCATTGTTTACTGTATTTAGATGGGCAAGAAGTGATTGATCCTAAAGAATATGATAAAATTCTTATAGGACTTAGTAAAAAACAACTTAGTTTTATACATAAAAAAGATAGAGATTATTTCCAAGTTTTAAAAGAAAAGTTAAATTGGGGTAAGTGATGATAGAAAGTATTTTGATTAAAGAAAATTTAGGTTTTAAACAAGCAAAATTAGACTTAGAAGCTGGACTTACTGTCTTTACTGGTTTAAGTGGTGCTGGAAAGTCTGTACTTTTTAAGGCTATTTTGGCAGCATTTGCTCTAAGTGAGAGTGAAGCTAAAATGGTAGAAATTTTGTTAAATGATGAGCTTGAATTAGATGAGTTTGGTATTGAAAATGAAGAATTAAACGTATTTAAACTTTTAAAAGATAAAAGCTCGCGTTATTTTATCAATAATCAACTTATTTCAAAAAAGAATTTAGCCTTGCTTTCTAAGAAATTTGTAAAATATCTTTCAGCTAAGGAAAATAATGAGTTCTCAAATGAAAGGTTTTTAAACTTACTTGATTTTATGCAATCAAAAGAGGATAAGAAATTTCAAGATTTTTTAAATGAATATAAAAATATTTATAAAGAATATATGGAAAATAAAACTAAATTAGAAAAAATTCAAGAAGAAGAAAAAAAGGTAGAAGAATTAAAAGAATTTACGAGCTTTGAAATACAAAAAATCCAAAGCATTAATCCAAAAATTGGCGAATTTGATGAATTAATGAGTTTTAAAAAAAGGCTTTCAAAAAAAGACAAAATCGATGCAGCTTGGAATAGGGCAAGTAGAATTTTTGAGTTAGAATCAGCAGTGATTGAAGCTTTGCAAATTAGTGATGTTGATAGTTCATTTTTTTCAGAGTGTTTAAATGAGCTAAGGGCAGTGTGGGAAAATCAAAGTTTTGATGATTTTGATTTTGATATAGAAGAAGTGCTTGATAGGATAGAAAAACTTTCTTCTTTGATTTCAAAATATGGAAGCATAGAAGAAGCTTTAGAAGCTTTAGAGAAGAAAAAGGCAGAATTAGCTCATTATGAAAATTTAAGTTTTGAAAAAAAGGAATTAGAAGAAAAAGTACAAAGTACTAAAATACTTTTAGATGAGAAAAGTCAAAAATTAAGTACTTTGCGTAAAAAAAGATTAAAAGAGCTTGAAAAATTACTGAATTTTTATCTTGAAAAACTTTATATGAAAGAAGTTAAATTAGAACTTAAAGATTGTGCTTTAAGTATTTTAGGTAAAGATGAAGTGAGTTTAAATATCAATGAGGCTAGTTTAAAAAATTTAAGTTCAGGCGAGATAAACCGTCTAAGACTTTCTTTTATTGCAACAGAATGCAATGTTACTAATAAAGCTAGTGGGATAATATTTTTAGATGAAATTGATGCAAATTTAAGTGGCAAAGAAGCTATGAGTATAGCTGAAGTATTAAAAGAGCTTGCTAAGTTTTATCAAATTTTTGCAATTTCACATTTACCACAGCTTTCATCAAAAGCAAGCAATCATTTTTTAGTAGAAAAAATAGGAAATGAAAGTAGGGTAAGAAAAATAGAAAAAGAAGAAAGAGTAAGAGAACTTGCTAGAATGGTAAGTGGGGAAAATATCACACAAGAGGCTTTAGAATTTACTAGAACTTTACTTTAAAAACAAAAAGTAAATTTCTATATGTTATAATTATACTTTGAAATTATAAAGAGAGTTGGCTATGGAAGAAAAAATTTTAATTATTGATGATAACAAAATGCTCACAAAGCTTTTGGCAAAAAAAGTAGAAAATACTTTGGGTTTAAAAGTAGATGTTGCTTTTGATATGAATAGTGCTAAAGAATTAGTGAAAAATGATTATTTTATGGCTTTTGTAGATCTTTGTTTACCAGATGCTCCCAATGGAGAAGTGGTGGATGTGGTTTTAGAAAAAAATATTCCTGCTATAGTGCTTACAGGAAGTAGTGATGGGCAAACGCGTAAGAAATTTATGGAAAAAGATATTATAGGTTATATTCAAAAAGAAAGCGAAAGCTGTATTGATGAAATGCTAAGTTCCATTAGAATGCTTCAAAAAAACAATAAAACTAAGATAATTTTAGCAATCGCTAATGTAACTTTACGCGCAGAAATGAAAAAAAATCTTAATAATCAACTTTTCAATGTTTTAGCAGCAGCACATGGAGAAGAAGCGCTAAGTTATCTTAGTGATAATCCTGATACAAAATTGGTAATTTGTGATGCAACTATGCCTGTAATTAATGGAGAAGATTTGCTTGTAGAAATTCGCTCAAAATATTCTAAGATAGAACTTGGTGTGATCATGGTTGGAGATAAAGATGATGCGCTAGAGGCAAGGGCTTTTAGAAAGGGCGTAAATGACTATGTGATTAGACCTTTCCAAAAAGAATCACTTAATTGTAGAGTGAATAATTGCTTAGATTATATGCAAAAATGTGTTTTACTTGATGAGTATAGTTTGGGTAAAGATTTGCTAACAGGACTTGATGATTATGCAAATTTTGAAAAAAGATTTTTAGATTATTTAGAAGATATGCAAGAAAATGAAGAATTAGCTTTAGCATTAATTGATATAGACAATCTTGCAACAATTAACTATGAACTAAGTTATGATTGTGGCGATGGAGTGATTAAACACACAGCTAAAAAAATCAAAGATCAAATTCGCGGTATGGATTTGGCAACTAGAATTGAAGATGGTAAATTTTACGTACTTTTAAAAAATACAGATAATAAAGAAGCATTGAAAGCTTTTTCAAATATAAGAGTAAATATTGCTAAAGAAAGTGTTTTAATAGCTTTAGATGAGGTTGATTATAGTATTTCTGTAGGAGTTGCTTTTGGAGGTAAAACAAGCCAAATACAAGATTTGCTTGATAATGCTCAAAAGGCACTAGATTTAGCTAAGGCTAATGGTAAAAATAGGGTAGAGGTATGTTTTTAGATTGTGATTTTAGCGAAAAAATCATAGATACACATTGTCATCTAGATAATCAAGCTTATTTTGGATGTTTGGATGAGATGTTAAATCATGCCTTTGCTAATGGAGTAGATAAAATCATCATACCTGGAGCGGATATAAAAGATTTGCCAAGAGCAAGAGAGATTGCACATGATTATGAAAATGTGTATTTTTCTTGTGGGGTACATCCTTATGATATAGATGATTTTGATTTGGATGTTTTAAAAGAATTTATAAATGATAAAAAATGCATTGCAGTGGGTGAGTGTGGGCTTGATTATTATCGTTTAAGGGTTGATGAGGATGAAATAAAAGCAAAGCAAAAAGAAGTTTTTATAGCTCAAATTCAGCTAGCTATCGAATATAAAAAGCCTTTGATTGTTCATGTGCGTGAAGCTAATGAAGATAGTTTTAATATTTTAAAAACATATGCAAAAGATTTGCAAGGTGGTGTTTTGCATTGTTTTAATGCTAGTGAGCTTTTACTTCAGCTAGCAGATGATGGTTTTTATTTTGGTATAGGTGGGGTTTTAACTTTTAAAAATGCAAAAAAACTAGTAGAAGTTTTGCCTAAAATTCCAAAAGATAAGCTTGTTTTAGAAACAGATGGACCTTATTTAACCCCAGAACCACATCGTGGCAAGGTAAATGATCCTATTTTGACGCATTTTGTAGCTCAAAAAATGGCTGAACTTTTAAATTTATCAAAAAATGAAATAATAAAACTTACTAATTTTAACGCTAATCGTTTGTTTTTCCAAGGTTTATAATGAAAAAAAGCTTTTTGTTTTTTATTTTAGTATTATTATGTTTAAATGCTAAGGCCTTGCAATTTACTCCAGAGCATTACACGCAACAAGCACAAATCTTAAGAAATTTAGATATAGAAGCAAGTTATCTCAGTGATATGATTTTTTTAGAATTTAAAGAATCTTCCATGGATATGCATTCTAAAACTTTAGTAGATACGATGAGGGAATTTTATAAAATCACTCCGATTATCCGTAAAATATTAGAAAAAGAAAATATTCCTCAAGAATTTTTATACTTAGCGATTGTAGAATCTGGTTTAAAAATTCATAGTATTTCAAGAACTAAAGCAGTAGGTGTTTGGCAATTTATGAAACCAACGGCACAAACTTTGGGTTTAAGGATAGATCCTTATGTAGATGAGAGAAAAGATTTAGTAAAATCAACTTATGCAGCTATTACTTATTTAAAGCAACTAAAAGAGCAGTTTGGAAAATGGTACTTGGCTATTTTAGCTTATAATTGTGGTGATGGTAAATTACGTCAAGCTATAAAAAAAGCAAAAAGTGATGATTTAAGGGTTTTGCTTGATCCTGATAAAAAATACTTACCATTAGAGACTAGAATTTTTATTAGAAAAATTCTTACTATGGCATTTTTGGCTAATAATAATGATTTTTTAATTTCACAAGATAGTGCCTTGCTTAATTATGCCCTATCAAGTGAAGTTAAAAAAATCTCAGTTCCCCCAAGTGTTTCTTTAAGAGAGCTTGCTAAAGTAGCTAAAATGTCTTATAAAGAATTTAAGCGTTATAATCCACATTTTAATTATGACTTTACTCCACCTGATAAAAAAGATTATTACATGTATATTCCTTTAAGTAAAAGCGTGGCAGTAGAAAAGGCATTAGAGAATGTAAAATTAGCTAAGGTGGATACAACCATTCCGCATACAAAAATTTATATAGTAAAAGAGGGTGATAGTCTTTATACTATTGCAAGAAAACACAAAATAAGTGTTGAAAGCATAAAAGAATATAATAAAATCAAAGGAAATTTAATCAATATCAATCAAAAACTTGTGTTAAAAATTAAGGAGAATAATAATGCAAAAATTAAAACAACTCAAAAAATATCCAAAAGCTCTCATACAAAAGTCGTTAGTCGTTAGTTGTGTAGGGGTTTTGCTTAGTGCTTGTAGTATGGTACCTATTAGCACGCCTACTGTGTATTACCCAGAAAGAGATTTTAAAAGCATAAAGCATAATAATACAAGCTTAAAAGGCACTATGAAGCCTTACACTATTAATGGTAAAACTTATTATCCAACAGTAGTAGAAGTAGGTGAGACTGCTGATGGTATAGCTAGTTGGTATGGTCCGGGTTTCCATGGTAAAAAAACTTCTAATGGTGAAACTTATGATCAACACGCATATACCGCAGCTCATAAAACTTTACCTATGAATACCATAGTAAAAGTAACTAATTTAAAAAATCATCGTCAAACTACTGTTAGGATTAACGATAGAGGACCTTTTGTAGCAGGTAGGATTATAGATTTATCTAATATGGCTGCAAGAGATATAGATATGATTCAAGCAGGAACAGCTCCTGTAAGACTTGAAGTGATTGGCTTTGGAACAAGTGCAAGTTCGGGTTCGGTGCATACTAATTCTAATTTAGGCAGCAGTGGAGAGATTGCTGATAGTGGTCATATTTTCCAAGGTGGATCTTTTATGGTGCAAATTGGAGCATTTAGAAATAAAAGTGGTGCAGAGCTAATAGCAGGTAGATACAAAAATTATAATTCTTATACTTCAACTATACAAACAAGTGCTAAAGATGGCTTGCATAGAGTATTTTTAAAAGGTTTTAGAAGTGAGCAAGAAGCAAGAGATTTTGTTGATAGTGGATCTTTCCCAGGTGCGTTTATAGTAAGAGAGTAAGATTATGATAGAACTTATTTTTTTAGATGTAGATGGTTGTCTAACAGATGGTAAAATCATCTATACACAAAACTATGGTGAGATTAAAGAATTTAATGTAAAAGATGGTGCGGCGATTGAAGCTTGGCAAAAGCTTGGTAAAAAAGTTGCTATCATTACAGGTAGGACTAGCGAGTGTGTGTATTTTAGAGCTAGGGATTTAAAAATTGATTTAGTCTATCAAGGTATTAGTGATAAACTAGCTTGCGCTAAAGAAATTTTAGAAAAATTAAATTTAGATTTTTCTCAATGTGCTGCTATTGGGGATTATTATAATGATATGAGCTTGCTTGAAGCAGTTGGATATAGCTTCAAGCCAAAAGATGCACATAAGGCTTTGAAAACTGATAAAGTTTTAAATAGAAAAGGTGGCAATGGAGCGGTGAGTGAGATGATTGAAATTTTAATTGAACATAATAATATGCAAGCTCAATGGGATAAACTTTGGCGATAAAAATTTTTGCTATATTAATGAGTTTATTCGCCTTTGTTATGGTGATTTTAAGTACTCAAGATCCTTATTTATTTGCCATAAAACCACAAAAGGTAGATGTGGCAAATATGCAAGCTTTTGATGTGCTTGATTATGAGTTAAATGCTAGTGTAATTAAGGCTACATATCAGGCAAGTCGTTGGGTAAAATATCAAGACAAAGATATTTTTGATGATTTTAAAGTTCAAGCGCTTGATTATAATTTAAGTTCAGATTTATTAGTAAGAAATGAAGAAAAATCCATTTTAGAAGGCAATGTAAGTTATTTTGATCATAACCAAACTTCTATTTTTACCCAAAAAGCAACTTATGATATGAAAAATAAAATTTTATTTTCTAATGATAATTTTAAAGCATATATAGGTTTAAATGAAGTTTTTGGGGATAATTTTTTATATGATGTAAATCAAAAAGAATTAAAAATTCAAGGAATAAAAGCATGGTTTTTAGAGCAATAATTTTTCTGTGTTTGTTAAATTTGTTCGCATTTAGTGCACAAAAAATAGAAGTTTACGCTAAAGATTTTTACTTAGATGAAAAAAATGAAACAAGTGTATTAACCGGTGATGTAGAAGTTAAAAAAGGCAACGATGTTTTAAATTCGCAAAAATTAGTTATTTATATGAAAAACAAACAACCCATCAAGTATATAGCTACTAAAGATGCTAAATTTAAAATCATGATGAAAGATAAAACTTATCATGGAAGCGGTGATGAATTTATTTATAATGTAGCTAAGGATACATATGAGATTAATGGTAATGCAAAAATTACAGAAATGCAAACTAAAAAAGAACTCATAGGGGATAAAATCATAGTAGATAGAAAAAATATGACTTATAGAGTAGTGAGTAAAGATAAAAAACCTGCCAAATTTGTATTTGAAGTAAAAGAATGATATTAAATGCTAAATTTTTAATTTCTGCTTCCAAAATAGACGAAGCACCACAACCTATATACACTGAAATCGCCTTTTTAGGGCGTTCTAATGTGGGTAAAAGTTCTTTGATTAATACACTATGCAAAAATAAAAATTTAGCGAAAAGCTCTTCAACTCCAGGTAAAACACAACTTATTAATTTTTTTGAAGTTGATTGCAAAAAAGATGAGGATAAATTTAAACTAATATTTATTGATTTGCCTGGTTTTGGTTATGCTAAAGTGAGCAAAAAAACTAAGGCTATTTGGAATAAAAATTTAGATGAGTTTTTAAAAGAGCGCAGTTCTATCAAGCTTTTTATCCATCTAATAGATTCAAGACATGAAAATTTAGATATTGATGCAAATTTGGATTTATATTTGGATTCTTTTATTAGAGCTGATCAAAAAAAAATAACAGTTTTTACAAAAGCAGACAAGCTCAATCAAAGTCAAAAAGCAAAAATTTTAAATACAAATAAAAATGCTATCTTAGTGTCAAATTTGAAAAAAAGTGGTATTGATAAATTAGAACAAAAAATCATTTTAGAGAGCTTGGGTTTGAATGAGGAGTAGAAATTTAGTAAAAAATAGATTTGATTTTTCTTATTTATTTTTTTATTTATCTTTGATTTTTTATCAAGTGCTAAGCTCTGTGTATTATTGGATGCCTCCTTTATTTGGGGTGTTTTTTTGTTATATGATAGTGCTTTTAAAAGAAAAAGAAAGAACTCTTAATAAGCTTGATTTTAGATGGTATTTTTCTTTGTTTTATCTTTTGCTAGTTGATATTATCCATGGATTTTATCTTTTTAGCTCATGGATAGTTTTTTTTGTTTTTTATCATCTTTTTGTCGATTGGTTTAAAAGCAAGTTAAAACTAGGTCATTATTTACTCGTTATATTTACTTTGTGTGCTTATATTTTTATCTATCTTTTTGATGTGTTTTTAGCATATTTAGATAATAATGAAATTTTAAAATTTGGTATTGAATATCTATGGTTTTTTGCTGTTGAGGCTTTGATTTCTTTTGTTATTTTTAAAGGGAAAATCTAATATGCGTATGCGTTTGGTGATGGGATTTATAGCTTGTTTTTTCTTGCTTTTGCTTGCTAGGGTGTATTATATAAGTATTAAATCTAATGTTTATTATGAAGAAATAGCTAAACAAAATGCCATTAAAACGCAATTTTTAGCACCTGTTAGAGGACAAATTTTAGATATAAAGGGTAGACCCTTAGCGGTAAATAAATTAGGTTTTTCGATCTCTATAAAGCCATATTTGCATATAAAAAAGAAAAACAGAGCTCTTTTAGAGCAAGAATTACAAGCTATAGTAGGAGCCTTTCCGGATTTAAATGCTACTAAGCTCAAAAGAACTTATATAAAAGCAGATTCTTATTATAACCAAGATTATATAGAAGTGGTTCCATTTGTAGAATATGATGCGATGATTAAGCATTTTACTAAGCTTAATTTGCGCGAAAACATGCAAGTTAAATCTACTACTCAAAGATTTTATCCTTATGATGCTTTAGCTAGCCATGTTATAGGTTATGTTGGAAAAGCAAATTTAAATGATATGAATGAAAATGAAATTGCAAGATTGACTAGCTATGTAGGGCGTAGTGGCATAGAGCGTTCTTATAATGATATTTTACAAGGTCAAAAGGGTGAAAAGGTTAGCAAGGTAAATGCATTAAATAAAGAAATAGAAGAACTTTCTTATAAAAAACCTACTTCAAGCAATATCACTTTAAGCATAGATCTTGACTTGCAAGAATACTTAGCCAGTATTTTTGAAAATTTAGCAGGTGCAGCTATAGTAATGGATGTAAAAAGCGGAGCTATTTTGGCAGCGGGTAGTTTTCCTGAGTATAATCTTAATCCATTTGTTACGGGTATTAGCCAAGAAGAATGGGATAAGCTTTCTAATGATTTAAATCATCCTTTTACTAATAAACTTATTAACGGTCTTTATCCTCCAGGTTCAGTTATAAAAATGGGTACAGCTTTGGCCTTTTTAGATAGTGGAAAAGTAAGTGAAAATCATAAATATTTGTGTGATTCTAACTTTGAGCTTGGCGGTAGAAAATTTAGATGTTGGAAGGCTATAGGTCATGGTTATGTAGATATGACAGATGCTATTAGGGAAAGTTGTGATGTGTATTTTTATAAAGGTGCTTTAGAAGTTGGTATTGACATTATTAGTTCTGTTTTTGAAAGAATAGGTTTTGGTGTAAAAACAGGAGTGGATTTACCTAATGAATTTATAGGAACAGTACCTAATAGAATATGGAAAAAAGAAAAATACAACCAACCATGGTATCAAGGTGAAACTTTAAATACAAGCATAGGACAAGGTGATTTTCTTGCTACTCCTATGCAAGTGGCTAAATTTACAGCTATGATTGCTACGGCTAAAAATATCACACCGCATTTTTTACATAGCGTTGATGATAATGTTACTAAGATAAATTTTGATAATAATGAAAGTGTTTTTACGACTTTTGAACTATCAAAACTTCCACTTTTAAGGCGTGCTATGTATGAAGTTGCTAATGAAGACGGTGGAACTACGGCAAGATTTTTAAGAAATTCACCTATTACCATAGCAGCCAAAACAGGAACAGCACAAGTAGTTGGAATTTCTCAAAGTGAAAAAAAGCGTATTAAAGAAGAGGATTTAGAATATTTTTTAAGATCTCATGCTTGGATTACTTCTTATGCACCTTATGAAAAACCACAATATGTAGTAGTGGTTTTAATCGAACATGGAAAAAGCGGTAGTAGTACAGGAGGGCCTATACTGGCTAAAATTTATCAAAAACTTATAGATTTGGGTTATATTGATAAAAAATATATCAAGAAAAAGACTAAATAATTAGCATTCCATCACCATATGAGTAAAAACGATAGTTATTTTCTATGGCTTCATGGTAAAGCTCTAAGGTTTTTTCTCTACCTATAAATGCTGCTACAAGCATAATTAAAGTTGATTTTGGTAAGTGAAAATTAGTAAGTAAATAATCAAGTCTTTGCGGGGTATTTTGTGGGTGTAAAAACAAATCACAAAAACCTTCTTTTAATTTTTTTCTATAATAATATTCTATACAACGAGTAACAGTGGTACCAACGCCTAGTATTTTCTTAGAAGAATCAATCAAAGCACAAGTTTCATCATCAATATGAAAAAATTCTGAATGCATTTTATGATCACGTATATCTTCACATTCTACACCTTTAAAAGTTCCTGCACCAACGTGTAGTGTGATAGTATGGATATTATGATTTTTTTTAAGTTCATCAATCATTGCTTTATCAAAATGTAAGCTTGCAGTAGGTGCGGCAACTGCGCCTTGATTTTTAGCAAAAATGCTTTGATAGTTAATGCTATCTTGCGCTTCATCTGCTCTTTTAATATAAGGTGGCAAAGGTATATGACCTATTTTTTCTAAAATTTCAAAAACTTCATGATGACTAAGCTCTTTTTCATCATTAAAAAACTCTACTTCTCTTGTGCCATCATCATGTAATTTTTTGATTTTAGCTTTTAAAGAATTTTCAAAATATAAAATTTGCCCTTCTTTAACCTTACCCCGAATTTGCACTAAAAATTCATTATTTTTTAAAGGATGGTTAATGAAAAGTTCTATTTTACTACCACTTTCTTTGTTTCCATAAATTCTTGCTTTGATGACTTTGGTATCATTAAAGATGATTTCACAAGGTGGTAAAATTTTAGCTAAATCCTTAAAATGCAAATGTGAAATTTGATCTTTACATCTTTCATATACTAAAAGCTTGGCATTTTCTTTGGGCAAAATAGGAAAATTTGCTATAAGTTCATTTGGTAAGTTATAATCATAACTAGAAAGCAAAAGATCTTTATCAATCATTTTCATCATCTTCTTTTTGACTAGGATTAACTTTTTTAGCTATGTAAATAGAAATTCCATAAAGTCCACACAAAGGTACAGCCATTAAAAATTGCGATATAACATCAGGTGGTGTCATCATAGCTGAGAAAACAAAAATCACTAAAACAGAAACTCTAAAATGTTTTTTCAAAAAAGTATCATCAATCAGTCCAAGTTTAGCAAAGAAAAAGGTTATCACAGGCATTTCAAACGCTAAGCCAAAGGCAACTACAAGTTTAGTAAAAAATCCCACATACAAGCCTATGCTGATTAAAGGTTTAAAATCTTGAGTTTGCACCCCAAAATCAATTAAAAATTTAAAAGCCAAAGGTATGACTATATAATAACAAAACAAAGCTCCAAGCGCAAACATAATACTAGCAAAGCTTACAAAAGGCACTACTAGTCTTTTTTCATTATCATAAAGTCCTGGTGCTACGAATTTCCAAAACTGCCAAAAAATAACCGGTAAAGAAATCAAAAAAGCTGTAAAAAATGAAACTTTCATTGCAGTAAATAAAGGCTCTTGTAATTCAACGAAAGTCATTTGTTTTGAAATTTCAGGTAAGGCTGCTTCAACGGGTGCTTTTAGTATATCTATGATATAACTATTAAAACTAAAGCATACAAAAAACATTACAACAACACAAGCTACACTTATAAATAATCTTTTTCTAAGTTCTACTAAATGCGGTTTTAATTCTTCAAACATTCTTAGCTTTCCATTTTTTGAGTATTTTTTTCATCTTTTTGAGTTTTTTCTTCTACACGCGAAAGTTCTTGTATATCTTTTTCTAAATCATTAATTTCACTTTTTAACTCTTTGGTATTATTTAAAATATCTTCTTTGAGTTGATCAAATTCTTCAAAACTCAGTTTTTTTCTGATATTTTCGTTAGTTTGTGAAAATTCATCTTTGTATTTTTGTGCTTCATCTTTTAACTCTGCTATTTTTAATTCTTTATTGATACTTGCTTTTGCTTCATCAATATTACTTTTAATGGCTTTTAAAATTTTTGCAATTTCAACTATAGTTGAAGGTAGTTTTTCAGGCCCAAGAACTAAAATAGCTATAACTAAAATAACTAAAATTTCTCCAAAACTCATTATTTTATCTTCTTTCGCTTAAATATATAGTTTGCATTTTACATAAAAATACTTAAAAATACTATTACTTCTATAATATTAATATATAAAGATATATTGATATATTAATATATTTTTGTTATGCTTATTTTAAAATGAAATGGAGTGAAAGATTATGGAAAAGTTATTTTTTATTTTTAAAGATTTTTTGATTTTATTTGTTGAAATTTCTATTTTATTTATATTAGTTAGCATGCTTATTGCTTATCTTAATGAGCGTTATGCTAAATTTTTCAATGAACATTTAAAGAAAGATTCTTTTGTAAGTTATATAAAGGCTATTCTTTTGGGTAGTTTAACTCCCTTTTGTTCATGTTCAAGCATACCGCTTTTAAATGCATTTTTAAAAGCTAAAGTACCACTTGGAGTATGTATAGCTTATTTGATAACTTCGCCTTTAATTAATCCTATTATAGTAGTGATGTTTGTAGTAAGTTTTGGCTTAAAAATCTCTTTATTTTATGTGGGATTTTTATTTAGCGTGATTTTATTTATTGCTTTTTGTGTTTCAAAAATAAACACTCAAAGATTTTTTAATGAAGACTTTTTAAAAAATGATTTAGAGCAAACTTCAAAGTGTTGTTCTAATGATACTTCTAAAAGTTTATGCTGTGAAAAACCTAGCTCTATTTTTGTTAAAAATTCTAAAATTAGCAGTAAAATTTTAAAATTTAAGACTAAAACAAAAGAAAATAAAATCAAAATATTATTTATGCAAAGCTTTAATGAATATAAAAAAATTCTGCCATATATTATTATTGGTATGGGTATTGGGGCTTTTATACACGGCTTTTTTCCGCAAGATTTTTTTCAAAATTATATGAAAGATTATGGGGTATTGGGTGTATTTATAGCAGCATTTATAGGGGTTTTGCTTTATATGAATTGCACTGCTATGATTCCTGTAGCACTAGCTTTAACTACCAGTGGAATTCCGCTTGGTATAATGATGAGTTTTTTAATAGCAGGAGCAGGGTGTTCTTTACCTGAACTTATTTTACTTAAAAGAATTTTTAAAACAAGCTTTTTGTTTTTATTTGCAGGTATGATTGTTTTTATTGCAATTAGTTTTGGACTTTTAATGTTTTTTATATAAGGAATTTTATGCAAGAATTTTTAAAAATAACAAGTGCAATTAACGATGAAAGTAGGATTTTAATCCTAGCTTTTTTACAAAAATATGGAAAACTTTGTGTGTGTGATTTGCAAAGCTCTTTAAATATGAGTCAATCAAGGCTTTCAAGACATTTAAAAATTTTAAAAGAAGCTAATTTTTTAGAAGTAGATAGACAGGGTGTTTGGGCGTATTATGGAGTAAAAGAAAATTTAAATAACTTTTGTAATGATATGCTAAAAAACATCAATGAACTTTCCATAAAGCTTCCTGAGCTTAAAAGGTTTTCTTGTGAATGCAAAGCTTAAGTGCTAATATACAAAGCCAACTCATCGCTTAAAAGGTAGTTAGTATTATAAAAAATTCCATTTTTATAAACTAGCTTTCCTTTTTTACTAAGAAACATCGCTTTTTCTTTTTCTAAAGGCTCTAGCTTTGTCTCATCCACGCCTATAATACTTCTAAGTCCTAAGAAAATATGCTCTAAGCGTAAATCTTTTGAATTTAAATTTTCAATCTCTCTAAAACAAGGATTTGTTGTATAATCTTTTAAACTTTTTTTAGTATAAAATCTTTGATTTTTTAAAAATCCCACCGCACTTAAACCACAACCTATATAGTCTTTTCCTTGCCAGTATGCAAGATTGTGTTTGCAAATTTGTCCAAAATTGCTGATTTCATATTGTTTATAGCCAAGGATTTCAATTGCTTTAATAAAATGCTTTGCAAGGCGCGGTGCATTTTTTTTAAAATGAAATTTTTTAGCAAATCTTGTCTTTTCTTCTATGGTTAGATTATAAGCACTCACATGGTTAATATCAAGCAGAGTAAGTTTGGAAATTTCATAATCAAGCATTTTTTTATCATCAAGTTTTGTATCGTAAATTAAGTCTAGATTGATATTATCAAATCCTGCTTTTTTTGCATTTTCTATACTAGTAAAAATACTTTTTTGATCATGAATACGCCCAAGAAATTGTAGTTTTTTTTCATGAAAACTTTGCGCTCCAAAAGAAATACGATTAAAACCTAAATTTTTTATCTCTTTAAGCCAAGAAAAATTACTCGAGTTGGGGTTTGCTTCTATGCTGATTTCACTATCTTTTTGCAAATAACTTTGTAAAAAAATAAATATTTTCTCATAAAAACTAACTTCCATTAAACTAGGCGTTCCACCACCTATAAAAACAGTCTTTATGGAATTTTTATCAAGTTTGAAAAAATTTAGTTGATATTTTATATCTTGCGTTAAAGCATTTAAATAATCTTTTTCAAAGTCCTTTTTCTTAAGTGAAGTAAAAGAACAATAAAAACACTTGCTTTCACAAAATGGTATATGTATGTATAAATGCATAAAACTTCTTTAAAATGTGATTATAAATTCGTATTTTTTTGTTAGAATTATATTATTAAAAAGTCAAGGATAAGAAAATCATGGAAAAAGAAAAAAAATATAGGCCAAATGTAGCCGCTGTTGTACTATCATCAGCTTATCCTTTTGAATGTAAAATTTTACTTGCTAAACGCAATGATATGGAAGATATATGGCAATTTCCTCAAGGTGGTATAGATGAAGGAGAGGATGTTAAAAGTGCGTTGTTTAGAGAATTAAAAGAAGAAATAGGCACAGATGAGGTTGAAATTTTAGCTGAATATCCTGAGTGGATTAATTATGATTTTCCAGCTAAGGTTGCACAAAAAATGTATCCTTATGATGGTCAAAGCCAAAAATATTTTTTGGTTAGATTGAAAAATAAAGCTATCATTAATCTAAACACTAAAAATCCTGAATTTGATGCTTATAAATTTGCTTCATTAGAAGATGTTTATGATATGATTAACCATTTTAAAAAACCTATATATATTAAGGTTTTAAAATATTTTAAAGAAAGGGGGTATATTTAATGCTGGTCGTACAAAAATATGGGGGAACAAGTGTAGGAACGCTTGAGCGTATTGATGAAGTTGCTAAAAGAGTAGCAAAAAGTAAAAAAACTTGTGATAAGTTAGTTGTGGTAGTTTCAGCGATGAGTGGGGTTACTAATGAACTTATTGATTTTGCTCACCATTTTAGTAAAAATCCTTCAGGTCGTGAGATGGATATGCTTTTAAGTAGTGGCGAACGCGTGACTTCATCTTTGCTTGCTATTGCATTAAATGAAATGGGTTTAAAAGCTACTGCATTTTCCGGACGCAATGCAGGAATTATCACAGATGATGTTTATACTAAAGCAAGAATAGAACACATTGATACTACAAATATTAACAAAGCCTTAGATGAGGGATATATCGTAGTAGTTGCTGGCTTTCAAGGTATTGACAAAATGGGTAATGTTACTACTTTGGGGCGTGGTGGAAGTGACTTAAGTGCGGTAGCACTAGCGGGAGCTTTAAATGCTGATTTATGTGAAATTTATACTGATGTAGATGGGGTATATACTACCGATCCTAGAATTGAGCCAAAGGCTAAAAAGCTAGATAAAATTTCTTATGAAGAAATGCTAGAGCTTGCAAGTTTAGGAGCTAAGGTTTTACAAAATCGCTCTGTAGAGCTTGCTAAAAAATTAAATGTAAAATTAGTTACTAGAAGTAGCTTTAATGAAAATGAAGGGACGATCATTACTAAGGAGGAAAATATGGAACAAGCTTTGGTTAGTGGTATAGCACTAGATAAAAACCAAGCAAGGGTTACTTTAAGAAATATCGATGATAAGCCAGGTATTGCTGCTGAAATTTTTGGGACTTTAGCAAATGAAAATATCAATGTAGATATGATTATCCAAAATGTAGGTTTAGATGGAGCTACAAATTTAGGTTTTACTGTGCCTGAAAATGAACTTGATTTAGCAACTAATGCTATGAAAAAAGTTTTAGGTGCTAATGCTAATATAGAAACAGATAGTGCTGTGGTAAAAGTTTCAGTTGTGGGTGTGGGTATGAAATCACATTCTGGAGTAGCTTCGGCAGCTTTTAAAGCATTAGCAAATGAAAATATCAACATACAAATGATTTCTACAAGTGAAATTAAAATTTCAGTTATCGTGCATGAAAAATATGGCGAATTAGCTGTAAGAGTATTACATGAAGTTTATAAACTAGATATATAAATGAGCAATAGTTTTTTAAAATTTACCCTAGAGCAAATCCGAGAAAATGGTACTTATACAAGTTGGTTAGAAGAAAGGCGTCTTGAGTGGTCGCCTTTGATCGCTTCTAAGTTAGCTTTGCTTTTGCAAGGTTATACTTTTATTGTGATTACTGATGATCAAAGAACGTGGTTTGAAGAGTATTTTTTAGGCCAAATTAACGCTAGTTCCACAAGACCTTTAGTGCCTTTTGTGTCTTTAAAAGGAATTTATAATAAAACTTGTAATACCCAAGAAGATATAGATTTGCTAAATGATCTTTTAAGTATTTCTTTTCCTAATGGTTATGCCTTTTTTTATATAGGAACTAATACAGGTTTTAAATTTAAAATCGCTAATTCTAAAGCAGAAAGTATGCTTTGGCTTTTTGATGAGCAATTGCAAAATAGCTTTTACCTTTCCTCGCGTGATAAGGAATTAGACTATAAACTCATTTCTTTATATAAAGTATTTGAGCAAAGCTTAGAGGCTGTGCTTTTTTCTAAGGTAGAAATTTGAATCTAAGAAATAAAATCATTATCCATAATGATTTTGAGCTAATGCAAGAAAAGCTCACAGAAGAATATGGTCAAAAAAATCTAAGATTTTTCATACCCAAAAATCCTGACTTAGAATTAAGACTAAATGACTTAACTTATGACAAAAACGGCCAAGCAACCGCAAAAGCTATTATGAATGAAAGTTATATAGCTGAAGCACAAGCTAAAATCATTGTTATACTAGCCAAGTCTTTTCGTGAAGAAGCGCAAAATTTTTTGTTAAAACTTTTTGAAGAGCCACCAAAAAATGTATATTTTATCATCGTAGCTCCTTCAAAAAATGTTTTTTTACCTACTATACTTTCAAGATTTATCATAGAAAAGCATAAAATTCAAAAAGAAAAGATGTCTTTAAATTTAGATCTTAAAAAAATGGATCTAGCTCAAATTGCTTCATTATTGAAACAATATGAAAATATAGACAAGCATGAGTGTTTAGAGCTAATTAGTGCTTTAAGCCATGAGTGCTTTAAACAAGATATAAAATTAAATGATGAAGAAATCGAATTTTTCTACAAAGCTTATGAGTTAGCTAAATTAAATGCAAAGCCAACTATTTTACTAAGCACCATAGCTTTAATTTTACACGAGAGAAAAAATGAAAATCATTAAAATCAATCCCAACACAGACTTTGAGCAAATTTCTAAATATATAAAGCCACATAAAGCAGGCGAGAAAATTATGAGTGAAAAAACTCAAATTCATTTTTTTCTTATCAAAGAATTAAGAGCACCTGCTGCAAATATACTCAAACAAGATGCGCTAAGGGTTGGAGCTGAGCTTGTAACACATAAAGAAGTTATACTAGGCAAAGAACATACCAATGCCTTGCTTATGGTAACACAAGATCAAGCTAAAAAGCTTATAGAAAAAGAAAAACTACAAGATTTTAAACTTAAAAATTTAGCACTATTTTTAAAGTCTAATTTCGCTAAACCCAAACACGCAAAAATTATGGGTGTGATTAATATTAATGAAGATAGTTTTAATGCTCAAAGTAGGGTTAAAGAAAATGAAGTTTTAGAAAAAATCGAACTCATGATTTCTCAAGGGGCTGATTATATAGATATAGGTGGGGTTTCTTCAAGACCTGGTAGTGTGTATTGTGGGCAAGAAGAAGAGTTTAAGCGTTTAAAAAATACCTTAGATTTGATCTATAAAGAAAAACTTTATGAAAAATGTATTTTTAGCTTAGATAGCTTTGATGAGTATTGTTTAGAATATGCTTTAAATAAAGGCTTTAAGCTTATTAATGATATTACCGGTTTTAAAAATGAAAATTTAGCCAAACTAGCTTTAAAATATAAAGCTACTTACACACTCATGCATATGCAAAATACTCCACAAAATATGCAAGATAACCCGCATTATGAAGATGTATTAGCTGAGCTTGATGATTTTTTTGCGCAAAAACTAAAAAGGCTAAGTGAGCTTGGTTTAGAAGATGTGATTTTAGATGTTGGTATTGGTTTTGGTAAAAGTCCTTGGCATAATATGATGTTAATCAAGCATTTAGAGCATTTTTTACGCTTTGAAAAAGAACTTTTAATCGGAGCTAGTAGAAAAAGTATGATAAATGCTTATTTTAGCTCAAGTGTTGAGCAAAGACTAGCGGGTACGCTTTATTTGCATTTAGAGGCTTTTAAAAATGGAGCAAGTATTATAAGAGTGCATGATGTATATGAACATAAACAAATGTTTGAACTTGCAAAAGCTATGGATGAACTTTCTTTGGAGTAATGATGACTTATCAAGAGTATTTAGAAAAGGTAAAATTAGCAAAAGAATGGATGAGGGCTTATTATGAAGATGATGAGCCTTTAGCAAGCGATGAAGAATACGATAAACTTATAAGAGAGTTAAAAGCATTTGAAACGCTTCATCAAGAAAAGATTTCTAAAGACTCTCCTACGCAAAATATCGCCCCAACTATACAAAGTGAGTTTCATAAACTTGCACATAGTGCAAAAATGTGGTCTATGGAAGATGTTTTTGATGAAGCTGAACTTAGAGCTTGGGCAAAAAGAGCTAAATGTGAGTTTGATTTTTTCATAGAACCTAAATTTGATGGAGCAAGTTTAAATCTTACTTATGAAAATGGTATTTTAATCAGCGGTGCTACAAGAGGCGATGGGGAAGTAGGCGAGGATATTACTTTAAATGTAAAAGAGATATCCAATATACCTCAAAAAATTCCTTATAAAGACAAGATAGAAATTCGTGGCGAAGTAGTGATTTTAAAAGAAGATTTTGAAAAAATCAATGAAAAAAGAGCCAAAGATGGCTTAAGTTTATTTGCAAACCCACGTAATGCAGCAAGTGGTTCGCTAAGACAGCTTGATACAAGCATTACAAAAGAAAGAAATTTAAAATTTTATCCTTGGGGAGTGGGGGAGAATTCTTTAGAGTTTAAGAAACACTCTGAAGTGATGGAGTTTGTAAGAAGTCTTGGCTTTTTAAAAGATGATTTTGTTTTTTGTGTGAAAACTTTAGATGAGGTTTTAGAAAAATACCATGAACTTTTAGAAAAAAGAGATCAAAAGCCTATGATGATGGATGGTATGGTTGTAAGGATAGATGATTTAGCTCATTGTAAGCTTTTGGGTTATACCGTGAAATTTCCAAAATTTATGACTGCGTTTAAATTTCCTGCTTTGGAAAAAACTACAACCTTACTCGGGGTTAATTTACAAGTTGGAAGAAGCGGGGTGATTACTCCTGTGGCGGTTTTAGAGCCTGTAAATTTAGACGGGGTTATAGTAAAGTCTGCAACCTTGCATAATTTTGATGAGATAGCTAGACTTGGAGTGATGATAGGCGATAGTGTAAGTGTGATAAGAAGTGGCGATGTTATACCTAAAATCACTAAAGTTTTTACCCAAAGACGCGATGGTTTAGAAAGTAAAATCACCAAGCCAACTCTTTGTCCTGAGTGTTTTAGTGAGCTTTTAGATGAAGGTGCTTTTTTAAAATGTCAAAACCTAGACTGTAAAGCAAGACTTGTAAATTCTATTATACATTTTGTATCCAAAAAGTGTTTAAATATAGACGGCCTTGGAGAAAATATCGTAGAACTTTTATTTAAAGAAGGAAAAATCACTAATATAGAAAGCATATTTTTCTTAAAATATAGTGATTTTGAAGGTTTAGAAGGCTTTAAAGAGAAAAAAATCAACAACCTTCTAAGCGCTATTGAAAATGCAAAAAAATGCCCTTTATCAAGGTTTATCACTGCTTTGGGTATAGAGCATATTGGAGAAGTGGCAGCTAAAAAGCTAGCGCAATCTTTTGGCTTTGAATGGTTTATACAAAGCTATGAAGCTTATGCAAATTTAGAAGGCTTTGGCGAGCAAATGGCTAAAAGCTTAGAAGAATTTACTCATGTTAACGCAAACCGCATTAAGCATTTTTATGAAATTTTGCATTTAGAGGATGAGAAAAAAGAGCTTATTATAAATGAAAATATTTCTAATAAAACCTTTGTTATCACAGGAACTTTAAGCAAATCACGCGATCATTTTAAAGAGCTAATCGAAAGCTTTGGAGCAAAGGTAAGCTCAAGTGTGTCTAAAAAAACTGACTTTGTATTATATGGAAGTGAAGCAGGCTCAAAGCTTGAAAAGGCTCAAAGTTTAGGGGTTAAGTGCATCAATGAAGCTGAGTTTAATGCTCTTTTAGGTGGTGATGATGAGGTTTGATGTCTTTGTAAGTGCAAAGTTAAACATTTCTCGTAATAAAGCTTGTGAGCTTATAGAAAACAAGCAAATTTTACTCAATGGCGAGTTTAAAAAAACCTCTTTTAAAATCACATCTCAAAGCCCCTTAGAAGATGAGAGTTTAAAACTAACGCTTTTAGAAGAGCTTTTTGTAAGTAGGGCTGCTTTTAAACTCAAGCGTTTTTTACAAGAGCATACATTTACTATAAAAGATAAAATTTGTTTAGATATAGGCTCATCGACTGGAGGTTTTGTGCAAATTTTACATCAAAACAAGGCTAAACATATCACAGCTTTGGATGTAGGTTCTAATCAACTTCATGAGAGTTTAAGAAATTTAGAAAATATCCAAATTTGTGAAAACACCGATTTGCGTGAGTTTAAAAGTGAAATTTTATATGATGTTATCACTTGTGATGTGAGTTTTATATCTTTAACACATTTAATTTTTCATATAGATAAACTTGCTAAAGATCTTATCATTTTACTTTTTAAACCTCAATTTGAAGTAGGTAAAAATGCTAAGCGTGATAAAAACGGAGTGGTAAAAGATATAAAAGCTATTAAAACTGCCAAAGAAAGCTTTGAAAAAGCCTGTGCAAAGCTTGGTTGGATTTTGCAAGCAAGTCAAGAGTCGCACTTAAAGGGAAAAGAAGGCAATGTTGAGTTTTTCTACGCCTATAGAAAAAACTAAAATCACGAGCTTAGCCATAGGGCGTTTTGATGGTATGCATTTGGGGCATTATGAGCTTTTTAAGCATTTAGATGAAAATGGAGCTTTGTTTATCATCACTAAAGAGGAAAAAGAAGCCTTAACACCTAAGGATTTTAGAGTAAATTTGGTTGATTTTCCTTTGATTTTTTGTGATTTTGAAAAAATCAAAAATTACAAAGGCGAGGATTTTTTAAAGCTTTTAAAGCAAGAATTTCCCAAACTAGAAAAAATCATCGTAGGTTATGATTTTAAATTTGGTAAAGAAAGAAAATGTAGCGCCAAAGATATACAAAGCCTTTGTGGTATAAACACTATCATTGTAGATGAGTTTAAAATTCAAAACAAAAGCGTTCATACAAGTATGATTAAAACCTTACTTAAAGAAGCTAAAGTTAAAGAAGCTAAAAATTTCCTAGGTAGGTTTTATACTATACAGGCAAATATCATCAAAGGGCAAGGCATAGGTGCTAAAGAGCTTTTTGCAACTTTAAATTTATGCGTCAAAGACTTCTTTTTACCTAAAGATGGTGTATATGTGACTTTGGTAAAGATTGAAAATAAAAGTTATCATAGTGTAAGTTTTATAGGTATAAGATCTACTGATGAAAATTTTGCTTTAGAAACGCATATTTTAGATGAAAATTTCACAAACACAAAAGCAATTTCAGTTGAGTTAAGCTTTATTGACTATATAAGAGCTAATGAGAAATTCAATGATTTAGCCTTATTAAAAACACAAATTAGTAAAGATATTAACAAAGCAAAAGAAATTTTAGGAAAATTAAATGAAAGATGAAATTTTTAAAAAACCCTTAGAAAAACAATTTGAATTTGATAAAAGTGTAGCAAGCGTTTTTGATGATATGGTGTCAAGGTCCGTGCCTTTTTATACGCAAAATTTAAAACTCATAGTCGAACTCATAGATCATTTTACACCGCAAAATGCAAGAATTTGTGATCTTGGTTGTTCTACGGCTAGTTTATTGCTTGCACTTTATGAAAAAAGAAAAGATTTTCTTTTAAGTGGGGTTGATGAGGCTAATGCTATGCTAGAGATTGCTAAAAGTAAATGCCAAGCCTTTGGAGCTAGGGTGGAATTTCATCAAAAAAATTTAGATGATTTTGAGTTTTTTAAAAATGATGTTTTCATCGCCACCTACACTTTGCAGTTTATCCGCCCACCCAAAAGACAAGAGTTAGTTGATAAAATCTATCAAAACCTAAATGAAAATGGTATATTTGTGCTTAGCGAAAAAATTCTTTATGAAGATGTCAAAATAGCTAAAAAAATGATACAAATTTATGAGCAGTATAAACTAGAGCAAGGTTATAGTAAGCTAGAAATTTCAAGCAAACGAGAAGCTTTGGAAAATGTTCTCATACCTTATACTCAAAATGAAAACATAGCCATGCTTAAAAAAGCAGGATTTTCTAAAGTAGAAAGTGTTTTTAAATGGGTAAATTTTGAAACATTCATAGCTTTTAAATAAAATATTTTCAATATAAAAGTTAAAAATATTAGCTTAAAAATTATATTTATAATTATAAATATCTTACAAATTAATTTTTCTACTATTGCAAACATTTATAATTTATTATATAATTTGGTTATTTTGTTATACTTATTTATGTTTATTTTTTGGTTGTATTTTTTTTATTAAAAAAAGGGCTTTTATGATTAAATGGTCGAAAGAATATAGCGTGCATAATAAAACCATTGATGAGCAGCATAAAGTTTTATTTGATATAGCCAAAAAGGCTTATCTTATAGCAGAAAATCATGCAAGTATTAGTGAAATCAAAAGTGTTTTGATTGAGCTTTTTGAGTATATTAAAACTCATTTTAAAGATGAGGAAGCTCATATGCAAAATATTGCTTATCCTGGATTAGAGCAACATAGAAAAATCCATCAAGAAATTACAACTTCATTAATCTCTTTAGTGAAAAACATTAAAACTGTAAATGATTTCAAAGAAAAACTTAATGTAATTACAGAAAAATGGCTTGTAGAACATATATTAAAAGAAGATATGAAATATCATAGATATGAAAAACAAAAACAACAAAAAACCGATGAGGTAGATTTTGATAAGGATGAAAATTTAACTGTAGAGCATTTTGTTGAAGAAACACCAAAATATGTTGTTTATATTTGTGGTTGTGTAAATGAAAAGCATAAAATCCCTCATCGTGTTCATTTACAAATTCTTAATGGTGTAAAATATAACTGCAAAGTTTGTAAAAAAAATATTCGCATTGCTTAGGATGTCTTATGGAAGCATTTCCAATATGGAATGAAAAATTCAGCATTGAAAATGCAGATATTGATTTGCAACATCAAACTCTTTTTGCTTTAGCAGAAAAAACCGCTAATCTTTTAAATAGACATATTTATAAAGCAGAAGTCAAGGAATTATTGGGTGATTTTTTTGATTATATGCGAACCCATTTTAAAGATGAAGAAGATTATATGTATTCTATAAATTATCCGTATTTATCAGAACACAAAGCAATGCATAAGAAAATTATCAAAGACATGAGTGTATTGCTTAGTGAATGTTCTAGTACAAATGATCTTAAAGAAAAGCTATATAAGATAGTTTCAGTATGGCTTTTAGAGCATATAGTGGAACATGACATGAGAATTAGTAAATTTAAAAAAAGTTTAGATAAAAAAGATTTAAATCAAAAACAGGTGCAAGAGAGCAGTGATAAATTTGAGTATATTTGCGCTTGTAAGGATATGATTCACAAGCTTGATTATGGTTTGCATATAAAAATTAAGTATTTAAATATTGCTTACAAATGTAAAAAATGTTCAAAAGAGCTAATTTTTAATTTTATGGATGAAAATTTAAGTTAAAAATATTTTTGGTGTAAAATACTATAAATTAAGCTTTTGGATTGAATTTAATATTTAAGATAAT
>NZ_JAKMQF010000008.1:0-64565 GCF_025771405.1 Campylobacter sp. RKI_CA19_01116
CGTGAGGTGATTTTTAGATAAAAATCTTAACATGTAAATCCTTTTTGTATATGTTTATAATATTGCAATCAATACTATATTTATATTTTTAGTATGAATTACAAATAACTTTTCAACAACAAAGTAATGTTAATACTATATTTATAAATTTAAGCTTAAAAATAAACAATAATAAAATATTAGTATAATAAGAATATATTACATGAGCTTGAATATATTGAAAAATAGGTTTTTTTGAGTAAAATTTATATTATAAATAAATTGTTATAATTTTATAATTATTGTTTAAAAAGGTATCATTGTGAGTTTTTTGTGGATTTTATTTCAAGAAAATAAACTTAAAATCATTCTTTTTTTGCTTTTTAGTATTTTTACGAGTATATTAGGTGTGCTAACTTTAGTTTTTATCAATGAGTTTTTATTAAAAACTAGCCTTGAAAACTCAAATATCATTGTGTATTTTGTGCTTTTATTGCTTGTATTTTTTGCGAGTTCTTCTTTTGTAGAAATTGCTCTAAGTTCGTTTGGGCAAAGTTTTATTTTTAAAATGCAAAGAAGGGTTGTAAAGCAAATTTTAGATACAAGTGTTTTGAGTATTTTAAATACTACTAAAGCAAAGATTTTAGCTTCTTTAAATAATGATGTGCGTAGTATTTCTTTTGGGCTTTTAAGGCTTCCTGAATTTGTACAATCAAGTGTTTTGATTATTTGTGTAAGTGCTTATATAGCTTATCTTTCTTTAGAAATTTTCTTTTTGTGTTTAGCGTGGATAGTGTGTGTTTTTTTGGTGGATAATTTTTTAATGAGCAAGGTGTATTTTTATTTTAAAAATGCTAGAGAAAATGATGATGCTTTGCAAAAAAACTATCAAAATATTTTACAAGGGCATAAGGAATTAACCTTAAATCCTTTAAGAGCAAAGTATTATTATGAAAATGAGTTTGAAAAAAATGCTTTGAAAAAGAAAAAAAGCTCCACTATGGGAAATATCTTGCATATTTTATCTAACAACTGGAGCAATAGTGCTATGCTAGCCTTAGTAGGAGTGGAGTTTTATATAGCTTTAAATTATGAGCTTGCTAGTTTGCAAAGTGCTACGACTATTGCTTTGAGTGTGCTTTTTTTAAGAGCGCCACTTGGAGCTATGATAGGAAGTTTTCCTACGCTTATGATGGCAAAAATCGCTTTAGATAAAATTTCAAATTTAAATTTAGAAAATTATTCTCATGAGTTTAAACTCAGTCAAAATAAAAAAACTTGGCAAAAACTTTCTTTTAAAGATGTATCTTTTGCATACAATGAAAAATTTGCACTAAAACCTGTAAATTTTGAGCTTAAAAAAGGCGAATGTGTATTTTTAATAGGTAAAAATGGTAGTGGTAAATCTACTTTTTCTATGATTTTAGCAGGACTTTTTACAGATTTTAAAGGGGATATTTTTTTAGATGATGGAAAAATAACTTCGGAAAATATTTACGAGTATAGAAGTTTAATTAGTGCGATTTTTAGTGATTTTCATTTGTTTGAGCATGTTTTAGAAGATGAGAAATTTAGTAAAGAAGACTTGGCATACTGGCTTGAAATTTTAGAACTTAATGAAAAAGTAGAACTTGTGGGAAATACTTTTAGTACTATAAAGCTCTCAGCTGGACAAAAAAAGCGTCTTGCCATGCTTAATGCTTTGCTTGAAAAAAGGGATATTTTGATCTTAGATGAGTGGGCAGCTGATCAAGATCCTATGTTTAGAAAGTTTTTTTATACTAAACTTTTGCCACTTTTGAAGCAAAAAGGCATTACTATATTTGCTATAACTCATGATGATGTATATTTTGATATGGCTGATAGAATTTTACTCGCACAAAACGGTCAAATTTGTGAATTAAAGGGCGATATAAAAGAACTAGCTAAAAATGCAGTAGAAAAATTCTAGGCTTTGAAATCAAAGCCTATTATTACTTAGCTTTTGCATAAATTTCTTTTTCAATGTCTATGTAAAATTTAGCAATAGCACCATAAGCTTCTTCCCAAGCTTTTAATGTGGCTTCATCTGCATTTAGCACTACTTTAATAGCTTTTAAAAGACAAGCGCCTACTATAGGGTAATGCTCTTCTTTGACATTTAATTTTGTATGAGTAATAGCTACTTTATCAACAAAGCTTCTCATATTTTCTAAATTTTCTACATTTTTTGCTGCCATTAAAATAGCCATTGCTAAAGCTTTTGGTTGTTCTCCTGAAGCTTGTTTCTCCATATTAAACATAGGTTTTACTTCAGGGTATTCTTCAAACATGATTTTATAAAATTCTTTAGTTAAAACTTCGCCATTTTTTTGTAAAATTGGCACACAATCTTTGATGATTTGAATTTGTTCTTGAGTCATTTTTTCTCCTTTGCATATTGTATTTTTGGTGATTATATAAAAATGAGAGAAAAAATATCTTGATTTATGTTAATTTTGTATCATTTTATTTTAAAATGATTATGTGTATCAATTTAAGTAAATATAAAGTGAATTATTAATATAATAATCCTTATCAATTTCAAAATTTAAAATTAAGGAAATTTATAAAATGAAAGCAAAAGTAGTTTTACTATCTTTATTAGCTGCTATGAGTTTAAGCGCTCAAGAGCTTACGATTTATTCTCATCGTCATTATGATTCTGATAAAGGAATTTTCAAATTATTTCAAGAAAAAACAGGCATTAGTGTAAATGTGGTGCAAGCTAAGGCTAATGAGCTTGCTAAAAGATTAGAAGTTGAAGGTAAAAATTCAAAGGCAGATTTGTTTATGACTGCTGATGCGGGAAATTTAGAACAAGTTCGCACAAATAATCTTTTTGTTTCAGTTAGCTCACCTGAGTTAGAAAAACTTTCTCCAAAAGAGCTAAGAGGTAAAAACAACGAATGGTATGCTTTTACAACAAGAGCAAGAATCATTATCGCTTCTAAAGATAGAATTAAAGATGGAGAGATTAAAACTTATGAGGATTTAACTTATCCTAAATTTAAAGGTAAAGTTTTAGTAAGAAGTTCAAATAATGTTTATAATATCTCTTTACTAAGTGCAATGATTGATACTTTGGGTAAAGAAAAAGCAAAAGAATGGGCACAAGGTATAGCAAATAATCTTGCACGTACTCCAAAAGGTGGGGATCGTGATCAAATTCGTGCAATCTATGCAAAAGAAGGCGATGTAGCTATATCAAATAGTTATTATCTAGGGCATTTAGCAAATTCAAAAAATCCTAAAGATGTTGAAGCTGCAAATTCAGTAAAAGTGATTTTTCCAAACCAAGATGACAGAGGAACACACATCAATGTAAGTGGTATAGGTGTTTTAAAAACTTCTAAAAATAAAGAAGCTGCTGTTAAATTTATCGAGTTTATGCTTTCAAAAGAAGCACAAGAAATTTTAACAAACCAAAATTATGAGTATCCGGTAAATAAAGAAGTGAAACCTGCTAAAATTTTACAATCATGGGGCGAGTTTAAAATTGAAAAACCAAATTTTGAAGCTTACTGGGGTAATGCTAAAGAAGCTTTAATGATTTTTGATGAAGTTCAATGGAAATAATTTTAAGGAAAAATAAAATTTGAAATTTTTAAGTCTAAGGTGGTCTTTTGCCACCTTTTTTTTCTGTAGTTTAATCATACTGCCTATACTTGCCATTATCTTACACCTTCCTTTTATAGATATTAACACCTTAAAACATTTGAGTAAAAATGTCTTGCCACGATATATTTTTGGTAGTGCTTTTATATTGTTTGGTACTTTAGTGCTGTGTTTGATTATAGGTTTAGTTAGTGCTTATTTGATAGCTTTTTATAAATTTTTTGGCTCGAAATTTTTTGAATGGTTTTTGATTTTACCTTTGGCTATACCTTCTTATGTGATGGGTTTTGTTTGGATTGATTTATTTGAATTTCAAGGTTTAATTCCCACGCTTTTAGGGGTTGATAGGCGTATAGATATCATGAATGCATACGGGGTGATTGTGATTTTATCTTTTGCGCTTTATCCTTATGTGTATTTTTTTGCTAAAAATACCTTTGCTTATGGACTTGGAAATATCATTTTAAGTGCTAAAACACTGAAAGCTTCAAATTTAAAAACATTTTTTAAAGTGATCTTGCCATTTTGCCGTGTGGGTATAGTGGGTGCTTTGCTGTTGGTAGCTATGGAAGTTTTGAGTGATTATGGTTTGGTGGCGTATTTTGGTGTAGATACTTTTAGTGCAGGAATTTTTAGAACATGGGGAAGTGGTGGTGATGAAGTCAGCGCTGTGGCTTTAAGCGTGGCTTTGCTAGTGTTTATCGCACTTTTAATGCTTTTAGAAAAAATTCAAAGAGGTAAAAAAGGCTTTAATCAAAATGTATTTTTACCTACTCCAAAAGACGAGTTAAAAGGCTTTAAGGCATCTCTAGCCTTTTTATGGTGCTTTTTAGTGGCATTTTTAGCTTTTGTCGTGCCTATTATATGGCTTGTTTATTGGACTGGGTTTGATTTTATGCAAAATTTAAGCAATGTCTTAACACCTGCATTTTATAGCCTTAGCGTGGCTTTGGCGAGTTCTTTTACTATTGTGGGAGTGGCATTTTATTTGTGTTTTGTGGTGCGTTTAAATGATACAAAAGCTTCTAAAGCCATCCTTTGGCTTACGACTTTGGGGTATTCTTTACCTGGAGCTGTGGTGGCTGTGGGAATTTTAGTGATTTTGGGTGTGTTAAATTATATTTTTGATCTTTTATCTTTTGAATATGCTATAGGTGGTGGATTTTTAGTGTTATTTTTTGGGTATTTTGTGAGGTTTTTAGCTTCAGGGATTTTTGCAACTCAATCAGGCTATGAGCGAATTTCTAAAAACATAGACTATGCAAATTTAACCTTAAAATCAAAACCATTTAAAATTTTCACTCAAATTCATTTTCCTTTGATGAAGCATTATTTAGCTTTAGCTGTGGTGATTATTTGTGTGGATATTTTAAAAGAATTGCCTATTTCGACTATACTTTCACCATCAGGTTTTCAAACACTTTCATCGCTTGTATTTGCTTATAGTGAAAATGAGTTAATTTACAATGTTTCTTTGCCATCTTTGATTATAGTGTTATTTGGGATTATCCCTACATTTTTAATGCATTATTTGCAAAATAAAAACAACCAAAAAGGACAATAATGGAAATCTTAAAAATTGACAATCTTTACAAATCTTTTGGAAAAACAGAAGTTTTAAAAGGAATTTCTTTGAGCTTAAAAGAAGGCGAGATTGTCAGTATTTTGGGAGAAAGTGGATGTGGTAAGAGTTCTTTACTTGGTTGTATAGCAGGTTTTTTTGAAATCAATGATGGCAGTATTTGTATAGGGGATAAACTAGTTGCTTCTAAGAGTGTATATTTAGCCCCACAAGAGCGTGATGTAGGGGTTTTGTTTCAAGACTATGCTTTGTTTCCACACTTAAATGTAGAAGAAAATATATGCTTTGGTATAAGCTCTTTAAGTAAAAACGAGCAAAAACAAAGACTTGATGAAGTTTTAGAAATTTTAAATTTAAATACACTTTTAAAGCGCTATCCAAATGAGCTAAGCGGTGGGCAAGCCCAAAGAGTAGCACTAGCAAGAACCATAGTCGCAAGGCCAAAAATCATACTTTTTGATGAACCTTTTTCAAATTTAAATCACACTTTAAGCGTTAAAATGCGCAAAGAAATCAAAAATATCTTAAAAGAGCATAAGCTTAGTGCTATTTTTGTCACACATGATAAAGACGATGCTTTTTATTTATCAGATAATATCGCTTTGATTAAGGATGGGAAAATTTTAGACTATGGAAGTGCCAAAGAGCTTTTTTATAAGCCTAAAAATATAGATAGTGCTTGCTTTTTGGGAGAAGCATTTTTTATAGATCCAAATACAATTTTAGATGAGAAATTTAAAGTATATTTGCAAAGTAAAAATGGCATTTTACGCCCTAATGATATACAAATTTCAACTTCACAAACTCCTTTAAAAGCTAGCGTTTTAGAATGCGTGTTTTATGGGGATTTTTATGAGTTAAGTGTGAGTTTGGAAGGATATATTTTTAGTATTTATCATCATAAAGAACTTAGTAAAAATGATGAAATTTATCTTAAGTTAAGCCAAACAAAAGAGTTTTAAATCATAAATTTAATAAAGTTTATATTAAATATCTTATAAAATATAAACTTTAAAGGTTTAAAATGATACTTACAAATAAACTTGGTATAAAAAATCAACTAGAATTAGCCAAAGAAGAAGAAAGAATAAGCAAACTAAAGGCAAAAGCTTTATTTGAAAGTGGTTTTTTAGATACATTAAAAGCAGGAAGTTTTGAAAGCTTAAGGGTAATTCATCAAAAATTATTTGAAGATATTTATGATTTTGCAGGAAAAATAAGAGAGGTAAATATTTCAAAAGGAAATTTTAGATTTGCCCCTGCTGTTTATTTACATGAAGCAATTAAAAAAATAGAACTCATGGAGCAATCTTGCTTTGAACAAATTGTAGAAAAATATGTAGAAATGAATGTAGCTCATCCTTTCAGAGAGGGAAATGGCAGAAGTATGAGAATTTGGCTTGATTTAATACTTAAAAAAGAGTTGAAAAAAGTGGTTGATTGGAGTTTGATTGATAAAGATGATTATATAATGGCTATGCAAAGAAGCCCTATTAAAGATGTAGAGATAAAAATTTTACTTCAAAATGCTTTGAGTGATGACATTCATAGTTTTAATATTTTTGCAAGAGGGATTGACGCAAGCTATTATTATGAAGGATATACACTCTATAAAACAAAAGAGCTTTTTTGATGATTTAAAGCTAGTTTTATAATTTTTATTGACATAAGCTTGTTAATCTCAAATTCTTCTTATTGCATTACTTAACAATAAAACATTAAATCATAATATCAAAATAAAATTTGCTAAAGATTATAAAATAAAGTAAAATCACAGCAAAAAAAGGAAATAAATGATTAGTGTAGAATTAATAGAGCATATTTTTAAAGCCGCTTCTATATCAAGATGGAATGATTATCCTAGAATGACAAATTTAGTCGAGCTTGATAAACAAGCACATAAATTTATCATTGCTTATTTCATTGCTAAAATGGAAAAAGATGTCAATATGCGCTTTATCATAGAAGCGGGGATTTTTGAGTTTTTAAGCAGGGTAGTAGTGACTGATATACGCCCTGATGTGTATCATGAGATAACGCGTGCAAAAAATGAGCAAGTAAGTGCTTGGGTGTTAAGTAAAATCGCACCGATGATTCAAGATATTGAAAATGGTGAGTTTTTAAAACGCTATGAGCTTTTTTTGCAAGGTAAAGATTATGCGAAAGAAAGGCTTATTTTAAAAGCTGCTTCGTATTTTGCGACAAGGTGGGAGTTTAATATAGTTTATCAAACTAGCTCGTTTTTAAGTGATATTGATGAGATTAAGGCTAAGGTTGAAGAAGAATTAGAAGATTATTATGAATTAATCGGTGCAAGAAAAATAGCTCTTAATCAAAAAATTTCTAAAATAATCGATTTAAGTGGACGTTTGCGCTTTCAAAAAAGATGGGCGCAAACTCCAAGGATTCCAGAAACTGCGGTTTTAGGACATATGCTTGTGGTGGCTATTTTGTCTTATTTTTATTCTTTAGAAGTAAAAGCATGCGATGGTAGAATAGAAAGCAATTTTTATTGCGCTTTGTTTCATGATTTGCCTGAAAGTTTAACTAGAGATATCATCTCTCCGGTAAAATATGGCATAGATGGTTTAAATGAAATCATCAATGAATATGAAATGAAGCTTATTAATGAGAAGATTTTACCTTTTATACCACTATCTTTTAGAGAAGAATTTAGCTATATACTTGGTATTAGAGAAGGACAAAATGAAGAAAGTGCCTTTGTAAAAAATGAATTTGAAAATCGTATTTTTAATAACAAACCAAGTGTTTATAGTGGTAGTTTAGATGCTGTTAATGAAGATCGTTTTAAGGCTATTGATGGAAAGGCTTTGAAGTATTGTGATAAATTAGCAGCTTTTATAGAAGCAGCTTTGTCAATTAGCTATGGAGTAAAGTCTAAAGAGCTTGAAAGCGGTTTTGTGGGAATGTATGAATATTTTAAAACAAATCCGACTATTAATGGGGTAAATTTCTTTAGAATTTGTGAGGATATTAAAGGATATTTTAAACTTTAAAACCCTCTCCCAGATGACTGCGGCACACACTAAGTCTAAGTGCTCTGCTGCGTTCCCACCCTGAAGCGGTGCTTAAAAATAGCATTGCACAGGTCTAAGAGAAGGCAGTTGAAATAATACCTTAAAATATCTTAAAAAACATTGAGGTGAAGTATGTTGAGTATATTTGCAAACTTTTTATCTAAATTTAGAGAATTTTTTGTTCCTAGTCATTTATCTTTAGAATTTAGAGCAAAATCTTTTGCTGCTATTATTGTGGCAAATAAGACTATAAAAGCAGAAATTTGGCAAGTTTTGGCTGATATTGCAAGTGAAGTTTATCCAGATGATAAAAGCAGACAAGCAATTTTAGTGCAAACTTCTAAAGAATATGTGGATAGAGTTTTAAAAAATGAGCTTAGTTTAGATGCTTTGCTTAAAAATATTGCTTCACTTTTAAAGAAAAATCCAAGATACGCAAAAAAGATTAATTTTCATAGACTTGAGCGTTTGATGGATAAAAATGAAGAAGAAGCTTTAGTGCAACTTAGGGTGTATGAATTTTTTGAGCAAGAAATAAAATATATTCTAGAAAAAAATTCAAAAGAACCATCATGAAAGGCTAAAATTAGCGTTTCATGTTGATTGCTTTTTGTATCATTTGATCAGCTGTTGTGATACTTTTACTACTTGAATCATAAGCTTTTTGCAAAGTGATTAAGTTTGTAAATGCTACGGATAAATCTACATTTGATTGCTCTAAATAAGAGCCTTTAAAGGTTGCTGTGCTGAAATTTCCATTATCATCAAGCAAAAAGGTTGGATTACCGCTATTTCCTGTTTGTCCATAAAGATTCTCTCCTAGCTTTTCCAAACCTTGTTCATTGGTAAAATTAAACAAAGCAAGTTTTGCCATAGCTATTTGATCGCCATTAGTAAAAGTGGCGATGATGGTACCATCTGTGTTGATAGAATAATTATTTAAAAACCCTTCGCCTTTGCCATCTGTTTGTGTGTGTACTGAAGGCTGTTTATTTTTTAAAGCATGAAGTCCATCATAACCTGAATTTGGTATATTTGGATCATAATAAGAACCAAGGTTTATATTGACTTTTGTTCCATTATTATCAACTGAGTTTAGAGTGCTAGATACCAAAGCTCCAGCTTCATTAAAGGTGATTAAACCTTCGGTAGTTCCACCTATTTTATTGCCATCATTATCATATACTTGAGCAACGGCTTTGTACTCTAAATCTGTGCCATTTTGCGGTAAAACTCTATCTAATTTAACCTTAACCCAACTAGTAGAACCATCAGGATTAATTAATTTTGCAGAAAGTTCTGTGCTATCAGCTACTTCTTTTTCTACACTTAAATGAGATGATTCTAACTTAGCTGTTTCTAAATCTACTTTATCTAGTTTTTGATTGTCAATACTAAAAGCCAAATTCTCATCTAAAGTAGCTTGTAATGTTTGGCTAGCACCTTTTTCGTCAGTAATTTTAAAATATATAGTATCACCAGGCTTTAAACCAAAAATTTGCTCATCTTTTACACTACCTGAAATTTTTACACTACCATCTTCATTTTTACTAAATTCAAATTTAGAAGCATCTACATCTACATTCACTGCTTCTGTTTTGGTACTTGTGTCTAAATTTCCACTCCAAGTGATATTTTGTGTTGGTTGAGGTGGCAAATAAAGATTTTTAGGCACAGAAATAGGCCCTTGTGTATTAACTCCACCTATTTGGAAATTTTCTCCAGGTGTTCCACTCCAAGCTGTGGTAACTTTTTGTCCCATAACTTGACCAAACATATTAGAAACCCTATCGCTTAGCTGAATTTCTTTTAATGATGGATTCATAGTTCCAAGCACATAATTACCATTTGAATCTACTAAAAATCCATTTGCATCAGGTTTAAAAGCACCATTTCTAGTATAATAAACTCCATTGGCATTACTTACACCAAAAAAGCCCTTTCCAGCAATAGCCACATCAAATTCGTTATCAGTAGAAACTAGTGGCCCTTGTTCAAAAACATCATTTGTAGCTCCTGCTACACTACCATAACCAGTTTGACCTTTGTTGTATGATTGGGTTGTAACGGTGCTGTAAAATACATCTTTGAATGCTACATCAGAGTATTTAAAACCAACTGTATTGACATTGCTTATATTGTGAGCAGTATTGTCTATACCATAACTTTGGGATTTTACTCCATTTACTCCATTGTAAAATGCTGTAAACATGATTTTATCCTGTAATTTCTTTAATGTCTTCCCATTTAACCCAGCTTCCACCCATGCCAACCAAGGCTTCGCCATCTTCAAATCTTACACCAGTGATAGGATAAGCACCATAAGTTGAGTTAACTGTTGTTCCATCTTCACCTATATAACTTGCTCTTACATAGTATTTACCAGATGGCACAGGATTTCCACTATCATCTGTTCTATCCCAAACAATCTGTTTCATACCTGCAGTCATATCTTTAACTTTCATTGTTCTTACAGGATCACCTGCTTCGTTATAAATAGTAAATGTTACAGGTTCGCTATCTGATTTATAAGCTGAATCAATCTTAGCTGTTTTGATATCAACGCTTGGAGTATGTCCTATAATTTTAAAGGTTTGATCCTCACCAACTACTGCTTTAACAGTTTCTTCTTGGCCTTTATCATCAACTAATTTTACATATACAGTTTCTCCAGGCCCTGCTATTTCTTTATCTACCTTACCTGTAATGTCTAGTTTATCTTCACCATTTTTCTTAAGTTCAAAACCTTCAGTGTCAATATCAGTCTTTTTACCTTTTTGTGGTTCTTTTGGTAAATACATATTAATTTGAAATTGTATATCATCATCTGCTACCACAAGATAATCATCTTTAACTGTTGCAAGTTTTCCAACCGCAGCTAATGCACTCATACCGGTACTTGCTGCAATAGAATTTTGTAGTTTTGCCATCGCATCTACTAGTTGAGTCATGGTTTTATTGGTATTATCTTGCATTTCAAGTGCTGAAAGTTGTGCTGTTTGAGTAAGCATTTTTTCAGTATCCATAGGATCGGTTGGATCTTGGTGTTGAAGTTCTATCAAAAGAAGCTTTAAAAATGCATCCTTGTCAAGTTCTGCTCCAGGGTTATAAATCAACCCACTATCGCCTTCTCCAGCTCTAGCATTTCCTTTTGCATTTGGCATATCTTTAGTATTAAGTGTTGCTAAAGGACTTTGAAGAGTTTGTGTATTTATATTTGACATAAAAATCCTTTTTTATATATTTTTAAAGATTAAAGCAAAAAATATTCCATTTAAAAATATTTTGCTAAAACCATTTCTAAGCTTGGTTTTTCTTGAATTTCTTTTTCGAAATTCACCTTATCTTCTTTATTATTGTTATTTTTTTGTTTTTGTTGGTTATTATGTTCTTTTCTTTCTTGATTATTAAAATTCATTTCTAAATTTGTAAAGCCCATGTTTACAAGAGCGTTTTTAAACTCAGCTTGATGTTGTATGAAAAGATTTAAAGTATTTTGATTAGAATTAAAGCTGATGTTTAGATTAGATCCTCTTTGGACTAAGGTAACTTCTACTTCTCCAAGATTGTGTGGATTTAAAGTTATACTAAAGCGAGTTATAGGTGCTTTATAACTTTCTAGTTTGTCTTTAAATTCTTGGGCAAAATCATTGAAAGTTTCTTTCATAGGAATATTTTGATTTTTCACAAAATTATTAGAAACTCTATTCATTTCTTTCACGTAAGAATTTAAATTTTCTTCATTATGTTCACTATCATCTTTTGTAAATTCTTTGGTGGTTTTGAAAATATCGTTAAAAACATCTGTGTTTTGAGCATTTTTTTCTGTTTTTAATTGTTTTTCTTGAGGATTTAATAAATTCTCTAAATTAATTTTTAAATCTTGATTTTGTAAATTTTGAGTATTTTTTGTATTTGTTAATTCAGCTTTTAAGTCCTTTGAATTTTCTAAAACAGAACTTATTTTTTTACTAAAACTATCTTCACTGGTAGTTAATTTTTCATTTTTTAATATTTCTTTAAAATCTATTTTTTCTTTATCCTTAATTTCTTTTTTTAAGTTTGAATTTTGAGTTAGATTAATGAGTTCTATATCATTTAATTTATCATTTTTATTAATATTTTTTATATTTTTTATGTCTTTTGTTTCTTTGTTATCTTGAATTTTTTCTATAAATTTTTCTTTGAAATCTATATTTTGAATATTTTCTTTTACTTTTACATCTTTTTTTGGAAGCTCTATGTTTTTTAAAGCAGAAGAAAGTAAAGAAACACCTTCGTTTTCTTTGCTTTTTATATTTTTATTTGTATTTGGTTCTTCTTTTAAAAGTTTGGTGATTTTTTGATTGATTAAATCTTGAAAAACATTAGTATTGTTTTGTTTTGCATTTTCAAAAAAACCTTTTTTATCAAGATTTGGAAAAGCTTCTTTTAAATCTTTGATTTGTTCAAATTTTATATTTTTTATATTTAATCCAAGTTCTTTTGCTATATTAAAAAGCTCATTGATATTTTTTATATTTTTTAACTTGTGTAGGTTTTTTTCAAGAGCTAAAATAGCAGTATTATCTTGGACAAGTTTGTTTAATTTTATATCCTTGCTATCACTTTGTAAAACTTCTAGTAAAGAAAGAATTTGCATAAAATTTGCACCTTCAAAAAGCTTTAAAGCATCCTTTTCGTCTAATCGAACTTTATCATCAATGGTTTCTTTTAAGCTTTCGTTTTTATTTTCTTTTTGTGGTGCTTTAAAGTCTTTTGGTAAACTTCCATCTTTTTCATCTATAGCTTGCAATAGTGAATTTAAAAATTCTTCTCCATCACTATTTGAATTAGCACTTTCTTTGTTAGGATTTTCATTTTGTGGAGCGATGCTTAGTAAGTTTAAAGCATCGCTAGCTTGGATATTTGACATTAATTAACCTACTAAAAAATTATTTTTTGCTAAATTTGGAAATAAATTTTGTAATTGTGCTGCACAATCAAGTTTTAAATTTTCATGAGAAAGATTAAAGTTTTTAAATATTACTAGTAATTCTTCTATATTTTTAGCATTTAAAACCGCATTTTCATTATGAGCATCATCTAAAATTTCACTGACTTTACTTGAAAGTTTTGCATAGTTTAGTTCTTTTTCTTCATTTGAATTTACAACTTCTAGATAATTTAAAAGTTCCATAAAATGCTTACTATTTAAAACTGAAGTTCCTTGTTTTTCTAAGTTAGCGTTAAAGATTTGAGTTCCTAGATTTGACATATTTTTCTCCTTAAAAATAATTCTTACCCAAACAAAAGCAACAAGTGTTCCAATTTAGCAATCTTAATTTTTAAGCAATTTTTTTATATAATATTAGATTTTAAATTTAAGACTTTGGAGAAAAACTTGGACAATATTAGAAATATAGCTGTTATAGCTCACGTTGACCATGGAAAAACAACAATGGTGGATGAGCTTTTAAAACAATCAGGAACCTTTAGTGAGCGCGAGCAAATAGCAGAGCGTGTGATGGATAGTAATGATATAGAAAAAGAAAGAGGTATTACTATACTTTCTAAAAATACTGCTATTAATTATAAAGGTACTAAAATAAACATCATAGACACTCCAGGCCATGCTGATTTTGGCGGTGAGGTTGAGCGTGTGTTAAAAATGGTTGATGGGGTTTTGCTTTTAGTTGATGCACAAGAAGGTGTTATGCCTCAAACTAAATTTGTGGTAAAAAAGGCTTTATCTTTAGGACTTAAACCTATCGTTGTTATCAATAAAATCGACAAACCAGCTGCTGATCCTGAAAGAGTAATTAATGAAATTTTTGATCTTTTTGTGGCTTTAGAAGCAAATGATGAACAACTTGATTTTGCTGTAGTTTATGCAGCTGCTAAAAATGGTTATGCAAAGCTTGCACTTGAAGATGAAAGCACTAATATGGAGCCATTGTTTAAGACTATACTTGAGCGCGTACCTGCTCCAAGCGGTAGCGATGAAAACCCTTTACAGCTTCAAGTTTTTACTCTAGGTTATGATAATTTCGTTGGTAAAATAGGCATTGCAAGAATTTTTAATGGTAAAGTAAAGAAAAATCAAAATGTAATGCTTGCTAAGGCAGATGGTTCTAAAATCAATGGAAGAATTTCAAAACTTATTGGTTTTATGGGTCTAGAAAAAATGGACATCGAGGAAGCAGGGACAGGCGATATTGTAGCGATTGCAGGTTTTGAAGCTTTAGATGTGGGAGATAGTGTGGTAGATCCAAACAATCCTATGCCGCTTGATCCTTTACATATAGAAGAACCAACTTTAAGCATAGTATTTTCGGTAAATGATGGTCCTTTAGCAGGTACTGAAGGCAAGCATGTAACTTCAAATAAAATCGCAGAACGTCTAGAGGCTGAGATGAAAACTAATATTGCTATGAAATATGAAAGTACAGGCGAGGGCAAATTTAAAGTAAGTGGAAGAGGTGAACTGCAAATAACTATCTTGGCTGAAAATATGCGTAGAGAAGGTTTTGAGTTTTGCATGGGAAGACCTGAAGTTATCGTTAAGGTAGAAGATGGAGTTAAAACAGAACCATTTGAGCATTTGGTGATTGATGTGCCTGATGATTTTACTGGGGTTGTGATTGAAAAATTAGGTAAAAGAAAAGCTGAAATGAAAACTATGACACCAACTGGAGATGGTCAAACTAGACTTGAGTTTGAAATTCCTGCGCGTGGGCTTATAGGATTTAGATCACAATTTTTAACAGATACTAAAGGCGAGGGTGTTATGAACCATAGCTTTTTAGAGTTTCGTCCATTTAGCGGAGCAGTTGAAAAAAGAAATAATGGTGCGTTAATTTCTATGGAAAATGGTGTTGCACTAGGATATTCTTTGTTTAATTTGCAAGATAGAGGGGTATTGTTCATTGATCCTCAAACAAAAGTGTATACAGGTATGATTATAGGTGAGCATTCACGCCCAAATGATTTAGATGTTAATCCTATTAAAGGTAAAAATCTAACCAATGTTAGGGCAAGTGGTAGTGATGATGCGATTAAGCTTGTGCCACCTAGAAAATTAAGCCTTGAAAGAGCGTTAGAGTGGATAGAAGAAGATGAGCTTGTAGAGGTTACTCCACAAAATATTAGAGTTAGAAAAAGATATCTTGATCCTACTCAAAGAAAAAGAATGGAAAAGGCTAAGTCTTAATGGATTTTGAAGCCATAAGACAAGCTTTAAATAAAAGACTCAAAGCTTTACAAATTTTAGCATTTGCTGAAGCTTTGGTTATATTTTTTCTTGCTTTTCAATTTAGCAAAGATGTGATTATAGCTTTGTTTTTTGCTGTTTTAGCAGGAGTTTTGTTTTTTAGAATTTTAGGAAGAAAGCTTATGTGGGGACGCAATGAGCTTGTGTTTAAAATGTGCGAGGAATTTTTAAAACAAAACAATGCTAAATTTGACAAACAAGGCTTTGGCCAAAAAGATTTTGAAAAAATTGCTTTTGACTTTTCTTTAAAAACTTATTATTCTCAAAATTCTTTTATTTTTGATGATTTTATTCTTTATGATGTGAAATTTAAAGATGAATTTGGGAATTTCTTTTGTGGAATTTTGCTTTATAGTAAGAAATTAAAAGAAGATATTAACTCAAATGAAAGTATTTTTGAAAAAGTAAAGGATAAAGAATTTTCTACACAAAGAGTTTTGAAAAAAGATGATTATTTGCTCATAGCAAGTTTGAAAAATCCTTTTTTCGCTGATTTAAAAATTTCAAGTGAGTTAAATTTTAAACTTTTTAGAGCTAATTTAGAAAAAATTCAAGCTTTTATACATGATTAAGTTTAGCTTACTTAATCATTTTGTTCTAGATTGCTAATTTCTTGTATTTTTAAATTCTCATTTTTCCCCATTAAATTTTGTATAGTTTGGATTTGCTCTTTAGAGGCATAGTTTATATCTTTTAAAACTATCCAAGTGATTTTTTGATTACAAGGCTCGTTGAGTTTATTTTTAAAGATATAAAAAGATTGAAGGTCATTTGGCAATAACTCATTAGCACTTAAGCCTTGAACATAAAGTTTATCGCCTTCTTTTTTAGGAAAAGCACGGATGATTTTTTTAATAAAAGGATTTTCCACACCTTCTTGTAAAAACAGTACAACCACTACTATATCGCCTTTTTGACTTACATGACTAAAATGAATTTCTAAAGGATAAGATTTTTTATCAATAGAAATTTTTGATGGAGCGTGAAAGTGGAAATGAGATAAATTATAAGCTGTATTATCTAGCACGATATGGCTTCCATTGCTTGCAAAATGCATTTTTATGGTATAACCATCATTTATTAAGCCAAAAGAATCATTTGAATAGTTAAATTCTAAAGAATGATTTTTATTTGTAGCCTTTTTACTATTTATATTGATAAAATCTTGATTTAAACCACTTTCACAGTAAATCCAGTTTTTATCTAAATTTTTCCATTTATCTTTTTCCATAAAATTTCCATGTGAGGCATTTTGAGGCATTTGCTCATAGGCAAAAAGCATGCTAGTGGTAAATAAACCAAAAAGTATTTTTTTTAAACTCATAATATTCCTTTTTTAGCATAATTATAAAAAAACATCCCCTATAAAAAGCTTATGTTTAAAAATAATTATATTAAAATTAAATATTTATCTTAAAAATTAGCAAGATTATTCTTTACCATCTTTAATAGGTACAAAAAGACATTCATCTAAAACTTCTTTACTAATCTCGCCATCTTTTTTGGTAAATTTAGTGATAAATTGTTGATTTCCTATGAGTAAAGGAGCTACTAAAATTCCATTGTTTTCAAGTTGATCAAACAATACATTTGGGATATGTTCTATACAAGCTGAGAGTAAAATTCTATCATAAGGTGCATAATTTTTCCAACCATTTTGTCCATCATCAAATTTTACATGGATATTAGCATAGTTTAGTTTTTTAAATTTTTCTATAGCGCTAATTGCAAGTTTTTCAATGCGCTCTATGGTAAAAACTCTTCTAATGAGTTTGCTTAAAATCGCAGCTTGATACCCGCTACCACAACCTATTTCTAAAACACTATCAGCATCTTTAAAATCAAGTGCCATAGTCATTTTAGCTACGGTTAAAGGTGAGCTTATCCATTGATTACCCATTAAAGGAAGCGCATCAAGTCTATAAGCATGCATTTTTAAAGGTGAAAAAATTTCTCTTGGAGTGGAACAAAAAGCTTCAAATAATTCTTCATTGATGAAAGTATTTTTGCGAATTTCTTCTGCCATAGTTTGACATTGTTTTTGTTCAAATATATGAATCAATAAGCACCCCTTGATAAAAAGTGTTATTTTATCTTAAATTTTATTTATCTAGCTTTAAAATCCTTAAGGCGTAAAAACGCCTTAAGATTAATCAAGTGCATAAAGGATGTTTGATCCATCTTGATAAGATAAGATGTGCATTTTGCCATCTTTAAAGAATAAACTTCTTGCATTAGTTATATTTTCTGGATAAGAAATGGTTTTTACAACTTCTTCTTTATCTAGATCAATTACAGCAATAACATTATGCTTTTTGCTTAATGCATAAATTTTACCGTCTTTAAATGCCATTGAAGTTACATAAAGATCACCTAATGTTTTCCCTTCCTTTAGATCAGCTTTAGGAGTAAATTCAGCTGAAAGAACTCTATCTGCTAAAGAAATTTTAGAAATTACAAAAGTTTTAGCGTCTTTATTGTTTGGAACAGTTGCTGTATACATATATTTTCCATCAGTAGTTGTGCTTAGTATGTGATGGAATTTAGCTCTAACTGTATCAATTCTACCACGACCAAGATCTTTGCCTTGACCTTCGAAATTATTTGCCCCTTTCATAAAGTCAGCATATTGTAAAGCCTCATTTGCATTAGGATTTTGAGCAAATCTTAAGAAAGTTTTATTAGAACCCATTAAGATGTATTTATTGTCTAGATAAGGGATAATTCCTACGATAGGGTTGATTGTAGCTGAAAAATATGGATCTAAAACAAAATCAACTTTAGTGCTAAAATTATTATCTAGGAAAAATACTTCCCATTTTGAACTTGCAACATATTCTCCATTGATATAATCAAGTGTATTGATAGCTTTAGGAAAATCAATTTTTGTTTCATTTGTTATTTTTAGATTTTCATCAATACTTGCAAATGGAGCATTGCTAATATTATTATCAAATTGAATACCTAGTTTTTCACTAGCAGGCGCAAAAGCAAAGTCAGGTTCTTTAACATCGCGTTTTCCTAAGAAAGAAATGCTTTTCCAGCTTTTGCTCCAACCTGAATCATCCCAAATGATATATTTTGGATTTAAACTAAAACGAACCGGATCGCCTTGTCCGCTATATGGAACAGGACCAGTGCTTACAAAAGCTTGGAATACATTTGAAGCTACGATAAAAGCAACAATAACCATAGCAGCTAGATTAAATTTAGTTAATTTTCTAAAGCTAGATCCTTCCATTTCTTTTTCAAAAGAACCAAATTTTGGAGCAAAGGCAAAAATAACACCAAGTAGTAAAACTACAGCCCAAAATACCACTTCAGCCCAAAAATAAGTATGTAAACCAAAAATAGGTAAACCAAAACCTTGATCAAGATCACGGTGTGCATGGCCGCTTATATGATTAAATGATTGCCATAAACCAAAAGCTGTTGCGATTAAAAGGAAAGCTAAAAATTTACCTTTCATACCATAACGTACAACAAATAAAGCCGCTACGCCGATGAAAATCATTGATTCTCTTTGACCCCAGCAAGAAGTACAAGGGCTATCACCTAGCATATAGCCAAAGATTAAATTTGCAATTCCAACAGGCAATAAAATAACCAAAAATCCTGCTAAGCACATTAAAAAATAAAAGAATTTAGTTTTGTTAATATCACACATATTTGCCACCTTATAGATTCATTAGGCCTAAGATTGCGCCTGATTTACGACCTAAATAGTCAAATACCATAATAGCCCATGAAATTACAAGTATAGAAAAAGCTAATTTTTCTTTTTCTGGTTTAACTATCATGAGGACTATGGCGATAAAGATTAACAAAAGTTCTAAAAACTCCATCATTTCCCCTTTGAAATAAAATAAAAACCGCCGATTTTACTATATTAGAATAAATAAAAATAAAATATTAAACTGAAAAAGAGATTTGATTTAAAAAGTATAAAAAAATGAGTAGTTTTGAGACTTAGAAGTCATCAAAACTTAAGCTTCCTTTGGAGTAATTTGTAACCTTGCTTTCAAAGAAATTACTCTTTTGATCATTAAATTTAGAAAAATCATCTACCCATTTAATAGGATGTTTTGCATTATAGATTTTATCAAGATTAATTGCAATTAGTCTTTGATCAACAAGATAGTGAATATATTCTTCTATAATATCATCTGTAAAACCCATGATTTGATTTTGAGTGATGTATTTACCCCATTTGATTTCAAGCTCACCTGCTTTTTTAAACATGTCATAGATTTTACTTACATTAGTATCATTAAATAAATCAGGTCTTTCTTTGCGTACAGAATTAATCATATTTTGAAATAATAACAAATGCGTGATCTCATCTCTTTGTATAAAACGTATCATTTGTGCTGAACCTAGCATTTTTCCTGCGCGCGCTAAAGCATAAATAGCAGTAAAGCCACTGTAAAAATACACCCCTTCTAAAATTTGATTTGCTACCATTGCAAGTAAAAGTTTATTATCATCTACTTCGCCAGCTAGTTCTTCATAAATACTTGAAATGAAATCGTTTTTTTCTCTTAAAGTTTCATCATGTTTTTCCATTTCATAAATTAAGTCTGTATTTTCACAGATTGCTTCAACCATTACCGCATAAGATTTTGAGTGGTTTGCTTCTTCGTAAGCTTGTCTTGCTAAAACTGCATTGATTTCAGGTGCTGTGATGTAAGGATTGATATTATCAGCAAGATTATTTGTTTGAAAACTATCCATTGAGATAAGTTGAGACCAAACTAAATCATACATTCTTTTTTCTGCTACGGTTAGATTACAGCGATAATCTAGTGCATCTTTGGTTGTATCCACTTCTTTTGGAAACCAAGTATTTGCTTCCATTAAATCCCAAAGCTTTAAAGCCCAAGTGTATTTTGCTTTAGTAAAATTTAAAATGCCATGAGGATTACCATTAAATACTTTTCTATCATTTAAAGTTTCATTTGATTTTGGATTATAAATTCTTTTTCTATTCATTTTTCTACCTTTGTGACAATAACACTTTGGCTTAAAATATCATGCAAAGCCAAAGTATCTTTTCTTAAAAAACTTACCAAAAACCCAATCAATAAACCAAAACTTACGATAAAAATTATATAGCGTAAGAGTATTCTAAAAAAATTAAGTTTTTGGCCATTTTTAAGATCAATTAAATATAAATCATAAGCTTTAAGTCCAGGACTTTGAGCTTTTTTTGCTAAAAATAAGGCCTGTATAAGCCCAAAAAGCAAAGAACATAAAAAAATTATAAGTTGATTGTTTAAAAAGGCTTCTTTAGAGCCAAGTGTAAAATAAAATAAATACAAAACAGGCACATAAAGCAAAAATAGATCAATCAAAAAAGCTTTAAATCTTAAAAAGCGAGTAGCTATTTTTGCTTTAGTTTTCATTAGTTTCCACGACTACCAGGTTTGATAGCTTTGGTGCCTTTTTCACAAAGTGGACAAGCATTTGCTTCATAAATATCAAATTCGAAATTTCCTAGTGTAAAAAGTGGTAAATTTGCAGGCAGTTTTGCATTTTCTTTTCTAGGGTTGTTTAAATTTTTTACCGCACAAAAACCACGATTTGCTAAAGCTGCAAAGCCTACTACTTCCCCACCTAAGCTTTCGATGATTTTTGCACTCTCAAGTGCAGAACCACCTGTTGTAATAATATCTTCACAAACGATAAATTTTTCACCTTTTTTTACTTCAAAACCACGTCTAAGACTCATCACTCCTTCTACGCGCTCAGTGAAAATAAAGCGTTTATTGCAAGCTCTAGCAAGCTCATAACCTGCTAAAATTCCACCCAAGGCAGGAGAACAAATGCTATCAAATTCGATGTTAAAACTAGCAATAACTTTTGCAAGCTCTTCACAAAGCTCACCTGCTAGTTTTGGATTTTCTAAAACTTTAGCACTTTGAAGGTAAAACTCAGAGTGTTTCCCTGAGCTAAGCAAGAAATGTCCTTGTAGGTATGCTCCACAATCTTTATAAATTTGTTCTAAGTTCATTATCAAACCTTTAAAAGTTCTGCTTCTTTATTTTTAACTAATTCATCTACTTTTGCTGTGTAATTATCAGTTTGTTTTTGAACCTCATCATAGGCTTTTTTGGCTTCATCTTCTGAAATTGCTTTATCTTTTTCTAGTTTTTTAACTACATCATTTGCGTCTTTTCTAATGTTTCTAATGGCTACTTTAGCCTTTTCTCCCATAGCTTTGGCATTTTTAGCATTTTCTTCTCTTTGTTCTCTTGTCATAGGTGGAAAGAATAATTTCACACTTTCACCATCATTGTTTGGATTTACTCCTATATTTGCTGCAGCTATGGCACTTTCTATGGCTTTTAGCATTGATTTTTCCCAAGGAGTAATGCTTATGGTTGAAGCATCGGTTGCTAAAACTGTTGCTACCTGATTAAGCGGGGTTGCACTACCATAATAATCTACATGAATATGATCAAGTATGTTGATATTTACTTTACCAGTTCTTATAGTAGTAAAATCTTTTTTTAAGGCCTCTAAGCTTTTATCTGATTGTTGTTTTTGTTTGGTATAAATTTCATTTAGCATGGTTTATCCTTTTTATTTGCTAGTGTTGCTTTCGCTAATTGGGGCACTTGGTGCAACTGGAATGTTAGTTGTGTTTGTCTCAGGTGCTTTTGGTAAAATTTGTTCTGCTTTTTCAGCAAGTGAGTTAGAGTTAGCATTATTATACATATAGCTAAGAGCAATTGTATTAGCAATAAGTAAAACACCCATTACAAAAGTAAATTTAGCTAAAAATCCCGCAGGACCTTTTGCTCCAAATAAACTTTCATTACTTCCACTATAAGCTCCAAGTCCTATGCTTGAACTTTTTTGTAATAAAACTGCAATACAAATAATCACAACAATTGCAAATTGCAAAATAATTAAAAGAGTAGTCATGAATTTTCCTTATTGAAAATAAAATGAGTATTTTAACTTAAAAAGTTTGATAAAAACTTGAAAGAGGTAAAGAAAATTTGCGAGAAAAAATCTCGCAAATTTTTATCTGCTATTAAAGCTTCTTAAAATATTAAGAAGAGAGATGAAAAGGTTGATAAAATCAAGATAAAGAGCAACTGCGCCTTCGATTGGTGTTTCATAGTTTCCTCTAATGATGTTTTGAGTATCATAAAGGATGTAAAAAGAAAATAAAATCGCACCAATACCAGAAATAGCTAAACTCACAAGTGAGCTTTGGAAAAATAGATTAATTAAAGAAGCCACTATGATAACGATTAAAGCTATAAAAAGCATTTTTCCCATCATAGTAAAATCTCTTTTTGTATTCATAGCAAATACACTTAAAGCACCAAAAGCTACTGTTGTTAAAGCAAAAGCTTGAGCGATGATGCTAGCCCCTGCAGGAAGTGCTAAAACTGAATATAAAAGTGGTGTTAAAGTAAACCCTGAAACAAAAGTAAAGGCAAAAAGTAAAATTAAATTAAGCGGAGCTTCTCTTTTTTTCCATTGTAATGCAAACAATAAACCAATTTCAACAACAAATAAAATCCAAAAAGTTGCTTGAGATTGTGCAAATAGATGCGCTAGAGCAAAAATTCCTATGTAAGCGCCCGCTGTTGCAGCTAATAATGAAGCAGCAAAAAGCTGATAAGTTTGTTTTATAAAAATGCTTAAATCACTTCTAGCATAACCTTCAAATTCTTGAGTTTTAGAGTTAGAATAATCTCTATCGTAAAGACTCATTAAAATCCTCCAATAATTTTTAAAACCAAAATTTACAAAAAAAAGATAAATGAAAGATTAAAACTACATAAAAATATAACAAAAAATAAATTTATTGATTTGGTTTAAGTAAAAATAATTTTAGTATAATGTCTTGTTAAAATACAAAAAAGGACTATTCTTGAAAGACTTGATCGATGGTGCTTTAAAATTTATGCAAGAAGATTTTAAAGAGCATGCAGAGCTTTTTGAAAGTTTAAAAAACAAGCAAAATCCTCATACGCTTTTTATAGGTTGTGCTGATTCAAGAGTGATACCAAACTTAATCACTAATACAGGTCCAGGCGAGCTTTTTGTTGTAAGAAATATAGGTAATATCGTTCCACCTTATAGAGTCGGGGATGATTTTTTAGCAACTACTTCAGCTATTGAATATGCTTTTAATTCTTTACATATAAAAAATATTATAGTTTGCGGTCATAGTAATTGCGGAGGCTGCGCGGCTTTATATGCAAACGAAAATGATTTAAAAAATATGCCTAATGTCAAAAAATGGCTTACTTTGCTTGAGCCTATAAAAAATAAGGTTTTAAAGATTGCAGGTAGTGATTTAGCTATGCGTTCTTGGATGACTGAAAAAATGAATTTGGTAAATTCTTTGCAAAATTTATTAACTTATCCAGGCGTTGAAGAAGCTTTAAATAAAAAAGAAATTGAACTCCATGCTTGGTATTACATCATAGAAACGGGTGAAATTTATGAGTATGATTTTAATTTTGAAAATTTTGTTTTAATTCAAGAGAGAGCGAGAAAACCATGAAAAAGATTTTTAACATTATTTTGCTTTTTTTATTTGTTAATGCTTTATATGCACAAGAAAAAAACGCTTTAGAGGATAAAAATAGTATTTTTGCCCTAGTGCAAAATTACATAGAGCTAAATTTACTTTTAGAAAGTTTTAAAAATAGCGATACAAATAGCAGTGAATTTCAAGATAATATTAAAGAAATAGAAAAACAAAAAGCTGCAATTTTAACTACTTTACCTTTAAAAATGGTATCTCAAAAAATTGATGATAAAGAGGCGAAAGACTTTTTGCAAACTAAAAATGCTTTGCAAAAAAGTGTTGAAAATGCTCAAGCTAAGAAAAGATATTATGATTATGTGGATAATAAAATTAAACTTTTAAATTTAACCTCTGCAGAACATTTTTACCTATGTATCTTTGAATTAGAAAAAGTTTTTATCGAAGGAGCACAAAGTCAGACTATAAGAAGCATTATTGATAAAAGTATTGATGTGCTTAAAGAAGATATGGTTTTTAATTTTACCTTAGATAAAGAAAAAATTAATGATATTACTCAGCTTAGAACCTTAGAAATCAATGAAAATAATTTAAGAAATGCTATTAAATCTTATAATGAAATTTTAGTTTATCTAAGAAACAATGCAAGCTTGCTTGAAACTAATTTTTTATTTACAGGTTTAGGCTTGCAAAATGCAATTAATTATATCAATGAACAAACTTCTATTAGTAGCGTAAATCTTGGAAAAATAGTCATTTCTATCGCTGTAATTGTCTTTTTTTATTCTTTGAAGTTTTATCTAGCAAAGATTTTATATTTTATACTCATACGTTTGTTTGGAAAAAATTCAGCTAATATGGAGATAAAAACTCATTTTCTAGAAAAACTTCAAGGGCCAGTGGGTTGGTTTTTATTTGCTTATGCTATAGGAATTTGTTTTACTATTTTTTACTATCCTGCACCTGTAGATATAAGAATTAGCAATATTTTATCCATTGCTTATGTTATTTTAACTGCTTGGCTTGTGATAAATATCTTTGATAGTTATGGTATGGTGATTGTTGCAAAACTTGCTGAAAAAAGTGGTAAGCGTGAAGTGGTTAATTTAATCATTAAAATTTTATATTTTATCATTATAGTGATAGCTGTTTTATTTGTTTTAGCGCATTTAGGGTTTAATATTTCAGCATTAATTGCATCTTTAGGTATTGGTGGTTTGGCTGTAGCATTAGCAGCTAAGGATATTATCGCAAATTTCTTTGCTTCTGTGCTTTTGCTTTTTGATAATAGTTTTAATCAAGGAGATTGGGTGGAAATTTCAGGTATAGAAGGAACCATAGTAGAGATTGGACTTAGAAAAACCACTATTAGAACTTTTGATAATTCTTTAGTATTTTTACCAAACTCAACTATCATGGGAACAAATATAAAAAATTGGAGCAAAAGAAAAATAGGACGCCATGTAAAATTATTTATCGGTGTCACTTATGATGCAAGACCTGAGCAACTTGAACAATGTGTAGAAGATATAAGATATTTATTAGCTACTAGTCCTTTGATAGCTCAAGTTGATGATAGCGCGTTAAATCATGGTGGAACGCGTGCTAGATACAGACAAAATTTAGTTTCAGTAAATGACTTAGAAGGGTATAAAAATAACACTTATGTGGCTGTGAGTGGTTTTGGTGCAAGTTCTATTGATATAGAAGTATATTTTTATACCAAAGCAGTAGATGCAGGTGGTTTTAGAGAGGCAAGACAAAGTATTCTGCTTGAGTTAATGAAAATTGTTGAAAGAAATAAACTCAGCTTTGCTTTTCCTTCGCAAAGTCTTTATATAGAAAAAATCAATAAAGAAGACAAAGAAGAGCTATTATCTTAATAAGCTCTTCTTTGATTATCGCATTCAACTATAATTTTTTCAGCGATGATAATACTTCCATTTTTACTGCCTTTAATTTTAACAAGGCTTCCTTTTTTTAAATCTTGTACATTAGCTTGTTTTTTATTGCTTCCAAAAATTCCACAACCATAAACATCAATACGTGTTTGGGGTAAAATTGTGATGATTAAATTATTATCAAAACTTGTTTGAATGCTTATTGTGTGAGCTGTGGTATTTTTTAAGATGCCTTGAACTTTATAAGCAAATGCAAAAGTGCTAATGCAAACTAGTATAAGAAAAAAACGCATTAAAATAACTCCTTTTTAGGAGTTATTTTGCTTAATAAGCTCTTTTTTTGCATTCGATTTTGATTTCTTTAGCAGTTATATTTTGAACTTGATTTGGTGTTTGTGGATTTGGTGTTGTTTGAGCATAGCCATGGAAAACTTCAGCTTCTATAAAAGTTCCTACTTTTAAATCTCTAAAAGTGCCGTATTTATCCATACCAAAAATACCACAATCATCCATATCAATTTCAGTATTTGGTAGAATTTTTACATTCATTTTTTGACCGTAAGTGGTGTCAATTAAAATGGTTTTTGCACCATCATTTACATCTACTATCACTCCATAAATTCCATCTGCATAAGCAAGACTTGAAAGACCTAAAACTGTTAATAATGTAGCGATTTTCTTTTTCATTTTTTCTCCTTTATTTTTTATGCAAGAATTATATAATTTTTTGAGTGAAGCAAGAGTGAATTTAGATATAATTTGAAAAATTTACTAAAATGAGGTATTTATGAGAGGGTTTTTACATTGTTTTTTTGCATTTTTGCTTGCAAGTTTATTGTTTGCTTGTTCTAAAAATGAAGATAAAAGCTCTGCTATAAGAGCTTATGGTTTTAATGAAAACACGCAAAGTATTTTTATAGAGTTTAATACTAATATTATTAATCAAGAAATAGGCGTTATAAAAGAAAGAGAAATTATTGTTAATAATCAAAAGACAAAAGTAAAATATGAGCTTGAAACACCCACAAGATTAAATATTTTTACAGCTTTAAAAGCAAATCAAGCATATGATATTTTTATAGATTTAAATGATATTTTAGCAAATGAAAAAGTGCAATTAAAAGTCCAAACTCCTTTTGAAAAACTAGATATTAAAGGATATTTTCAAAATATTTCAAATGATGAGAGTGTATTGCTTTTAAATATTCAAAGTTTTTATACTCTTAATAAAGATGAATTGTTAAAAGCTATTAAAATTACTGCACAAGAAAAAGAAATTCAAATAGATAAAATCATTATCCAAGGTGATATAGCAAGTATATATTCTAAAGCACTAAGTATCAAAAATACTAATACTAATGTAAAAGTAGTTTTTGATAAAGAAATTTTAGGTTTAGAGAAAAATATAGATTTAGAGTATATTTTGCTTGCAAAGAGCGAATTTGTTTTTCAAAATGCAAATATAGTTAATAAAAACATAGAATTGCTTTTTTCTCAAAATATTTCACAAGATCAGAATTTAAAAGAATTGATTTTTATTACCCCAGAAGTAGATTTTAAAGCATTAGCTTTTGGAAATAAAATCAAGCTTACAGGTAATTTTTCCCCAAATAAAACTTATGAAATTCAACTTGCTCAAGGGATTAAAAGTGCTGATGGAATTAGTACAAAAGAAAATTACAAAACTCAAGTAAGTTTAAAAGACTATGAGCCTGCTATAAGTTTTACAAATCAAGGAGTGTTTTTATCTAGCAAGGCGAGTAAAAAAATAGCTTTTAAGAGTATGAATATTAAAAAGGTTCGTTTGGAAGTTTATCAAGTATTTTCAAATAACTTAAGTGAATATTTAAGATATAAAAATCTTCAAGGTGCTAAAAATTTAAGCGATTATGATAGTGATATTTTTTCAGAGAGTGATTATACTAGTGAAATAGTGTTAAAAAAAGACTTTGATATAAAAAATACCAAAAATCAATGGCAAGAAAATGAGATCGTATTAGATGGTTTGAAAGATTTAAGTGGTGTGTTTATAGTCAAGCTTTATTTTAAAGAAGAAGATGTTGATTATGTTTTTGATGAGGGAATGGAGAGTTGGAAAAAATATAAATTTTTTAACCAAAAAGCAAAAGTAAGCAAGAACTTAATTTTTTCAGATATAGCTTTGATTGCTCAAAATTTAAATAAAAAGCTTTTTGTAGATGTGAGAGATTTTACCACGCAAAAGGCTTTAGGTGGGGTTAAGGTTGATGTTATTAGCAAAAGCAATCAAGTTTTAGCTTCTAAAATGAGTGATGATAATGGTTTGGCTGTTTTTGATGATATTGATGAATCAAAAGCTTTATTTATCATTGCTTCAAAAGATAAACAAGCTTCTATTTTACGTTTAAGCTCACCTTTATTATATGATGGTTTTGATGTTGATGGTTTTGATTTAACTTCTCAAAATAAAGTATTTATTTACACAGAAAGAGGGGTTTATAGACCAGGTGATGATATCCATTTAACTATGGTTGCAAGAAATGATAAAGGAGTTGTTAATCATCCTATATTTTTAAGTTTTTTTGACCCGCGCAATAAAAAGCTTTTGGATAAAATCAAGCTTGAACCTTTAAGTAATGGAACTTTTTATAAAAAGATTTCACTCGATCAACAAGCTTTAAGTGGAGTGTATTTAGCTAGAGTAGAATTTGCAAATATGGTTTTTGATAAAGAAATTTTAGTGCAAAATATAGTGCCAAATCGTATAAAAGTATCCATGCAAGCTCCAAAAAGTATAAAAGAAAATGAAAAATTAGATTTTAATATTAGCTCAAAATATCTTTTTGGAACACCAGCAAGTAATTTGCAATATCAAGCTGATTTGTTTGTGAGTAAAAAAGAATATAAAAATTCAAAATACCCAGAATACATTTTTTCAAATCCTAGTGTTTTAGTACAAAAATATCAAGATAATTTAAAAGGTATGTTAGATGAAAATGGCTTTACAAAGCAAGAATTTACTTTAAATGACTTTTTAAAAAATACCCCATATAATTTAGAAGCTAGTATAAGGGCTAGGGTTTTTGAAAAAGGCTCAAGATCGGTTGAAGCACTTGTAAATTCACAAGTAATATTGCATGAGTATTTTGTAGGTATTAAGCGTTTAAAAAATCATTATTTAAGCTCAGGTTCTATTATCAATTTTGAAGCCATTGTGAGTGATTTAGATGAGAATTTGATAGCAAATAGGGAAATTAAATATACTATTTATGCAAATGATTATTCTTGGTGGTGGGATTATGATAATTATGATGATTTTTTAAAATCACTCAAAAAAGATAAAAACACACAAATCATTACTCAAGGAAGTATTTTAAGTAAGGATAAACCGGTTAAAATAGAATTTGATCCAAAAGAATATCATGGTGAAATGTTTATAGAGCTTGAAGATGTACAAAGTAAAACAAGCACAGGAGAGTTTTTTTATATTAGTAGTTTTGGTGCGCCAAGTAATGCTGATATAGTGAGTTCTTTAAAAATAAAAAGCGATAAAAAAGAATACAAGCCAAATGAAACAGCTTTTATAGAATTTGAAAGTGTTAAAGGTGCAAAAGCTATTGTTACTTTAAATGATAATGCAAAGGTTTTAAAACGCTTTGTGATAGATACGCATGAAGATATTACAAAGGTTGAAATTCCTATTCTTAAAGAATATATGCCAAATGTTTATGTGAGCGTGATTTTACTTCAAGATTATGATCAATACACTAACGATAGAGCCTTAAGACTTTTTGGCGTGGTGCCTTTAAATGTAGTAGATGAGCAAAGTAAAATCGAGCTTGATTTAAAAGTACCGGATAAAATCATGCCAAAACAAGATTTTGAAGTAGAAATCCAAAGTAAAAACAAGCAAAGTTATACTTATACCGTCGCTATTGTAGATGAGGGCTTGCTTGATGTGAATGCTTTTAAAACCCCAGATATTTGGGGATATTTTTACCAAAAAACACGCTTTAACATGAGTATATATGATACCTATGATAAAATCATTGCTAAAAATATTTCTAATGCTTCTAAGGTATTAACTACAGGTGGTGATGTTTTCTTAGAAAGTAGGACAAATAAAAGTAAAAACGATGAAAAAGCAAGACGCTTTAAACCTATTGTGTTGTTTCAAGAGCCAGCACAAAGTGATGAAAATGGTTATGCAAAATTAAAATTTAATATGCCATCATACTTAGGTTCGGTTAGGGTTATGGTAGTGGCAAACAACTTAGCAGGTTTTGGCAGTGCTTCTAAAGATATCCAAGTTAGCGCACCTGCTGTAATGCTTGAAACATTGCCAAGGGCTTTAAGGCTTGATGATGAGTTTAAGCTTTTGGTGCAGGTATTTAAAGTTGATGATGATGTAAAAAATGCAAAACTTAAACTAAAAACAAAAAATTCACTCATAAATTTTGAAAAAGATGAAATTTTAATTGACTTTGGTAATGAAAAAAGCAAAGATATTTATGTTAATGCAAAAGTAAATTCAAACAAGCTTGGAGTAGAAGAAATAGAGTTAAGTTTAAATGCAAAAGATTACACCTATACTCAAAATACTCAAATTGACATAAAAGCGCTAAATACCATTACTTATGAGGGTAAATCTTTTAAAATTCCTGCAAATACTTCTATGGAGTTTAAAATCACACAAGATTATATTAATCCAGTAGCATTTTTAAGTGTGAGTTCTAAGCCTATTTTAAATATAAATCATAGATTAAAATACCTGCAAAATTATCCTTATGGATGTATAGAGCAAAGCACTTCAGCAGTTTTACCACAACTTTTTTTACAAAAACTTGATCAAGGAGCAAATGAGCAAAAAAATATTAACAATATCAATGCATTGTTAAGTAAATACGCAAATTTCCAAACTGCTAATGGTGGCTTTGCTTATTGGCAAGGACTTAAAGATTCTGATGCTTGGGGAAGTAATTATGCGGGTATGTTTATGATTTTGGCTAAAGAAAGAGGCTATTATGTGAGTGAGGGTATGTTTAAAGCATGGCTTGATTATCAAAAACGCTATGTTTTAAAAGCTCAAACAAATAAAGAAATAAGAATAAATTCTTTATATCTTTTAGCTTTAGCTAAAGAGCCAAATTTAAGTATAATGAATGCCATTTATGAAGATAGTATTTATTTGCAAAGCCTAAATAATGTAAGTCTTTGGCAACTTGGCGCAGCTTATAAATTAGCAGGTTTTGATGAGGTAGCTTTAAATATAGCTAAAAATTTAAGCACAAAGCCTGATGGAAAAGCTAATTATACTCATACTTATGGATCTTTTCTAAGAGATGAAGCTATTATTACAAATGCGTATAAAATAATCTATGGTAAAAATAATGATGAATTATTAGATGATATTAAAAAAACTTTAGAAAGCCAAGCTTGGCTTAGCACTCAAAGCACAGGCTATGCTTTATATGCTTTGGCAAATAGTTTTAGCGATGAAAGCTCTAAAACTATCAATGCAAGAGTAAAAATTAATGGTGAGGATAAAAAGCTCAATGCAACTTTTTCTAAATTTGAGTTTAATCAAGGCGGTGCTTTGATAGAAGCTAAAGAAGATACTTATGTACATTTTGGAGTAGAGGGTATTAAAAAAGGTATTGCCAAGCCTTTTGCGCAGCGTATGTATATAGAAAGAAGTTTTTATGATGAAAATGGAAATGAAATAGATGAAAGTGCTATAAAAAGTTCTCAAATTTTTTATATGAAATTAAAAATATCAAATAAAAATTATCCAGGCGCTTCTAATATAGCTTTAACTCAAATTTTACCAAGTGGATGGGAGATAGTGCATGATCTTTTAGATGATGAAACTCCTGATTTTGTGAAAAATTCTTATTATGATTTTGTCGATATAAGAGATGATAAAATCATGTATTTCTTTCCTTTATATTCTGATGAATCAAGAGAATTTTTTGTGAAATTAAGTGCTGTTACTCCAGGTGTATATACTTTGAGCGGAGCTTATGCTGAAGCAATGTATGATAATGCTTATAAAGCTTTAAGTGAGAGCAAAAGAGTCAAAGTAGTGCAGTGAAAATCAAAATAAGCCTTGCAATATGCTTTTTAAGCCTATGTTTTTACATAGGCTTAGTTTATTTTAGTTTTGATAGCAAGGATTTATTTAAAGGCACTTATAGCAAGGTTTTACTTGATAAAAACAAAGAAATTCTTAGTGTATTTTTAGATGCTAATGAACAATGGCATTTAGAGAGTGATTTTATACCACAAAAATTAAAAAGTGCAGTTATTTTATATGAAGATAAAAATTTTTATTCTCATTATGGAGTAGATTTTTTAGCACTTATAAGAGCTTTTAAAAATAATCTTTTTTCAAGTAAAAGAAGTGGTGCAAGTACAATTTCTATGCAAACAATCAAACTTCTAGAGCAAAATAAACGTACATATTTTAATAAATTTAACGAAATCATCAAAGCTTTTGCTTTAGAAAGTGCTTATGAAAAAGATGAAATTCTAAAACTTTATTTAAACAATGCTTCCTATGGAGGAAATTTAGTAGGTGTTGCAAGTGCGGGTTTGTTTTATTTTGAAAAAGATTTAAAAGATCTTACTTGGAGTGAAGCAGCCTTGCTTGCTGTGCTTCCTAATAATCCAGGTTTGATTAATCTTGAAAAAAACAAAGATAAGCTTTTAAAAAAACGCAATGTTTTGCTTGATAGGCTTTTTGAAAAGGGATATTTTTCTAAAGATATCTTAACTCTTGCAAAGGCCGAAAAACTTCCTAGCTTTAAAGCAAGAAAAAACTTAGCTCCGCATTTAGCGCGTAGGCTTTTAGCGGATAAAGAAAAAATCATTTCTAGCATAGATAAAAAAATTCAAATCAAATTTGAAGAAAAAGCCAAAGAATATTCTTATAAATTAGAGCAAAAGGGTATAAAAAATTTAGCTATATTATTAGCAGATACCAAAACAAATAAAGTTTTAGCTTATGTAGGATCTAATGATTTTTATGATTTTGCAAGTTTTGGTCAAGTTGATGGGGTGATGGCAAAGCGTAGTGTGGGTTCAACCTTAAAACCTTTGCTTTTTGCTTTTGCCATAGATGAGGGGCTTGTAGTGCCTGAGTCTTTAATGCTTGATGTGCCTACATTTTTTTCTAATTTTGCCCCGCAAAATGCAAATAAAAAATATCATGGCCTTATTAGCGCAAAAGAATCTTTGCAAAAATCACTTAATATCCCTTTTGTAAGCTTGCTTGCAGAATATGGGTATGAGAAGTTTTTTTATAAACTCAAAGATATTTTAGGTTTTGAAGATGAAAATTTTAAAAAATATGGACTTTCTTTGATTTTAGGTACAAAAGAATTGAGTTTAGAAGATATGGTAAAAATTTATCTAGGACTTGGAAATTATGGAAATTTTAAAGAGCTTTTGTATGAAGAAAATACATTTGTTAAAAAAGATAAAAAACTTATTAGTGATGGAGCAAGCTTTTTAACCTTACAAACCTTAAAGGATTTGGATAGATCAGGTTTAAGACAATATGATTTTAATACTATCATCTCTTGGAAAACAGGCACAAGTTATGGTAGAAAAGATGCCTGGGCTATAGGAACTTCTCCAAAATACACTTTAGGAGTATGGGTTGGAAATTTTAATGGCGAAGCAAATGCAAATTTATATGGTGTGAGTATAGCAGGAGAATTGTTTTTTGAGCTTTTAGCTTTACTTGAGGGAGTTAATTTAGAATTTGAAAAACCTAGTGATTTGGTTACTATAAAGATAGAAAATCAAACAGGGTATAGATATGATTATAAATTTGATTTTAAAGAGGTACTTTACCCACAAAGTGCAAATGTTTTAAGGATTTCGCCATTTTTAAAAGAAGTTTTTATGTATAAAAACAAAGAAGTTGATTCTTTAGATGAAAATTTCATCCATGCAAAGAAAAAGATTATATTAAATTTACCTTCTAATGCACAAGCGTTTTTTGCAAAAGAAAGGCAAAATTTGCAAAATTATAATCAAAATTTAAAAATTATTTATCCATTAAATAATCTTAATATCATTTTACCAAAAGATTTAAAAGGTTCACAAAAATTATTAATAAAGCTTACAAATCCTAGAAAAGAAAAGCTTTTTTGGTATTTAAATCAAGAGCTAATTTTCGAAGGTAAGGAAGAATCTTTGGCCTTAAATTTAAAAAAAGGTAAATATACTCTTAATATTATTAGCGAAAATGGACAAAGCGATTTTATAACTTTTAATATATTTTAAATATAAATGGCAAAAAATACTAACTAAAAATTAATTACAATTATCCATATTTTATAGTATTTTAAGCGATAAAAAATAAAAGTAATTACAATTCTTATAAAATAAATAAAAATAAAATAATTTTTTATATTTTTTTAATAAAAATTATTTATAATAACAAGAATATTTTACCACTTAATATCTAAGGAGAGAAAATGCGAAATTGGAGTCTTGGTGCAAAAATTGTCTTCGTGGCAATTATTACTGTTATTTTAATTTTGAGTGCTTTGTCTTTGCTTATTATTAACAGATCTACTGCTATTTTAAACACGCAGATAGAAAATACACTTACAGCTTCTGTACATCGCTATGGAAATCAAGCTGAAGCAAGTATCAAGTCTTTATTTGTAAGTGCTATTGGTACTCAAAGAACATTAAACAATCTTATTTCAGAAGGTGCTATAAACCCAAAAAGGATAGAAAATATTCTAGGGGAGGCTATTGATGCAAACCGTGATGTGGCTTATGGTTATTATTATTTGCAAGATGGTTCTGTATATAAAAATTTAGGCGTTGATACAAAATACTTTACAAATAATAATGAATTTATGATTTTGATGAAAGATAATGACGCAAATAATGCTGGCGGTATGCAAACTATAGCAGCAAGTGAAGAAATAGCTTCAACACAAGCTATTAAAAATTTAATGGGTGGTGATAAACTTTATTTTGGTGAACCAAGATGGTATAACATCCAAGGTAATAAATTTTTAGGACTTAATGTAGCTGCACCTATTGTAAATAAAGAAGGCAAGGCAATAGGTGTTGTTGGTATGCTTTATGATCTTAAACCTATTGCAGATTTTTTAAATGATCCATCAAGATCAATTTATCAAGGAGCAAGAAGGATTTTAATAGCAAGCAATGGTGTTATAGCTACACATCCAAATGCAGATTTTGTTACGAAGAAAATTACGGATGTTAATAAAAATGCAGCTCATGTGATAGAAGCTCAAAAAACTATCCATGCAGGAGCTATTGATTATATAGCAGATGATGGTAGTGAATATCATGGAGCTATAAGGGTATTTGAAGTGTGGCCAAATACTGGAATTCATTGGGCTATGTTGGCTGTTGTGCCTAATGAATCTGTGTATGCACCAATCGTAGATCTTAGAAATATCATCTTGGTAAGTTCTGTTATAGCGGTTATTTTTATCGTGATTGCAATCAGTATTTCTGTAAAAAGAATTGTTTCTATTAGAGTACAAAGACTCCAAAGTCATTTAATGAAATTTTTTAGATACCTAAATCATGAGGTTGCAACAGTAGAAGTTTTAAAACCTAGATATAATGATGAAATAGGCAAAATGGCTGGTGTGATTAATGATAATGTTCAGTATATTCAAACTTGCTTAGAAAAAGATGACATTACTGTGCAAAATATTTTAGAAGTTTCTTGTGAAATAGAAAAAGGATATTTCACTCAAAGAATAGAGGCAAATCCTGTAAATCCAAAACTTGTAGAATTAAAAGAAGTGTTAAACAAAATGCTTGAGGATATGGAATTAAAAATAGGTAGGGATTTAAATGAAATAGAAAGAGTTTTTGCAAGTTTTAAAAATCTTGATTTTTCCGATAAGCTTGAAAATGCAGAAGGTGAGATAGAAAAATCACTTAATGCAGTAGGTGCAGAGATTAGAAAAATGCTTCAAGCTTCACTAAGTCAAGGTGAAATGCTTCAAACTAAAGCTGATGCTTTAAAAGAGAGTGTTTTAAAACTTAATGATGGTGCGCAAAAACAAGCTGATTCTTTACAAGAAAGTGCAGCTGCAGTTGAAGAAATGAGTGCTTCTATGAATGCAGTAGCGGCAAGAACTGAAGAGGTTATTAAGCAAAGTAGTGATATCAAAGATGTAACCGATGTTATTAGAGATATTGCAGATCAAATTAACCTGCTTGCATTAAATGCAGCTATTGAAGCTGCACGTGCTGGTGAACATGGACGTGGCTTTGCTGTTGTTGCTGATGAAGTTAGAAATCTAGCAGAAAGAACTCAAAAGTCTTTAGGTGAGATTGAAGCTAATACTAATATCTTAGTTCAATCTATTAATGAAATGGGTGAGAGTATTAAGGAGCAAGCTTTAGGAATTTCACAAATTAATCAATCTGTTTCAGTAATTGATGGTTTAACTAAAGAAAACTCACAAATTGCTCATGCGACTAATTCTGTAGCTAATGAAGTTGATTCTATGTCAGCTGATATTGTAGCAGAGGTTAGAAGAAAGAAATTCTAAAAAACTACCCTTTAAAGGGTAGTTTAATTTATAAAATACTCTTGAATTTTATTTTTATCTTCAAAAGCCATACTTTGGAAAATTTTATCTTTAAAGCCTATTTTGTATTTTGTATTATTTTGAGTTTTAGCATAAGTTAGTGCTATGCTTAGAGCAAGTTCAAGATCTTGTGGATTGATGTTTTCATCCACCAAAGAATAAGCACCTATTAAATCAAAAAGTTTTAATTCTTCGTATTTTTGAGTTTTTAATTCTTTTAAAAATTGATTTTCTAACTCATTTCTACCTACTATCATTTTAGAGCCATTTGGAAGTCTTAAGTGGCGTCCGTATTTTAAAAGTTGAGCATCATTAACTTGCATATTTTTATCAAATTTAATGAAATCTTTGATTTTATTAGAAAAGCTCTCAAGTGTAAGCAAACATCCACCGCCTGGACTTTCAAAATCTTCAAAACCAAATTTGGCAGCTAGTTCAAGTTGTCTTTTTCTGCTTCTTCCACTTATGTTTTCTAACTTTTCTCTATCAACCCAACCCTCACGCTCAGGTTTGGTTAAAGGTAAATTTTTAGCACACATTGGACGCAAGATTAAATCTTCTTCATCAAGTGCTAGTTTTTTAACCTTGGCCATAGCATCATTTCTTTGGCTCATTGGGCGTTGACCAACTACTTCTCCTGTGATGATAAAACTTGCATTTTCATCTTTTAACATTGAAAGAGCAGTTTTAAACATAAAAGCATGACAATCTATACAAGGATTAAAATGCTTTCCATATCCATATTGAGGGTTAAATAAAACTTCTTGCAAATATGCATTTCTTACATCTATCATTTCAAAACTAGCCCCTGCCATAGCAGCGCGTTTTGTCATGAGTTCGCTTTTATCGCTTGTGCCACCAAAGCCTATATTGATATTTAAAGCTTTTACTTCTATACCTTGAGAGCTTATGAGTTTTATAGCAAGCATAGAATCAAGCCCGCCGCTAAAAAGTGCTAATGCTTTCATTTTTTCCTTTCGAAATTTTTGGCATATTGTAATGAATATTTTTTAATTTTTGCGCAAGTTTTTATTTAAAAAACTTCTTCTTCAAAGTTATAATGAATTACTTTTTTATCTTTGATGTTTTTTTGTAGTCTATTTAAAAATAATTCCAAACTTTCCTCATCATCTAAAAAATGCACGCTTTTTAAAACTTCTATCAAATGGTTTAAAAAAACTTCATCATTTTGATAGCTTTTTTTGATTTTTTCTAAATTTTGATTGAGTAAATTATAAATTTGTTTTTTAAAGGCTTGTTTTAAATTCAAACTTTTTAATTTATTAAAATATGCAAGGTTGATCTTACAAATAGCATATAAAAATTCTTCTAAATTGCTTAAATTTTTGATATTTTCAAATTCATAAAGCTCTCTTATACTAGGATCTTCAAAGTTTTTTTGCTCTAAAATAGCTTTAGTAATGTCTTGGTGTAAAAAATATTCTTTTGTACTTAAAAGCTTAAAAAGCCCTATGGTTTCATTGTTTTCATATAAAAATTTCAAAAGCTCTAACTCGCTTATATTGTTGATTTTACTTTGTTTTATAGGATTAATGAAGCTTATTTTTCTTGTATTTTTAGAAAGTTTAATATCATTAATATTTACACCCAAAAGATTTGCTACCAAGGTAGTGTAGGAATTTGCTATTAAAGGTTCAAGGTTAAAAGTATATTTTTGTACCTCTTCTAAAGCCTTTTGTTTGCTAAGTGCTGAGTTTAAATCACAACTTGCAATCAAACTTCTTATATAAAATTCTCCAAGTTCTATACCTTTTTCTAAAATATTAAAAAGTAATTTTTCTTGATGGCTTGCTACAAGTTCGGCCGGATCTTTTCCACCTTCTATTAAGACTACTTTTCCATCAATTTTTGCTAAACTTAGCAAATGTGCTGAACGCACAGCGGCATTAAGTCCTGCATTATCATTGTCAAAACATAAAATTACCCTTGCTTCTAATCTTTTTATTAAAGGTATGTGATTTTCACCCAAAGCTGTTCCCAAAACCGCTACAGCATTTTTAAATCCTGTTTTATGAAAGGCTATAGCATCCATATAGCCCTCACAAATTATCATTTCTTTTTGTTTATAAATGGCATCTTTTGCTAAATTGAGTGCATAAAAAACGCGTGATTTATCAAAAAGTTTGCTTTGGGGAGAATTAACGTATTTTGCCATATTTGTTTCATCTAAAGTTCTACCACCAAAGCCTATAAGCAAATTTTTATGATCATAAATGCTAAAAGTAATGCGGTTGATAAAACTTGCATAAGCGCCATTTTCATTTTGTTTTATCGCACCTACCTCTAAAGCTTCTTCTTGAGTGATTTGCTCATTTTGTAAAAGTCTTAGTGTTTCATTGGAACTTGGCGCAAAGCCTAGTTCAAAGGTTCTAATATCCTCATCATTTAAGCCTCTTTTATAAAGATAAGCTAAAGCTTCTTTGTTTTTAGCTAGGTTTTGTTTGTAAAAAGCATTAAGAGTAGGCAAGATATGAATGATGGATTTTTTATTATCTTGTTTTTGCGAGGTATAAGTAAGTGAAAAATTACTCCATGAAGCAACTTTTTCCACTGCTTCAACGAAGTTTAATTTCTCATAATCCATTACAAATTTAAAAACATTGCCCCCAGCCTTACATGCAAAACAATGATAAAATCCTTTAATAGAATTAATATGCATACTAGGATTTTTATCATCATGAAAAGGACAAACGCAAACATAGCTTGAGCCTTGTTTTTTTACTTCAACATAATGAGTTATGATATCAACAATATCTGTTTTTTGTAAAAGTTGTTCTATACTTGCTTGTTCTATCATCTTTAAACCTTAAAGAAAATTATATAAGCATTTAGCTATAATTGTTATAAATTTGAAAATTAAGTTGTAAGGTTATGGATTTTTTCTTTGTAGAATACCGCGATCCTTTATTTGGTCTTATTGTTTTAACTGCTTTGGTTTTTATCATAGCTAGCTCACATTATATATGGCGTATTTTTGCAAGTAAAGACCAAAAAAGCAAACTTGATCGTTTTGTAAAAAAATTTGAAATTAATTCTACACATCAACAAATTTTAAAAAATGCCAATTTAAGCATAGAAAATTTAAATTTCTTAGCTCAAATTTTTACCAAAAGTGGTGAATTTGAAAAAGCTGTGGGGATTTATCTCATAGCTTTGCAAAAAGCAAATGAAGCAAGCCAAAAAGAATTTATCTTTTTTTCACTAGCACAAGTTTATCTGAAAGCAGGATTTTTAGAGCGTAGTGTAGAAGCTTTGTTAAATGCCTTAAAAATTAAAGCACGCAATAAAGAAAGCTTAAAACTTTTAAAAATTGTTTATTTAAAACTCAAAGATTATGACAAGGTTTTAGATGTTTTAGAGTGTTTGTTCGAGCTAGGAGAAAATATATATGCAGAAAAAGCCTTGATAAAGGCTTTTAAAATTCAAGTAAGTTCTAAAGAGCAAGAACAAAAACTAAAAGAAATTTTAGCTTTGAGCAAGGATAATGAGTATATTTTAAGACTTTGCTTTTTGCATTATAAAGATAAACTTACTCAAATGCCCCAATTTGAAAATGTCATTGATTTGCTTAATGAATGCAAAAGTCCGCTTAATCTTGAAGATGAAAAATACCATGAGTTTTTTTATGCAAAAAATTTAAGCAACAAAGCTATTTCTATCAAAAATCATAAACTAAAAATTTTAAAAATTTTAAACGATAATAAGCTAAGTGCAAATCTTAGCTTTACTTATGTGTGTAATAATTGTAAAAATCAAAGTCCTTTGTTTTTTTATCATTGTCCATTTTGTTATGAATTTGGAAAATGCGAGATTTATTATGAGGTAAAAGCTTGAAAAATATTGAAATTTATACTGATGGTTCTTGCTTAAATAACCCTGGTTTTGGAGGGTGGGCTTATGTTTTAACTTATAAAAATCATCAAAAAGAACAAAGTGGGGCGTGTGAGAATACAACAAACAACCGCATGGAATTAATGGCTATTATAGAGGCTTTAAAAGCTTTAAAAGAACCATGTGAGGTAAAGTTATACACAGATTCAAATTTAATGGTACAAAGTATTAATGAATGGCTTGAAGGTTGGGTAAAAAAGGATTTTAAGGGTAAAAAAAATATTGATCTTTGGAAAGAGTATTTAAATGTAGCTAAAGATCATAAAATAACTGCTTTTTGGATCAAAGCACACAATGGCCATGAATTAAATGAGCGTTGTGATGAGCTAGCAAGAAATGCAGCCTTAAAGCTCCAAGAAGAAAGGTCAATAAATGCTTAAAAAACTCCAAGAAAGATTAAATTATCATTTTAAAAATGAGCAATTGCTTATCGAAGCTTTGACGCATAAAAGCTATAAAAAGCCTTATAATAACGAAAGATTAGAGTTTTTGGGTGATGCTGTGATGGATTTAGTGGTAGGGGAGTTTTTGTTTTTTAAATTTCAAAAAGACTCAGAAGGAAATCTTTCTAAACTTAGAGCAGCTTTGGTGAATGAAAAATCTTTTGCAACTTTAGCGCAAAAACTTGATCTTGGAGTATGTATTTTTATGTCTATTGCAGAAGAAAATAACGATGGACGCAATAAACCTTCCATACTTTCTGATGCTTTTGAAGCACTAATGGGGGCTTTGTATTTAGAAATAGGTTTTGAAAAAACTAAAAATATAGCATTAAATTTGCTTAATGAAGTTTATCCGCATATTGACACACAAAGTTTGTTTAAAGACTATAAAACAAGATTACAAGAAATTACACAAGCAAATATGGCAGGCACACCTGAGTATGTAGTGGTAAAAGCTTTTGGGCCTGATCATAAAAAGCAATTTGAAATCGCAGTAAAAATTCAAGGCATAGAAGTAGCAAGATCTATAGCAGGTAGTAAAAAAGAAGCCCAACAACAATGTGCTAAAATCGCACTTGAGAAATTAGGAAAACTATGAATAGCTTTGGAGTAAGATTTAAATTTACAAGCTTTGGCGAATCTCATGGTCAAGCTATAGGTTGTGTGATAGATGGTATGCCAGCAGGGGTGAAATTTGATTTTGATTTTTTGCAAGAAATGCTAGATAAAAGAAAGCCAGGTCAAAATAAATTTAGCACTCCTAGAAAAGAAGAAGATAAAGCTCAAGTTTTAAGTGGGGTTTTTGAGGGTTATACAACAGGAACTCCTATAAGTGTTTTGGTGTATAATGAAAATACACGCTCAAAAGATTATGAAAAAGATGTATTTCGTCCTGCACATGCTGATTTTACTTATTATCACAAATATGGCATTAGAGATTATAGAGGCGGTGGAAGAGCTAGTGCTAGAGAAAGTGTAGCAAGAGTAGCAGCAGGAGCTGTGGCACAAATGCTTTTAAAAGAATTTGACATAGAAATAATGAGCGGAGTTTTTGGAGTAGGAAGCATTGATAGCAAACTTAGTAATGATGAGTTTGATTTTGATTATGCTAAAAATAGTGAAGTTTATGCTTTAGATAAAAATTTAGAGCAAAGTTTTAAAGATGAAATTTTAAAAGCTAAAAAAGCTAAAAACAGCATAGGCGCTAGAGTTTTTACTAGAGTGAAAAACCTTATAAAAGGTTTAGGTGAGCCTTTGTATGATAAGCTTGATTCTAAACTTGCTCATGCAATTATGGGAGTCAATGCGGTTAAAGCTATAGAAATAGGAAGCGGTATTCAAAGTAGCTATATATATGGAAGTCAAAATAATGATGAGCTAAAAGATGGAGTGTTTTTAAGCAATCATAGCGGTGGGATCTTAGGCGGAATTTCTAATGGGGATTTTATCGATATAAAAACATATTTTAAGCCAACTCCTTCTATATTTTTACCCCAACAAACGCAAAATATTCAAGGAGAAAATATTATACACGAGTTAAAAGGCAGACATGATCCTTGTGTGTGTATAAGAGGTAGTGTTGTGGTAAATGCTATGGTAGCAATTTGCATGGCTGATGCTTTGCTTTTAAATGCAAGCTCAAATTTGCAAAATTTACAACGAGTTTATGGAAAAAACAAATAAAAATTTAATACTTATTTAGATATGATGATAAAATATCTTTAAAAAGGGAGAAATATGAAAAAAAATATTGTGTTTTTTGAAGTTAGAGGTGGTAGCGATAAAGGTGAAGATGGTCATAGAAAAGATACTATGCCTATGGTAAATGCCTTAAAAGAACAAGGTTGGAATGCTGAGGTTATCTTTTTTGAAGTTGAAAAGAAAGATGAAATTTATGAATATGTAAAAAACAATGCTGATGCTTATGTTTCTAGAATTAATCCTGGAAATTTAAAAGAAGAAAACGAGTATTTTGATATGCTTAGAAAACTTTGTGCAAATGGTGTTATAGGTATGCCTCATCCTGATGCGATGATAGGATATGGCGCTAAAGATGCGCTTACCAAGCTTAATAAAACGGCTTTAGTGCCTGAAGATACTTATGCGTATTATGATATCAAAACTTTTAAAGAAAGTTTTCCAAAAACTTTAGCAAAGGGTGAGAGGGTTTTAAAACAAAATCGTGGTTCAACGGGTGAGGGAATTTGGCGTGTAAGATTGATAGATGAGCTACCAATGGGGGCGACAAGTGTGCCATTAAATGCAAAAATCAAATGCACAGAAGCAAAAGATAATCACACAGAAGAAAGAGAACTTGGTGAGTTTATGGACTTTTGTGAGCAATACATTATAGGTGATAATGGTATGCTTGTAGATATGACTTTCTTGCCGCGTATCAAAGAAGGTGAAATTAGAATTTTAATGCTTTATCATACTCCAATTTATGTAGTGCATAAAAAGCCTGCAGAAGGTGCTGATGCATTCTCTGCTACACTTTTTTCAGGTGCAAAATATAGATATGATGAGCCAAAAGATTGGCAAGGATTGGTTGATTGGTTTTTAGCAACCTTGCCTGAAATTCGTTCAAAACTTGGAAATTATGATATTCCTTTGATTTGGACTGCTGATTTTATCTTAGATACAGATGAAAATGGTAAAGATAAATATGTTTTAGGTGAGATTAACTGCTCTTGTGTAGGATTTACCTCTCCTGCTGAATTTGTTGATCCTATTGCTAAAAAAGTAGCTCAAAATATCATTGATATCGTAAGTAAAAATTAACCCTTGTTTTAACAAGGGTTTTTTTAAAACTCATTATGCTTTTAACTATACTTTATATTATCGGAATTACTGTTGATGCGATGACAGGAGCTATTGCTGCGGGAAGACATAAAATGGATCTTTTTGGAGTGATATTTATAGCTTTAGTAACAGCTATTGGCGGAGGTTCTATTAGAGATATTTTACTTGATCATCATCCGCTAACTTGGATTAAAACTCCTGAATATGTGATTTTAATTTGTGTTGCAGCTATGATTACAACAAAAATTGCCAAATATGTTATAAGGCTTGAAAAACTTTTTTTGATTTTAGATGCTATAGGTTTGGTTGTTTTTAGTGTTTTAGGTGCACAAATTGCAATACAAATGGGGTATGGTTTTATAGTGGCTGTGAGTTCAGCTGTGATTACTGGTGTATTTGGTGGGATATTAAGAGATATATTGTGTGCTAGGATACCACTTGTATTTCAAAAAGAAATTTATGCGGGTGTTGCTATATTAACAGGGGCTTTGTATTATATATTGTATATTTTGGGCGTAGATGAGTTATGGGTAATTCTTGCTTCATTGATTGTAGGAACCATAGCAAGACTTTTGGCTATATATTATGGTTTAAGTTTGCCTATATTTTCTTTTAAAGATGGAGAAAATAAAGAAAGTTAAAATTCTATCTTATAAATTCTTAAAGGATAAGCCTTATTATCCATAGTATTTTCATAAAATCTTACAAGCTTGTCAGTAGGTAAATTTATTTATATTTTTTACTTTTAGAATATTTATTTGATGTATTGATTATAAATTAAGCTTAGTTATGGAAAATTACTATTTTTAATATTTTTGTAATTAGAAGTTAAAAGTGGTGACCCATACGAGACTCGAACTCGTGTTACCGCCGTGAAAGGGCGATGTCCTAACCGCTAGACGAATGGGCCAAATATTAAATAAGAAATGAAATTATATCTTATTTAATTTAAAAAAAACTTAATTATTTTACAAAGCGCAGATAAAAATAGCCAAATACACCTGAAGCTAAGGAAGCTAGTAAAATAGCAAAATTATCCACAAAATTAAATATATCACTTACTTCATAGGCAAGGGCGTCTATAAAAAAGCTCATGGTAAAACCTATGCCTGTGAGTATACAAACTCCATAGAGTTGTTTAAAATTAGCATCTTTTGGTAGTTTTGCAAGTTTAAGTTTAATTGCCATATAAGCAAAGCCAAATACACCTAGTTGTTTTCCAACAAATAAGCCCAAGAAAATCCCTACACTTACACCGCTAAATAGCATATGAGCTTCAATTTTTGAAAGATCAACCCCTGCATTGGCAAAAGCAAAAAGTGGTAGTATTATAAAAGCTATCCAAAATTTTAAACCATGCTCGATTTCTTCTAATAAAGCATGGTTGTTTTTTGTATATACAGGTATAAATAAAGCTGTGATAATACCTGCTAAAGTTGCATGCACTCCACTTTTTAATACACTAAGCCAAAGTAATGCTCCAAGTATATAATAAAATGATTTTCTTTCATTACCCAAGCGATTAAGTAAAAATAGACCCACAATACAGCAAAAGGCAACAAAAAAGGCTAAAGTTGAAAGCTCTCCTGTATAAAAAATAGCAATGATTAAAATAGCTCCTACATCATCAAAAATCGCTAAAGATACTAAGAATATTTTTAAAGAACTTGGTATGCGTTGTTTTAGCATTGTAAGTATAACTAGAGCAAATGCAGTATCAGTTGCCGTTGGTATAGCCCAACCTTTTAAAACATAAGCATCGTTAAAATTGATAGCACAAAATATCAAAGCAGGCGCAACTATACCGCCTATAGCAGCCATTAAGGGTAGGGTAATATTACTAAGAGTTTTAAACTCTCCTTGAACAAATTCTTTTTTTAATTCAAGTCCTATGGCAAAGAAAAAGATTGCAATAAGACCATCATTAATCCACAATAAAGAAGGCTTAAAAAGTTCCCAAGCACCTACTTTTACACCCATTTCTACACTTAAAAAATCCATATAGTGTTGTCCATAAGGACTATTTTTAAGTAGCAAGGCAAAGATCGTTGCTAATAAAAGCAACAATCCTCCTAAAATTTCAAGTGATAAAAAGTTTTGGAAGCTTCTTAATTTCATTTTTTAAAACTATAAATAAGTTTTAAGTAAACATATCCAACTATAGCGCTTAATAATGAAGCTACTAAAATTGCAAGTTTGTCTGAATATGCAAAAATATCACTATTTTGATAAGCTAGGCCATCTATAAAAAAGCTCATAGTAAAACCTATACCTGTGAGTATACAAACCCCGTAAAGTTGTTTGAAATTAACATTTTGTGGAAGTTTTGCTAGCCCTAGTTTTATACTAATATATGAAAATAAAAATACTCCAATTTGTTTTCCTAAAAATAATCCTAAAATAATACCTAAGCTAACCGAAGAAAACATAAAACTTGGATCCATATCTTTTAAATCAACTCCCGCATTTGCAAAAGCAAAAATAGGTAAGATGAAATAACTTACCCAGGGTGCTAAATCATGTTCTATTTCTTTTAAGAAAGACTCACCGCTTTTTGTTTGAAGTGGTATAAATAAAGCAGTAATCACACCTGCCAAAGTTGCATGCACCCCACTTTTTAACATGCTTATCCAAAATACTATAGCTATGATGATATAAAAAGATTTTTTGGTAACGTGGAAATGATTTAGCAAATAAAGTGCTAAAATACACACCAAAGCAGCAATCATAGCAAAAACTGAAAGCTCACTTGTATAAAATAAAGCAATCACAATAATCGCGCCTAAATCATCAAAAATAGCTAAAGAAAGTAAGAATAATTTTAAAGAAGTAGGTACTCTTTTGCCTAAAAGCATTAAAATACCAACCGCAAAAGCTACATCAGTAGCCGTTGGTATAGCCCAACCTTGCAAAGCAAAAGGATCCTTATAGTTAAAAAACGCAAAAATCAAAGCAGGCACTATCATACCGCCAAGTGCAGCAAATACAGGTAAAGACATAGCCTTTATACTATTGAGTTGCCCTCTTGTTACTTCATATTTTAATTCAAGTCCTATGGCAAAGAAAAAGATTGCAATAAGTCCATCATTAATCCATAAAAGTAAAGGTTTGAAAATTTCTAAACTTCCAGCTTGAAAGCCAAAAGGAATATTTAAAAAGTTAGTATATTGATCCGTTAAAGAACTATTTTGTAAAATGAGTGCAAGTACGGTAAAAAATATTAGTAAAACACCAGGAAAAGTTTCACTTTTAACAAAGGTTTGAAGTCTTTGCATAAATAGCCTTTTTAAATTTTTATTAACGTGTTATTTTAACATAAAAAGGCTTGAAATTTAAAGTTTAAGCAGAAAAACTGCTTAAACAGGTATAACGCGTATATTTGGACTAAGTTCTTCTTGTAAGATATTTTCTATAGCATATAAGGTTGCACCACTCCCACTTGAACAGCCGCTACATGCTCCAAGATAACGTATATATATATCTATATTTTTATTGTCACTTTTTTGGATATCAATTACTTCTAAATCTCCACCATCACCATGTAGCATAGGACGCACATCGCTATCTAAAACAGCCTCTACTGCTTTTAGTTGTTTAACCATGGTCATATCATCAAAAGCAATATCTGTTTTACTTTGATCTTTTAGCTTTTCTCTTTCCATTTCAGCCCTAGTTTCAGCTAAAATATCTACAAGATAATAATCTTTTTTCTCATGTCCTCCAGGCTTAACACAAGATTTACAAAAAGCACCTGCTTTGGTAAATTGCGTTATTTCTTCTACTGTATGTAAATCATTTAGTTTAATTACTTCTTTAATGGTTCCAAGGCTTACTCTAGCACACTCACAAACTATGATTTGATCTTCAAAATCCTCAGGATTAACACCTTTATAATGCGCCGCAGCTTGTTTGATAACATCATAAGCCATAACTGAGCAGTGCATTTTTTGCGGTGGAACTGCAGGAGTTTCAGGGTTATCTCTCATAGCAAATTCAACATCTAAATTTGTAATTTTTACAGCCTCATCTACGGTTTTACCTATACAAAGATCAACCATAGTATCACTACTTGCTATTGCTGTACCACAGCCAAAACTTTTAAATTTAGCATCAATGATTTTATCAGTTTTTTCATCTACCAACCAATAAAGTCTAACTGCATCACCACAGCTTTCAGCTCCAAAATCTGCAACAATAAGTTTTGCATTTGCTTTTTGTGCATCTTCTTGTGTGAATTCGCCCATATGTTGAGGGTTATTCATTCTATCTTGTACTTTTTGAGAATACTCATCCCAAATTGATCCGCCAATTAAATTATTCTTTGCCATTTTTTATCCTTTAAATATTTTCAGGCTTATATGCATAAGTACTTGAGATTGCTCTAAGTCTTTGCGTTGCTTTTTTTATTTGCTCTGCTGCATAATCAATTTCATCTTCTGTGTTAAATCTTGATAAAGAAAGTCTTAGGGCAGTATGAGCTAAATCATTTTCAGCACCAATTGCCTCCATGATAGGATTGCTCTCAAGTGCTTCGCTAGCACAGGCTGAACCGGTGCTTGCTGCTATACCATTTTTGTTTAAATCCCAAAGCATAGCCTCGCCTTCTACGCCTTTAATGCTTGCTAAGATGGTATTAGGAACCCTTCTTGATCTATCTCCAACTACACTTGTATCAGGCATAGCTAAAATTAAATCTTCTAATTTATCTCTTAATCTTCTAATGTGTGAGTTTTCAAAATCAAGCATAGTATTTGCAATTCTTAAAGCTTCTGCCATTGCTATAATATATGGCACATTTAAAGTTCCACTTCTTCTACCACCCATATGCTCACCACCATGTAAAAGCGGAGTTAATTCTATATCTTTTTTAATATAAAGTCCACCTACACCTTTTGGACCATGGAATTTATGTGCAGAAAATGAAGCAAAATCAACCCCAGCTTTTGCAAAATTAACCTTGATTTTCCCAACAGCTTGAGTTGCATCAGTATGAAATAATGCTCCATATTCATGAGCAATTTGAGCCATTTCTTCTATAGGAAAAATCATACCAGTTTCATTATTTGCCCACATAATGCTTACTAGGGCAGTTTTATCTGAAATAGCTTCTTTTAGATCTTTTACACTAGAAACACCCTCATGATCAACGCCAAGTTCTATGACTTTTACTCCTAAAGATTTTAAAAACATAGCACTAGCTGCTACTGCAGGATGTTCTACACTAGAAATAATTACTTCATTTCTATCGCTATTTAAAATTCTATCAAAATACACACCTTTTAATACCCAGTTGATACTCTCTGTGGCACAGGAAGTGATAATGATGTCATCTAAATCGCTTGCCCCAAGTCCTGCATAAAGTTTATCCATAGCTTCTTTTAAAGCAGGGTGAGTTGCACTACCCCATTGATGAAGGCTGTTTGGATTACCATAATGTTCTTTTAAAAAAGGTTTCATAAGCTCATAAGCTTCTGGTGCAAGTTGTGTTGTTGCATTATTATCTAAATATACTTTCAAAATTACACTCCTTTAATTAGGATAATTTTTATCTTTTTTGTTAATATACACTAAAATGTTAAATTTAACATTAAACTAAATGGATTTAACTTGTGTAAAATTTTTTATTATTTTAGCACAAGTTAAGCCATTGCATTTAAATATGAGTGTAAAATTTTATTAATGCTTGCTTGTCTTTTGCGATTTTCTAAAAATTGGGTATCTAAAAGTTCTTTTTGAGTATTAATTTTTTCAAGATCGATATTAGAATCATTTTGATTAAACTCTTTTTTTAAAGCTTCAAAATCTTTGCTAATTTGCTCACTATAAAGACTATAAATAGAACTTGAATTAGCAAATTCTTGCATGTTGATACTGTGTTGATAGTTGATGTATTGTTGAAAGAAAACTGAAAGTTTATCTTCTGTGGTGTTGTTTTTATCTACTCCATTGATATATAAATATAAATCAAAACTCATTTTTTCTTTATTGCTTTCACTTAGATAATCTTGCATACTCATTTGACCTCTCATGAGTTTTTGAAAATTTACATTAGAAGACATATCTAACTCAATAGGAGTTAAAAAGAAATTAGCCTTTTGATTATTTTGTTCTTTTAAATCATGATAAATATAATTAAGCAATAATCCACTTTTAGAAACTTCGCCTTGTCGGTTTAGATAAGGTCTTATGATAGGATTACTAGCCGTGTTTTCAATGCTCGCATTGAATGCAAAGTCTCCTATTTTGTTATCAAGCATTAAGGTATTTAGATTTTTATTTGCTTCTTTTGCATTTTGTAAACTTTTGGCATTTTCATAAACTTTTAAAATTTTTCCTTCATAAGTATAGCTATAACCTTGATTTAATTCTGAAATTTGTGCTTTACTTAAAAAACTATTATCATTTTTTTGAAATTCATGATTGATGGTTTTTAGTGTATTATGATAAGTGTTTAAAAGTCTTGGTAAGTCTATTTTGTTATAGTTTAAATTTTCATCAAGCTTTATAAGTTGTTTTGAAATTTCTCTTATGCTTTTTATATTAATATCATAATCAAGAGGCAAAGCAGCCGTTTTATTAAGATCTTTTTCAAAAAAACCTTGCTCATTGATTCTAAAACCAAACTCGCTTGCATAGCTTACTTCATAATCTAAATTAGAACCTTTTATATCAAGTAAATCACTTTTAATATTGGTATTTTCTTTTTTTTCTTCCGCGTGTCCAGTCTTTGCAAAAGGATAATTTGCAAAATTCTGATACGGATTGACATTAGAATTTACAAACATAACTCTTCTCTTCAAAAATATTGCTTAGCCTTAAAAAAGCAAAAGCTATGCCAAAATTTTTGAATCGAAGAGAAAAATTAAGCGTAAATGTCAAGCAATCCTGAACTAGTGCTAGGAGTAGTAGTTGGAGCAGGGTTTGCATTTACGCCTTCAAGTACTTGCATTACTGCATTTTCATTGGCTTCTATGGTTTTTTTCATCATAGTAGTTGCAATGTTAAGCATTAAACTTGCTTGGTTGTTAGTAACTTCGCCCATAACATACTCCTTTTGTTTGGATTAGTAGTATTATCGGCAAAGTTTGGTTAATATTAAGCTATATTATAAATTTTTGATAAGTAGTGATTGTGAGTGTTTTCTTTTGCTTCAAGCATATCGATATAGTTTTTAAACTCATCCATATCTTTAAAAAGATTTTTCATGGTAGTGTTAATTTCGCTAGAAAAATTTTGAAGATTGCTTTGTGTTTTTAAATATCTTTCTATTTGATAAATTCTAGCGATTTCTCTTTCATACTCATCTTGAGTTATTCTTTTTGCACTAAATTCTGCATTTAGTATTTTTTTATCATTGATAATAAATGATTTTTTTTGATTGTTGATTTTAAATTCAACGATAAATTCTTCTTTTGAATTAATAATTTTTAAGTATTTTAATTTAGCTTTATTTTCTAATAAAAGATAGCTTATACACTCTAAAAACATATGTGTAAAAATTTCTCTTTCAAAGATATTTTGACAAATATCGGTGTATTTTAAACCCAAGCTTTGTTGATGATCTAAAAAAGCTATATTTGACATGATCCATCCTTTTTTCATGACTTTTTATCATGAAAAAGCAAAAATCATTCCAATTATTGTGTATCAATCATTTTTAGCATATTGATAGTATCTTCAAATTCAAAACTTTCTTCAGGATTTTGACTAAGAAATTGTTGCATAAAGTCTTTTTTAGCGATAGCCTGATCAAGTTCTTTATCAGTGCCTTTTTGATAAGCACCAATTCTAAGTAAAACCTCATTTTCTTTAAGCAAAGAATTTAAACGTTTAAATTTTCTAGCAGCTAGTTTGTGTTCATCACTAATAATATCACCCATAACCCTTGAGGCTGAATTTTGTATATTTATAGGTGGATAAATTCCAAAGTCAGTAAGTTCGCGACTAAGCACTATATGCCCATCAAGTATTGATCTGCTTTGATCAGCTATTGGATCACTCATATCATCTCCATCAACCAACACGGTAAAAAATGCTGTTATAGTGCCTTTACCTTCTTCTTTTCCTGCGCGCTCCATAAGCTGAGGTAAAAGACTTAAAACGCTTGGCGGATAGCCTTTTGTCGTAGGTGGTTCACCTAGAGCTAGGCCTATTTCTCTTTGAGCCATAGCAAAACGCGTTACACTATCCATGATAAATAACACATCTTTGCCTTGTTCTTTAAAATACTCTGCCACACTCATAGCGCAAAATGCTCCGTATTTTCTCATCAGCGCACTATCATCACTTGTTGCAACGATGATGACAGTATCATCAAGTTTACCACCAAGATTTTTTTGTATAAATTCAGGAATTTCTCTACCGCGCTCACCGATTAAAGCTATGACTTTAATCGGAGCTTTGGAATTTTTTACTATCATGCCCATAAGGGTTGATTTACCAACCCCACTTCCTGCAAAAATCCCAAGCTTTTGTCCTACCCCACAAGTTAAAAGCGCATCTATTGTTTTAACTCCTACTGGAAAGACTTCCTCTATCAAACCTCGTTTCATTGCATCAATAGGTGCACGCATAATAGGCATAAATTTACTTGCCTCAATAGGTCCTTTACCATCTTTTGGTCGCATAAAAGGATCAACTACTCTTCCTAAAAGTTCATCACTAACACCTATTTGCATACCCGCATCATTAATAAAAGCACGATCGCCTATTTTAAAACCTTCCACAAAACCAAAAGGACTCAAATAGCTTAAATTCTCATCTACTTCTACCACCATAGCCATAGCTTCTTTGCTCTCATCTTCACTAGAAACTATTTTAATAATATCACCTATGCTAGTTTTTAAACCATTTATTTCTATACTAGTACTTGAAATTTTAGTAATTTGTCCAAAAACACTAGCAAGATTTTGTGAAGCAATTTTGCTACGAAGTTTTTCTAAACCCATTAAAACCTAACCTGTTTTGCTGAGTTAATTAAGGTAAAAAATTCTTTTCTTGTTTTTTCACTTTTTAAAAAACTACCTCTTAATGCTGAAGTGCTAGTAGTAGAATTTGCCTTTTGTACCCCACGCATTTCAACACACATATGTCTTGCTTCAATAACCACCCCAACGCCTTTTGCACCTACATGTTCCATTAGTGCTTCTGCGATTTGCTCTGTGAGTTGTTCTTGAATTTGTAAGCGTCTTGCAAAAACTTCTACAAGGCGTGGAATTTTACTAAGTCCTACGACTTTTTTATCTGGTATATACGCAACATGCACGCGCCCAAAAAAAGGCAAAAGATGATGTTCACAAAGACTATAAAATTCTATATCTCTTACTAAAACCATTTCATTGTTTGAGCTTTCAAATAAGGCATCATTTAGTATTTGTTTTGGATCTTGTTTATAACCGCTATTTAAAAATTCAAAAGCCTTAAAAACTCTAGTAGGAGTTTTTAAAAGTCCTTCTCTTTGTGGATTTTCCCCAATAATCTCTAACATATTTTTTACTGATTGTTCAAATTTTTCTTGCATTTTTTCTCCATCAAAAATTAAAATTTTAACATATTTTTATTTTTATATAAAGTGATAAGGAAAATTTTGGTATATTATCAAAAAATTTTATTTAAAAAGGGAAAATATTATGGAAGTTACAGCAAAACTAATTGATTTTGCAAATGCAAATGCTACTGTGAAAATTGCTCAAGGAGCTATTAAAGCAGAAGTTGAAAAATTAGCTAAAAAAGCATCTAAAACTATGAAAATGGATGGTTTTAGAGCAGGAAAAGTTCCTGTTGCTGCTATACTTAAAAGATATGAAAAAGAGCTTACAAGAGATGCGGAGCAAGATCTTTTAAGAAATGCTGTAGATGGTGCTTTAAAAGAAGTTAAAAAAGAGGCTAAAGATTTAGTAGGTGAGCCATATTTTGAAAAATTTGATAGAAAAGATGGCGCTATTGAGGCTCAAATGGTATTATCTTTTAGACCAGAAGTAAAATTAGATGGATATGAAGAACTAATTCCAACTTATAATACACCAAAAGTAACTCAAAAAGAAATTGATGCAAAAAAAGAAGAATTATTAAAAAGATTTGCTACTCCTGAAGCGATTAAAGAAGCAAGAGCTTTAAAAGAAGGCGATTTTGCTAAATTTGATTTTGAAGGTTTTGTTGATGGTAAAGCATTTGATGGTGGAAAAGCTCAAAATTATGTTTTAGAAATTGGTTCAAAACAATTCATACCAGGATTTGAAGAAGGTATGATTGGTTTAAAAGCAGGTGAGGAAAAAGATATTAATGTAACTTTTCCAAAAGAATATGGCGCAGCGCATTTAGCAGGAAAAGATGCGGTATTTAAAGTAAAAATTCACGAAATTCAAGAACTTAAATTACCTGAGTTAAATGAAGAGCTTTTAAAAAGCTTGTTACCTGAAGAAAAAGAACCAAGTGTTGAAAAATTAGATGCAAAATTAAAAGAACAACTAAAAAATGAAAAAATCTTTAAACTTATCAACGATGAGCTTAAAAATCAATTTGCAGAAGCTTTGGTAGCTAAGTTTGACTTTGTTTTACCAAGAAATATAGTAGAGCAAGAAACAGATATGCAATTTAGAAGCTCTTTGAGAACTTTAAGCGAAGAAGAATTAAAAGAATTTAAAGATGAGGCTAAATATAAAGAAAAAAGAGAAAGTTTTAAAGAAGATGCACAAAAAAGCGTAAAATTAACTTTCATTATAGACGAGCTAGCAAAACTTAGAAATGTTACAGTAAGCGATCAAGAATTAATCCAAGCGATTTATTTTGAAGCTTATAGATATGGTTTTAACCCGCAAGAACATTTAGATAATTACAAAAAACAAGGTGCATTGCCTGCTATTAAAATGTCTTTAATCGAAGAAAAACTTTTTGCTGATATTTTCAAAAAAAATGACAAAAAGAAAACTGAAAAAGAAAGTGAAAAATAATGAGCTCATACATACCTTATGTGGTTGAAAAAACAAGCAGGGGCGAAAGAAGTTATGATATTTATTCAAGACTTTTAAAAGATAGAATTATCATGCTAAGTGGCGAGATCAATGATGATCTTGCTGCTTCTATTGTAGCTCAGCTTTTGTTTTTAGAGGCTGAAGATCCTCAAAAAGATATTTATCTTTATATTAACTCACCAGGTGGGGTTGTAACCAGTGGATTTAGTATTTATGATACGATGAATTATATTAAAGCTGATGTAAGTACTATTTGTATTGGTCAAGCTGCTTCAATGGGTGCATTTTTGCTTAGTTGTGGTGCTCCAGGGAAAAGATTTGCTCTGCCAAATTCAAGAATTATGATCCATCAACCATTAGGTGGAGCAAGAGGGCAAGCAACTGATATAGAAATTCAAGCAAAAGAAATTCTAAGATTAAAAGCGATTTTAAATGATATTTTGGCTAAAAACACCAAACAAAAACTCTCTAAAATAGAAAAAGACACTGATAGAGACTTTTTTATGAGTGCTGTAGAAGCTAAGGAATATGGCTTAATCGATAAGGTTTTGGAAAAAAGTTTTAAATAAGGAAAAGCATAGCAATGTTAGATGATGATTTATTTGCTGATTTAAATTTAAGTAGCGATCCAACTCCAGCCAAAGAAGCTCCAAAAATTCAAAAAATTAGTGGAGGTGAATTTGAAAAATTTGCAAAGTCTATTTTGACTGAGCTTGTAAAAGATAATGTACCTCCAACACCAACTAATTATGGAGTTTATTTTCAAAAAATGCTTGAAGAACGTCCGGTAGCTTTTAAGAAAAAAGTTAGCGAGATTATGGAATTTGAGCAAAACGATGATGGTATCAAACGTGCAAATATAGAACAAGAAATCAAAAAAAGTTTTAGTTCTACTTCGGCATTATTGCAATACATTGCTATGATTTATAGACATCTTGAAACAGTTAAAGATATGTTAAGAAGACGTAATTCAGAACTTGCTATTAGTACAGGAAATTTAGCTGTTTCTAATGTAATTCACGCTCTTGAAGCAGATCTTTCAAGATTTTCTAGTATTTTAGATAAATATTCAGATGAGATTAAAGAAAGTTTTGATGAGGTTAGACAAACTTATAAACATATAGAAGAGCAAAGTGATTTTGACTCTAAATTTGGAGTTTATAATAAAAAATATTTTTTAGAAAATTTAGAAAAAAGCATTGAAAGTAATGCAAAATATAATTATCATACTTCCTTAATATTTTTTAGAGTAAAAGAAGAAATTCTTGAGCAAACTTATACTCAAAAAGAAAAAAATGCTTTTTTAAAAGGTGTGTGTAGAATTTTTAGTAAAAATGTCTCTTCAAGCGATATAGTAGCCCACTGTGGAAACAATATTTTTGCTATGATGATTTCTCATACAAATTTAGAAAAAGCACAAGAAATATGTAATAAAATTTTAGAATCTTTAGAAAATTCAAATTTTTTCCTAGCAGATAAAGAAATAGATGTAGATGTTGAAGTGGCTATAAGTGCTGTTAATCAAGATAGCAAGGGTGAAGAATTAATAGAAAAATGTATTGAAGCTTTAAAAGATTCAGGAAAAAATTTAGAACCCTTTATAATAGTGGAAAAAGAAAAATGATAAGAAAGATAATTACCTATCCTAATCCAAGATTATTTTTAGAGTCAAAAAAAGTAGAAAATTTTGATAAAGATTTACATATACTTTTAGATGATATGTATGAAACAATGATAGCTAATAAGGGTGTAGGTTTGGCTGCTATTCAAGTTGATGTGCCAATTAGAGCTTTGCTTGTAGATATTGGTGATGAAGAAGGTGAGCAAAAAGAAGATAAACAAACTCTTTTAGAAATTATTAATCCTATTATAACACCTTTAGATGATGAAAAAATTTCTTGTAACGAGGGTTGTTTAAGCATACCAGGTTTTTATGAAGATGTGATGCGTTATAAAAATATACAACTTGATTATCAAGATAGATTTGGCAAGCCACAAAGTTTGCAAGCACATGATTTTTTAGCAGTGGCTATTCAACATGAAGTTGATCATCTTGATGGGCATTTATTTATAGAAAAACTTTCTTTTTTAAAACGTCAAAAATTTGATAAAGACTTTAAGAAAAAATCCAAAAAGACCAAATGAAAAAACTAAAATGTGCAAGTTTTTCTACAGAGCTTGATATTATCGATGTAGAATCAACTTTCACAAGAGGTTTGCCAGGTTTTAGTATAGTGGGTCTTGCAAATTCTACCATCAAAGAAAGCACAGAAAGAGTTAAGGCAACTTTATTAAGTCAAAATTTCAATTTCCCAGCTCAAAAAATCACTATTAACTTAAGTCCTTCAGATATCCCTAAAAATGGCTCTCATTTTGATTTGGCTATTGCGATTTTGATTTTATTTCAAAAAGAAAATTTAGATGACTTTTTTGTTTTTGGAGAACTTGGTTTAGATGGAAGTATAAAAAGCACTGCTAGTTTATTTTCTATCTTACTTTTTTTAAGTGCAAAAGTACAAAATGTCAAAGTGGTAGTACCAAAAGCTATAGCACAAAAAGCTTCGATGATACCTAACTTAACAATCTATGCTTTGGAAAATTTAGCTCAAGCTATGGATTTTTTTAAAGAAAAAAATTATGAGAATTATCACATAAATAATGCCCATCCTTTATTTGAAAATGCCATAGAAATTAATAATCAAAAATATATAAAAAATTCTATTTACCCTTGTGATTTTAAAGAAGTTAAGGGTCAAGAAAATGCTAAATTTGCTTGTATAATAGCAGCTTTGGGTATGCATAATATTTTATTTGAAGGTAGTCCAGGTAGTGGTAAAAGTATGTGTGCTAAAAGACTTCCTTTCATCATGCCACCACAAAGTTTGAAAGAAATTTTAGCTCAAAATGCCTATAAGTCATTAAATTCTTTAGACGATGATTTTAGTGCTAGTAGGGTTTTTAGAAGTCCTCATCATACAAGTACTAGGGCTAGTATTTTTGGTGGAGGAACCAAAAATGCCAAGATAGGAGAAATAGCACTTGCAAATGGAGGGGTTTTGTTTTTTGATGAGTTTCCTCATTTTTCAAAACAAATCATAGAAAGTTTAAGAGAGCCACTAGAGGATTTTAAAATTCTTATTTCAAGAGTTAATACCAAAGTGATTTATGAAACTAAATTTTTATTTGCTTGTGCGCAAAATCCTTGTCCTTGTGGAAATTTATTTTCTAAAAGTCTTGCATGTCGTTGCCAAGAGATAGAAATTAAAAAATACAAAAATAAAATTTCATCTCCTATTTTAGATAGGATCGATCTTTATGTAGCTATGGATGAAATTTCGCATGAAGATAAAACAAGTTTAAGCTCTGAACAGATGAGTGAAATGGTTTTTAAAGGATTTTTATTTCAAAAGCAAAGAAAACAAGAAGAATTTAATGCCAAATTAAATGATGAACAGTTGAAGCAATTTTGTATTTTAGATTCTACTGCGAATGAAATTTTGCAAAAGGCTATAAATTCATATAATCTCTCTCAAAGAGGGGTAAATAAAACCATAAAAGTAGCAAGAACCATTGCAGATTTAGAGCAAAGTGAGTTGATCTTAAAAACTCATATTTTAAAAGCATTAAGTTTTAGAATGAGAACTACATAGGAGAAAAAATGGATAACAAAAGTGTGGCGATCTTTATTGATGCAGAAAATATTCCTTCAAAATATGCAAAATCTATTTTTGATATCGCTTCTGATTATGGAGAAATTGTTATAAAACGAATTTATGGAGATTGGACACAAAAAAATATACAAAATTGGAAAGAACAAATCGCACAATATTCTATCATCGCTATGCAACAATTTAATTTTATAGCTAATAAAAACTCAAGTGATATGTACTTAATCACTGAGATTATGAGTTTTTTTTATGAAAAAGATATTGATATTTTTGTCATTGTTTCAAGCGATAGCGATTATACTAGTTTAATCCAAAGACTTAAAGAAGGCAAAAAGCAAGTTATAGGTATGGGTTTAAAACAAGCTGTAAAATCTTATGTGAATTCTTTTAGTGAATTTTTTTATTTAGATCAAGATGAATCTAAAGAAAAAATATTAAGCACTAAAGAATATATCAAAGATTTAATCAATATCACAGAAGCTTTAATAGAAGAAAAAGGCCGTGCTGAATATGCTCAAATTCGCACCAATATGAATAGAAAACACGCAAATTTTATCCCTCAAAATTTTGGTTTTAAAAATTTTAGAGCTTTAGTAAAAGAGTTTTTACCACAAATGAAACAATTTAAAGAAGGTAATGAAAAAAATATTTATTTTCTTATTGAAAAAACAAAGGCTTAAAAATGGAAAATATCTTGATAGCCTTTTTAGTTGTTGTAATTTTGGCTTTTATATGGTACGTGTTTAAAAGTCAAAAAGAAAAAGCAAAATTAGAGTTTTTAAACCAAAACAATATAGCTTTGCAAAATCAACTTGCTAATTTAGAGTTTGAAAAAACTACACTCATAGAAAAAAATTCCAAACTTTTAGATGAAAAAATATTATATTTGTCTAAAAATGAGGCTTTAGAAGCAAAATTAGCTCAAAAAGAACAAACCCAGCAAGAACTTTTAAATATACATTTAAAAGAGCGTGCGAATTTAAAAGAAGAATATACCCAAACTTTAATAAAACTAGAAGAAAAATACAAGCAAAGCTTAGTAGAATTAAAACAAGAATTAGAACAAAATTTACAAAAACAAAATGCTAGTATTTTAAACCAAAACAAACTTATGCTTAATGAGGATACAAAAAAAATCTTAGAAGAAATTTTCTTGCCTGTGAAAAAAAGCGTTAAAGAATACAATGAAAGACTAAATTCAAATGAAGTTAGTCTTAAAACTCATATTGATAATATGTTTAAATTTAGCCAAAATATGACAGAAAATGCAGATAAGTTAGCTAAAATTTTAAAGGGCGATAAAAAAATTCGTGGTAATTTTGCAGAATTGCAACTAAAATCAGTTTTAGAAAATAGTGGTTTGGTAGAGGGCGTGCAGTATAAATTGCAAGAGAGATTTCAAGATGAGGGTAAAACCTATATTCCTGATGCGGTAGTATTTTTAGATAAACAAAAAAGTATAATCATAGATGCAAAATTTTCTTTACCAAGTGATTTTGCTTTTGAAGATATTAGTCAAAATACCTGCCTTGATCTAGCTTATAATCTAAAATCAAGAATTGATGAGTTAGCCAAAAAGCCTTATATGCAGTATGATAAACACACTTATGAGTTTGTTTTGCTTTTTATACCTTATCAAAATATCTTAGATTTGATTTTAAATGTAGATCTTGAAATTTATCAATACGCTTACAAAAAAAAGGTTTATTTAACCACACCAAACACTCTTTTTATGGCACTAAATACGATAAATATTTCATGGAAAAATATACAAAGTAATGAAAATATCCTAAAAGCTTTTGATGAGCTTGGCAAATTTCATGATAAATTTGCAGGTGTTTTAGATGATTTTGAAAAAATCAAAGAAAACATCAAAAGACTAAACACAAATGTAGATAATATGCAAACAAAGCTTACTCATGGAAGTGGAAATATTGCTTCAAGAGTGATAAAGCTTAAAGAGCTAGGCGCTAAAACCCAAAAGCTTATAAAATGTGAGATGAGCGATGAAAGTAGTATTTAAAGATAATATTTCTTATGAAAAAGAGCTTGTTGAAAAAGGTTTGGATGAGTTTTTAATGATGGAAAATGCAGGCATAGAGCTTGCAAATTTGATTAAGAAAAAAAGTCAAAACATAAAAAATGCTAAAATTTTATTTTTGCTTGGTACTGGTGGAAATGGAGCTGATGGACTTGTGGCCATTAGACACTTAAAAAAAGCTTTTGCTTATACTGTACCATATAAAAAAAGTACAGTGTTTACCAAGCAAGAGCAAATTTTAAAAAATATAGGTTTTAATTTCTTAAAAAAAGAACCTAAATTTAAAGATTTTGACATTATAGTTGATTGTGTTTTTGGAAGTGGTTTAAATAAAGCTTTAGATGAAAATTTGCAAAGAATTTTTAAAAAAATTGCTAAAAGTAAGGCTTTAAAAATAGCTTGTGATATTCCTAGCGGGCTTGGACAAGAGCTATATTTTAAGGCTGATTATACTCTTTGCATGGGGGTAATTAAAGAAATTTTATTAGAAGATTTTGCAAAAGAATTTGTAGGTAAAATTAAAATTGCGAATTTGGGTTTAAAACCTTATATGCAAAATACTTCAAGCTTTTTACTAGAAAAAAAAGATTTAAAACTCGTTACAAAAAAGGCTAACTCAAATAAAGGTGATTTTGGCCATGTTTATATTTTTGCCAATAAAAGCGCGGGTACTCTAGCTGGACTTGGTGCTTTAGAGTTTGGAGCGGGGCTTGTATCTTTAGTGGCCAAAGAAAGCTTTTCGCCTTTGATTATGCTAAAAGATGATATTGAAGGCAAAATAAATGCAGCTGCTATAGGTATGGGACTTGATGATTTAAGTATTTTAAAAGATGAAAGATTAAAAAATATTCCTTTAGTCTTAGATGCAAATTGCTTCCAAAGTGAAAATTTGTTTTCATATCTTGATAGAGAAGATGTTGTTTTAACTCCTCATCCTAAAGAGTTTTCTATGCTTTTAAAACTTTGTTTTAATGAGGATGTAAGTGTAGAAGAAATTCAAAACAAACGCTTTTTTTATGCAAGAAAATTTAGTTCTAAATTCCAATGTGCTTTGGTGTTAAAAGGGGCTAATCCTATCATCGTTCAAAAAGAAAAACTTTTTGTAGTAAATTGTGGCAATGAAGCTTTGGCAAAAGGTGGAAGCGGGGATGTGCTAAGTGGCATGATAGCAGCTTTACTTGGAGCTAAATTTAATGCTTTAGAAGCTGCTAAAAATGCAGTATTAGCTCATGCTTTAGTAGCTAAAAATTATAAGAAAAATAAAATTAGTTTTGATGCTTTAAAATTAATAAAGGGGTTAAAATGCTTATAAAATTAGCAGTTTTATTTAGTGGTAATGGAAGTAATTTGGAAAATATTTTAAAAAAATTACATAAAAAAACTTTTGGCAAAAATACCTTTGAAGTGGTTTTGTGTGTATGCAATAAAAAAGAAGCTTATGGCATACAAAGAGCTTTAAAATATGGTCTTGATACTAAAATCATAGAACATGAAAAATTTACTTCAAGAGAAGAATTTGATGCAGAATTAGTAAAAATTATAAAAGAAAGTCAAGTAGATTTGACTATCCTAGCAGGATTTATGCGAATTTTAAGTCCTGTTTTCACTCAAAATATAAAAGCTATTAATCTTCATCCTTCTTTGCTTCCTTTATTTAAAGGTGCTCATGCTATCAAAGAAAGCTATGAAAGTGATATGAAAGTAGCAGGCATTAGCGTGCATTGGGTTAATGAAGAGCTTGATGGTGGTAAAATCATTGCGCAAAAGGCATTTGAAAAAGCCAAACTAAGCTTTGAAGAGTTTGAAGATAAAATTCACCAGCTCGAACATATACTTTTACCTGAAACCATTGTAAAAATTTTTGAAAATGATTAATTTTTCATCATTATAATTACGCTTTTTTGTTTAAGGAAAGTAAATGTTTGAATGGATTTTTAGTGTAGATGCTTGGGTGGTATTACTTACTCTTACAGCTTTGGAGATTGTACTAGGGATTGATAATATCATTTTTCTAGCGATTTTAGTTTCTAAATTACCACCAGAACATAGAGATAAAGGTAGAATTTTAGGTCTTGCTTTTGCGATGATTACTAGAATTTTATTGTTATTGTCTTTGTTTTGGGTAATGAAACTTGTCACACCTTTATTTAGTGTGTTGGGTAATGAAATTTCGGGTAGAGATTTGGTGCTTTTGCTTGGAGGTTTGTTTTTAATAGTTAAGTCTATTAAGGAAATTAAAGAAAGTATAATGCACCAAGAGGAAAGTCAAAGCAATATAAAAATTAGCAATAAACTTTGGGTTGTAGTAGCTGAAATAGCCGTGATAGACATAGTATTTTCTCTTGATAGTGTTATTACTGCTGTGGGCATTGCTCAAGATATAGAGATTATGATTATTGCTGTTATTGTTGCAGTTTTAGTTATGCTTTTTGCTTCTAAACCAATTGCAGATTTTGTGGAAAAATATCCAAGTATTAAAATCTTAGCTTTGGCATTTTTAGTAATGATAGGCTTTGTTTTAGTATGTGAAAGTTTTGATATCCATATAGATAAAGCATATATTTATACAGCTATGGCTTTTTCTTTGATAGTAGAAATTTTAAACATCATTTCGCAAAAAAAACAAACAAATAATTCTTAAAATATTTAGCATTTTTTATGCTAAATATTTTTTTATCTTGACTTTTAATATTTTTTTATGTAGAATAACGCTTTATTTTTGTACATCGGGGTGTAGCGCAGTCTGGTTAGCGCACTTGGTTTGGGACCAAGGGGCCGAAGGTTCGAATCCTTTCACCCCGACCATTTTTATAAATGGTGAGTGTAGCTCAGTCGGTTAGAGCATCAGATTGTGGTCCTGAGGGTCGTGGGTTCGATTCCCATCACTCACCCCATCAGCGCTCGTAGCTCAACTGGATAGAGCGACAGACTTCGGATCTGTAGGTTATGGGTTCGATTCCTATCGGGCGCACCATAAGCCTATTGTTACTTTTATTTTTATGCGCTCATAGCTCAGCTGGATAGAGCAACGGCCTTCTAAGCCGTAGGTCAGAGGTTCGAATCCTCTTGAGCGTACCACTTTTGCGGATGTGGTGAAATTGGCAGACACGCCAGACTTAGGATCTGGTGCAGCAATGCGTGAAGGTTCAAGTCCTTTCATCCGCACCACTATTTTAAAATTCTTTTAAGCATTTAAAGTTTTACAATTCATCTTAATCGTATTTATAACAATAAGTTAAATTTATAATATTATAAAATAGGAAGATGTCATGATAAATACATATCAAGTTAAAATTATCGAAAATTTTTGCAAGGATAAATTTAAAGAAGATACAAGAACAAAAGATTTTTTTCATACCTTTTTGGCTCAAAATTTAGAAATTTACACCAATATAGAAGACCAAAAGTATGCCAAAGATACAATATTAATATATAAAATTTTTGATATATGTATTATATGTATAAAAGATGGAGTCTCGGTAAGTCAAGAGTATTGTCAATTTAAAAAAGGTGTGATAGATCATATAGTTGTATATACCGATGAAAATATGAATGATGGTAAAATATCGCAACTATTAAGAGGTAGTTCTACATTAAAAATAGATAAATCAAATTGTTATGATAATCCAGATATTAAAGTTGTGTTTTCAGAAAAAGGCTTTTTATTTCAGGCTAGATTTAATAATTGTGAAAGTAAATTTAACGATACAATGACTATGTTTGCGCTTTCTTTGGCTTATCGTGAGAAAATGGAGTATTATTTGAATTTAACTTCAAGTATTATAGATGAAGAAAATTATCATGATGTTATTGATATTAAAAAAGATTTTTATGTTTTTAATCTAAAGTATTTTTTTAGCAATCCAGTGCACTATAACTACCAACAAAAACATGCAATATGGAAAATTATATTTCAATATTACGATATTTTAGAACAACATCAAGAGCTTAAAATCCAGATAGAAAATCTTGTTGATATTTTGCATATTGAACAAAATCAAGAGGAAGATAAAAAGGAAAAAATAAAAGAGAATAAAAGAAAAAAAATCGAAATGATTTTTTTAATTATCGGTGGTTTTGTTACTTTAGCTTCGTTGGTCAGTGCATACAAAGACGCTATGGAATTATTTGGTTAAAATCATATATTATTTTGGCAAAACAAGCGTTTTAACTTTATAGTTAAATATGTTTAATGGAAAATTAAAAGCCTTACTAAAATTTTGGAGTTTTTTAC
>NZ_JAKMQF010000009.1:0-44796 GCF_025771405.1 Campylobacter sp. RKI_CA19_01116
GATTCGAACCAACGGCCCCCTCCTTAAAAGGGAGATGCTCTACCGGCTGAGCTAACGAGACAATCAAAAAACGAAATTATGCCAAAAGAATATTCTTTTGTCAAGATATAATATAAAATTTTGAGCATATTTTTTTATATACTCAAAATTTAGGCTAAGTCTAAAGATACTTTTCCGTTTTTGATTTCTGCAACTTTAACTTTAATTTCATTACCTACTTCTAACTTTTCTTTAATCTTAGAATTATGCAATAAACCATCCACGCCTTCTTTAAGTTCTACAAAAACTCCAAATTCTACAACTTTTTGAACTTTTCCTATAAATTCTTCTCCGATATCAAATTTAGGCATTTCTTTTCTATCGCGTTTTTTATTAGAACCTTTAGAATGGAGTAAATTTAATATATATTCTTTGCTTTGAGAAATTAAATCATGATTAATTCCTGCTATTTTAACCTCGCCTTTATCTCTATCTAAATCAATATTAACTTCAAATTTTTCAATAATTTCTTTAATGGTTTTACCACCTTGACCTATAATATCAGGAATTTTATTTGGATCTACATTAAAAATTTCAATCTTTGGCAAAATAGCTTCATTAACAACTATGTTTTGATTAGCCTCTTCCATTAATTGTAAAATGTGCTCCCTAGCTTCTTTTGCTTGATATAATGCTTCTTTTAAAACCTGTTGCTCTATACCACCAAGTTTTATATCCATCTGCAAAGCAGTAATCCCTTCATAACTTCCCGCTACTTTAAAATCCATATCTCCATCGTGATCTTCAAGCCCCATGATATCGGTTAAAATAGCATATTTTTCATCTTCAAAAACAAGCCCCATTGCCACACCTGCTACTAGTTTTTCACTTTTTACTCCTGCAGCTCTTAAAGCCAAAGCACCACCACAAACAGTAGCCATAGAACTAGAACCATTACTTTCTAAAATTTCAGATACCAAACGAATGGTATGAGCATAATCTACATCTACGCTAGGATGCAAAGCTCTTTTTGCTAAATTTCCATGGCCAAGCTCTCTTCTACCAGGAGCTTTTATAGGGCTAGCTTCGCCCACTGAAAAACCTGGAAAATTATAATTAACCATAAATTTTTCACAAATTGGGTTTTTTTCTGTAAGCATATCTGACATTTGCGCATCATTATCATTTCCCAAGGTGGCCACAACTAAGGCTTGGGTTTGCCCTCTAGTAAAAAGACAAGATCCATGTGCACTTGGTAAAATATTTGTTTCTATGTCTATTTTTCTAACATCCTTTAAACCTCTACCATCTGCTCTTTTATTTTCATTAATAATTTGGTTTCTAATAAGTTCTCTTTTGCATACATGTAAAGCTTTTTCAATATCTTCAAATTTCCATTCGTTTTCAATAGCTATAGATTCGCTTTCAATCTCTTTTGCTATTTGTAAAATTTCACTTGCCCTTTCACTTTTTGCCATTTGATTAATAGCAATTTTAAGTTTTGTTATATAAGTATTTTTTATATAGTCAATAATTTGAATATTATCTGACTCTATTTTAAACTCAAGTTTAGAATTTTTTCTATAAGCAGCAAATGCTTTTTCATATTCATTGGAACCACGCAAGATTGCACTACTTGCAAAATCTAAAGCCTTTAAAGTATCATCTTCGCTAAGTTCATTCATACGGTGTTTATCATCTTGCTTGTTTGCCAAAGCTCTCATTTCTATCATTAAAAGCTCATCTTTAACGCCTGCTACATAAAGATCTAAAGTGCTATTTTTTAACTCGCTATTGCTTGGATTTAAAACAAATTCATTATTTATACGACCTATTCTTACGCCACAAACAGGCGCTTTAATAGGGATATCACTTAAATACAAAGCAACGCTTGCAGCGTTTAAACTCATCACTTGTAAATCTACTTCAGGATCAGCAGAAAGAACCATTACAACAATTTGGGTTGGATATGCATATCCTTTTGGAAAAAGAGGTCTTAAACTTCTATCTATAATCCTAGCACTTAATGTTTCATTGTCGCCTGGCTTAGTTTCTCTTTTTACATAACCTCCTGGAATTTTACCTGCTGCGTAAGCTTTTTCTATATATTGAACTGTAAGAGGCAAAAAATCCTCTTCTACCATTTTTTCTTCTCTTGCCACAGTTGCTAAAACTACTGCATTTTTTTCTTGCATTAAAACTGCACCTGCTGCTTGTTTTGCCATTTTATCGGTATCAAATATTTCAAGGTGATTATTGATATTTATTTCATGTCGCATGATTTTCCTTTAAATTTTTATCATAGGCAAAACCAAATAAGCTTTTTAAATTTTAAAAACTAAAACTTAAAAAGCCTGTTTTTATTTTGCCTATAAATTTATATCTAAACAACTTATTGCTCAGATATAAATTTATTTTTTTAAAGGTAAATAATACCTACTTTCTTCTAAAATATCTAAAATTTCGTGAGCTTGCAAAATCGTTTTATTTTTAAAATAAAACTCAATATCTACAAAATGATCAATTTTTTGCACGCAATAAACCTCATCTGCAAAAACACTAATATAATCATATACATCACTTGGCATCAAAGCGGTGGCATAAATAATACTACTAACCTCTTCTTTTAACAAACTTTTTATACATGAAGAAGCAGTAATCCCACTCTCACACCCCTCATGCAACATTAAAATATTTTTTCCTTTTAAATCTTTTAAAAGATTACCTTTTCTATAACGATATACATTCTTTAAAATTTTTTCTTCATAAGTTCTATTTGCCTCACCATAAATATAATCTAAGCTTATATCAAAAGCCTTAACTAAGGCTTCATTGTAAACTAATTCTTTTGTTTCGCTAATCATAGCTATTTGACATTCATCATTATTAGGAGCTTTGATTTGCTCTGTAAATAAAAAATCATAGGGTATTTCTAATTTTTTTGCCAATGCATCAACAAAAACTATAGATTTTAAAGAAGGAGTAATAATGATATAATCTTTTAATTTATTTAATGGAAGTAAATCATATAATCTTTCAAGCGCATCTTTTTCATCTTCAAAAAACATTATATAGACCTTTCATTTTCTTCCAGAGAAAAATCATAAGATACACCACCCAAAGGATAAAAATTAAACATAAAATATACACCACTTTGATCTTTAGCGCTAATCCCACCACTAGTAAGTTTAGGTGAAATATCCTTACGATACATCAAAGAATAATTCCAACACTTTCTTTGATAAGTATAACCTATCTCCCATTTTTCAGGATCTTTATTCAAATCAAACCACAAACCACCAAATATTTGATAGTTGGTATTTATATCATACTGAGCTTTAGTTCCTAAAAAATTATATTTTTCTTTTTCATATATTCTATAGGCATGATTTAAACTAACTTTCCACTCACCATAATCAAATAAGACCTCACTAAATACTTTATCAAAGCGATTATCTACCCCTGAATATTCTGCCTCATTTCTTAAACTTATATAATCATTATAAAAATATTCCACAACATTATCAAAACCACCAAAACTACCTTCTTTGGTAAAATACTTAGTCTTTAAACTATGATATAGCTTTTTTTTGCCTAAAGCACTATAAAAATACTGATACATCGAAAAATTAAACTGCTCAGGATCATCTTTTAATTCTATAAAATCTTCGGTAATTTTACCTGATTTGGCTCCAGGTATAAAATAATTAGCACCTAAATATAAAGTATGATAAAAATTTTCATAAGGTTTAGAAAGATCTGTATATAAAGAAAAATTATGTGAATTTCTAAACAAATGCTCTTGATTTTTAATATCTGTATTAGAATAATCTACAAAATTTGCATAAACTCTTTCTGTAAAGGCAAAATTTAAAAAATCATCCAAAAAACTTGTATGATAAATTAAAGGCAAATCAAAATCTAAAGTTTTAGCATAAATACCCGTATGTCTATAATATCTATGAAAAGAAGCATCTAAGCTATACTGTATATAGTTATCAAAAAAACCATTTAAATATCTATGATATTGAAAAGAAGGGTATTCTTGCATGGTATCTTTGTTGCTAATTTTAGAAGTGTCTATATAATACTTCGCATAAGCACCATAATAATTATCATCATCAGATAAAAAATAATTTATTTTTGAGGTAACCAAAGAAGCTTCAGTTTTTACACTAGAGCTTAAGTTCATATAATCTACATCATTTAAATAAGTAGCATCAATCCATAAGCCTTCTTGAAATTCATCACTCAAAAGGCTCTTGAATAAAGCTTCACTTGAATATTTAATCTCTAAACCATAATGTTCTTTATTTTTTAAATTTTCTTCTTTTTTATAGCTTGATTTTTCTCCAAAAATACCACCGCTAATTTCACCTTGAGAATAAGGACTATCAATAAATCTTAAAGTTGAGTATAATCCATAGCCTCTTTTTGTCCTAATTTGAGGTTCAAATTGAATATCTGCATTATCATCAATAACATAATAGATTGGTTGGTTATAATATAACCCCTCGCTTTGTTTTAAAACCACCTGAGGAATTAACAAACCACTTTTCCTTTTAGTGTCTACACTAAAGCCAAAATACGGCAAATACATCACAGGAGTATTTTTTACATACAATCTTGCATTATAAAGATGTAAAAAATTACTCTCTTTATTTAATTTTCCTTCATCAAAACGAATTTCCCAATCAGGATTTTCAACATTACAACTAGAAACAACCGACTTTTTAGTTACAACAAACTTATCATTTAAATCTGCTCGATGACATTGCAACCAAACCTCTAAATCGTTATTTGAAAAAAATAAATTTTTAAAAGCTGTTGTGTTATCTTTAAGATTAATTTTAGTATAAGTAGAATTGGTTCTTTCTTTTTGTCCTCGTAAGATATTCACATCACCAAACAATTCTAAATCTTTAGTTGTTTCATTAAATTTAGCCTCGCTTGCGGTTATTAAATATAAATCAGAAACTACAACCACATTGTTTTTTGCTTCTATGATATCATTTATTTTTACAACATCTAAAGCATAAATGTCTACCTTAGAAGCATACAAACTCCCTACACAAGCTAAAGAAAGCAATATTTTACGCAAGATCTATCACCACTGTTTTGGCTGCATAATCATGCCAAGTTTTCAAAACAATATTACTCAAAGCCCAAGCAAATCCTAAACCATACAACATATCACTAATTTGTCTTACACCTGCTCTTAGAGCGCTTTGAGTAAAATTTGGTTTATCTAGCAATTCTTGATCAATCACCATGATCTTCAAAAGCATTTTTCCTAAAGTTGCGCCATATAAATAAGTAAATAAACTATGGTATGCAAACTGTAAAATCAAAATCCCACCAGCAAAACGCATTAAAAGATTATGAATTTCTTCATAAGTTTGCATAGAATTAATTTTATCGAGCAAAATAATACTTACGATGCCCAAAATTACAAAACTATCGACAACATAAGCTAAAAATCTTTTTTTAAAACTTGCTATTTTTATTTCTTCTTTTTCTAGCTTATCAAATAACTCTTGATTGGTGCTCATTTAAGAACCTGAAAGGCAATATCTTTTCTGTATTGTTTTCCTTTAAAATGGACATTTTCACAAAGCATATAAGCGTTTTTTTGAGCTTCTTCAATGCTTTTGCCAGTTCCCACACAAACCAACACGCGACCACCGCTGGCATATAATTTATCATCTTCTAAACTCACACCAGCATAAGAAATATGAGAATTTTGTGGAATATCGCCTATCTCAATCAAAGCTTTTGGTGAGTCCTTGTAAGGATAATTTTTACTTGCACAAACCACACCCACAGCAAATTCATTTTTAATTTTTATATGAGTATTAGCAAGATTTTTATTCACACATGCTAAAAATAAATCCAAAGGATTTTCTATTAAAGGCATCAAAACCTCACATTCAGGGTCACCAAAACGCACATTATACTCTAAAACATAAGGTTTATTATTTACAACCATCAAGCCTATAAACAACACTCCAACAAATTCAGCACCTTCTTCTTTCATGCCTTTAAGAGTTGGCGCCACTATATCTTTCTTCACTTGCTCTAACAAACTTTCACTTGCTAAAGCACTTGGAGCATAAGCCCCCATGCCACCCGTATTAGGCCCTTTATCATTATCTAATAATCTTTTATGATCTTGTGCTGCAGGCAACAATATAAAATCATTTCCATCGCAAACAGCAAATACGCTTAATTCAAAACCATCAAGATATTCTTCAATCACAACAATTTTTCCAGCTTCCCCAAAGCTTTCTCCACTTAGCATATTTTTAGTAGCTTCTAAAGCTTCTTCATGGCTTTGCGCGATAATCACCCCTTTACCTGCACATAAGCCATCTGCTTTTACAACAATAGGAGGTGTTAAAGATGTGATAAATTTCTTAGCTTTTTCATAATCGGTTGTGTTTAAAAATTTAGCTGTTTTGATTTTATATTTTTTTAAAAAACTCTTCATAAAAGATTTTGAAGCTTCCAACATAGCAGCAGCTTTAGTAGGCCCAAAAATAGCAATATTGTTTTCTTTAAAAAGATCTACTATACCCTCTGCTAAAAAATTCTCACTCCCAACTATGCAAAGATCAATCTCAGATGCTTTTGCATAAGCTGTTATAACTTTAGGATCTTTCATATTAAGATTTGTTCCTATTTTAGCAGTAGCACCATTTCCTGGAGCAAAATAAAATTCTAAATTATCATTTGTTTTTTGAAGAGCCAAAGCGATAGAATACTCCCTAGCACCGCTTCCTAGTATTAAAATTTTCATTATTTTCCTTAAAAATATTACAAAACCCAAATGGCCGGAGTATAAGTGTCTGACCCTCAAAAAGTCAAAGTATGCCATTAGGTGATTTTTAAAGGCTGCAGCTTCTCGCTTTTTTCAAAACTCAAACGAAGTCACAGAACACGGTAAATCACACATCACAGCCTATAATTAATGTGTTGGATCCTCTTTAATACCATATCGAACCATTTAGGCAGTATAATTATAGCTAACAAAACTTAAAAATAGCGTTTAAAAGGTTTTTATAAAATCTTAAATTTTGTCTTAGAATCTTTCTTTAAAAAATATTTTCCTTCCAAAATAACATCAGCAACAGGTGCCCATATAGTCTTTTCATCGACATAAACTATATCAAATTCAGTATTTTTCATTAACCCTTGGTAATTTACTTTCTTAGGTGCATGCTTAACTACATAATAAGGATTCATTGCAAAAATTTGAATCTTCATATTAACATATAAATCAGGATTAGAAGTTACAACTAGGAAATTCTTTTCACATTCTTTTTTTACTTTCTTTACATATGAAAATAACAATTGATCATTTGGGTTTAAAGCATGTTTGTTTAGTCTGTTTAAATAAAGCTCAGCAAAAGAAAGCGTACAAAAAGAAATTTCACTTGCTGTTTTAAAATAAGAGTTTTTAATGCTTGTTGATTTTAAAGATTTTTTCCAAATTTCTATATCTAGTTTTGTTGCACATATATTTAAACCCTGCTTAATCTTTTCAAAAAGCTTTTCTCTTGCCATATTAAAACTATTACTAAAAATTGTAAAATTTTTTTCATAAAAAGATTTTTTTATCAACTCTAGTCTTTCTACGCTTTTAGTAAAATAATCAGCTTCATTTTTTAATTCTATTAGTTTTTGTTTTTTACCTTGTATCATTTCTTCTAATTCTTGGTGTTTTTTTCCACCTTCTGCTTCTAATCTTGCTTGTTTTGATTTTATATCTGTTATTAAAGTGCTCATTTGACGATCAAGTGCTAATTTTCTATTTTTTCTATTATCGATCGAAGCTAAAAGCGCTTGATAATGACACTGATGAGATAAAAAAACCTCTTCATATAAGCGTTCCATATTGATATGCTTTTGCTTGTCTTTCATATCTTTATATGACATTTCAAGGTGTACTATGATATTTTTCATTGCAGAAAAATCAGCTTGATTGATAGTATTATCCGAAAATAATAAAGTATCTAAAGCCTTATATAAAAAACGCTTCATAGCAAAAAAATCAATAATATATGGTACCTCATCTGTGTTAATGTCTTTTACTGCATTAATTGACAAAGTTTCATTATAAAAATATCTTTGAATGGCTTGTGGGATAGTTAAATTTAATGTGATTTTATCAAGATTATCATAATCTGTTTCTCTATAAAGTTCTTGAACATAAGCATCGCGTCTTGTCAGTCTTAAATCTTCTAATTCATCATCACTATCTGTTTTCCAGAAATCTCTTTCTTTGATAAAATCACCATCTGTAAATTCTTGAAATTTAGAAGGACGTAAATCGGTAATATGCTTTCCATCGGATCTAAATTCAACAAACATACCAACCGTTGGCATACTTCTTTTATCATGCCATGCGTGTTTATTAAATTCAAAAAATGTTTTTGCTAGATTGATTACTGTTCCTCTTCCAGTAGCATCCACATAAACCATTATTTTTCCGTGCATATCCAAATCCTTGATTTAAAGAAAAATTCAATTCTTATTTTAACTTTGTTTTCATAAATTTACAATTATATTTTAAAATTTCACAAAATAAACGTCTTTAGGTATTTTATTTATGTTTTTATATCAATATTTTAAAAACCCAAAACAAACAGGTGCGTTTTGCGCAAGCTCTAAAAAATTAAGTAAACTCATAACTTCTCATGTCCAACATGCAAAAAATATCGTTGAAATAGGGCCTGGTACAGGAAGTTTTACAAAGTATATCCTCAAACAAAAAAGCCATAATGCAAGTTTTTTTGCCGTAGAAATCAATCCTCAAATGGCAAAAAAATTAAAGCAAAAGATAAAAAATATAGATATAGAAGTCAACTCAGCAGAATTTTTACCAAATATGCTAGAAAAAAGAGCGATCAATAGTGTAGATTTAATTATCTCAGGAATTCCTTGGGCTTTATTAAATTCCAAAGAACAAGATTTATTGCTAAAATCCATTCATGATGCTTTAGAGGAAAATGGTTGTTTTGCAACATTTGCTTATATACTCCCAACACCAAAAGGGAGAGCTTTTAAGAAAAAACTTTTTGCCACTTTTAGCAAGGTAGAAATTTCACCTATCATTTGGCAAAATCTTCCCCCTGCTTTTGTTTATTTTTGCACTAAATAATCATTCCCATTCAATCGTTGCTGGTGGCTTGCTAGAAATATCATACACTACGCGATTGATTCCTTCTACTTCATTAATAATACGACGTGAAATATTTTCTAATAATTCATAAGGTAAATGAGAAAAAGTTGCAGTCATACCATCGCTTGCATTAACAACACGCACACAAACTGCATTATCATAGGTTCTATTATCACCCATTACACCAACACTTTGCACGTTTAAAAGCACACAAAAAGCTTGCCATGTCTTATCATACCAGCCACTGCTTTTTAATTCTTCAATCAAAATAACATCTGCTTTTCTTAAAAGCTCCAAACTAGGCTCATTTACCTCACCCATTATACGTATAGCAAGGCCTGGCCCTGGGAAAGGGTGACGATAAACTACATCTTTACTTAAGCCAAGCTCCATTCCCAAAGCTCTTACCTCATCTTTAAAAATTTCCTTTAATGGCTCGATGAGTTTTAAATTCATCTTTTCAGGTAAACCACCCACATTATGATGAGATTTTATAGTCTTACTAGCTCCTACAACCGAACTTTCGATAATATCAGTATACAAAGTTCCTTGTGCTAGATATTTTACATCTTTATGTTTTTTAGCTTCTTCTTCAAAAACTTCTATGAAAGTATTTCCTATGATTTTTCTCTTTTGTTCAGGATCTCTTACCCCTGCTAAACGACTTAAGAAAATCTCTCTAGCGTCAATACTGATTAAATCAATGCCCAAGGTGTGTCTAAACATATACTCAACTTGTTCTTTTTCACCACTTCTTAAAAGACCATTATCAACAAAAACAACTACTACTTGATCTTTTATCGCACTTGCTAACAATGCAGCCACCACGCTACTATCAACTCCGCCACTTACTGCACAAAGTACTTTATCATTTCCTACTTCTTCTTTGATTTTTTGTGCTTGAGTTTTTGCAAAAGATCCCATATTCCATACACTATCACAATTACATGCATACTTAGCAAAATTTTTCAAGATGCTTTTTCCAAATTCACTATGTTGCACTTCAGGGTGAAATTGTAAAGCAAAAAATTTACGCTTCTCATCTCCAAATACACAAAATGGACTATTTTCACTAGTCGCTAAAACCTCAAAACCTTGTGGCAAATTCTCAACCTTATCAGAATGGCTCATCCATACCGTTTGCTTTTTAGGTAAATTTTTAAACAAATCACTATCATTTTGAATATCTATAGTTGCCTTACCATATTCTTTATGACCTGCTGGGGCAACATTTGCTCCAAAATGATGTGCCATAAGTTGCATACCATAGCATATTCCTAAAACTGGTATATTTAAATTAAAAACACCCTTATCACAAAAATAAGCATCATTTGCATATACACTAGCTGGCCCACCACTTAAAATAATACCCTTAGGCTCTTTAGCTTTGATCTCATCTAAACTTACATTAAAAGGTAAAATTTCTGCATACACGCCTTGTTCTCTTAATCTTCTAGCAATGAGTTGTGTATATTGTGAACCAAAGTCCAAAACTAAAATATCTGCTTTTTTCATCTAACTCCTTTACAAATTTAACAATTGAAATTGTACATACCAAACTATAATAGATATTATATAACCAACCAAAATCGTCCATGCATATTTTAAATGAGCATTAAAAGTATAAATTCCCTTCATTTTGCCCATCACTCCTACTCCAGCAGCTGAACCAAAGCTGATCAAAGACCCCCCTATTCCTGCTGTAAGAGTTACTAAAAGCCATTGAGTATCATCCATGCTTGGATTTGCCTTTAATACCGCACTCATAACCGGAACATTATCTACAATAGCAGATAAAAATCCTACTCCTATATTAATACTAGTAGCTCCAAATTTTGCATAAAGATCAGAAGCATAAGCAAGCCAACCAACAAAATGCAAGGCGCCCACAGCAGATAAAATACCAAAGAAAAATAATAAAGTGTCCATCTCAATACGCGTCATATAATGAAAAATATTTAAATCTTTTTTACCTTGTTTTCTGTTGAAAAAATACATATACAAACTAAGCAATGAAAGGCCAAAAATCATACCCCACATTGCAGGTAAATCACAAATACTATGAATAAATACCGCCAAAGCTATAGTTAAAAAACCAAGCACAATAAAAACTTTACCACCTGGTTTAATCTCGACTTTTTCTAAATTATCCTTATGGAAATTTGGCTTAATATTAGGCACATAACGTGACAATAAATAAGCAGTAAGCAACCAGCCAATAAAAGAGGCAGGAAAAAGAGCAAAAAATTCAAAAAACGTGGCTTTTTTTGCTGTCCAAACCATTAAAGTAGTAATATCACCAAAAGGCGACCAAGCTCCACCAGCATTAGCTGCTACTACAATATTTATAGCACCTGGGATTAAAAATTCTTTATTATGTTTATCTATAGTTAAAAGCACAGTGGATAAAATCAAAGCTGTTGTAAGATTGTCCGCAATTGGGGAAATAAAAAAAGCTAAAATACCTGTTAGCCAAAATAACTTTCTATAAGTATAACCCTTGCTTACAAGTTTGTATTTTAAAGTTTCAAAAACCGATCTTTCTATCAAGGCTTCTATAAAAGTCATAGCAGCTATTAAGAAAAACACAATTTGCGCAATTTCTAAAATAAGATGATTTACACTTTCTTCAAGTATTTGTGTGTCTAAATCATTCATTACCATATATATACCAATGATAATAAAAGAAAAAGTTCCTATAAATAAAGCAGGCTTAGTTTTATTGATATGATATTTCTCTTCTGCTGCGATAAAATAATAACCCAATATAAAAATTATTAAAATACCTATACCTAAAGCACTAAAAGCTAAATTTAGCTCATGTGTTTGACTAGCTAACAAAAAACTAACACCAAAACAAAGTAAAAAAAGTATTTTATTCATATTTCACTCTCCAAAGATTGGAATTTTTTTATTTCCTTTACACTGCCATTATTATCTTTTATCTCATAAAATGGAGCATCCTTATAACCACATGCATTTAGAAATATTAATAAAAAAAATGTTAAAATAATTAAATGAAAATTAAAACGAGTCATTACATCATCAACGAGCTTGCTGATTTTAAACATTATAAACCTTTAAAAATATTTTTTCAATATAAAGAGTTTTTAAATTTATTTAATCACAATCACCAACAAATGATTACTAAACTCTTTATAAAAAATAATACTTTGATTATTTTAGTTAAGCACCACATTGCATATATGGAATTAAATCACGATAATACCAAAAAAATGATTAAAAGTCTCATAAAAAACTATACTTTAGCTAGGCCAATGAGTAATTTTGCAAAGGTAGAAAACATAAAAATACTCAGTGATCAAAACTTTATTTCTAAAAACAAAACTTTTAATGAGCATAAAAAAGCTCACTTAGAGCTTTCTAATGGAAATTTTAAAAATCATTTTGAAAATCCTATTTTACATAACAAATTTGAAGAACTGCGAAAGCTTATAAAAAATGCTTGAAAATGAACTCAAAACCTTACCAAATTTACCTGGTGTATATCAATACTTTGATATTCAAGGTAAGCTTTTATATGTAGGTAAAGCCAAGAATTTAAAAAACCGCGTTAGAAGTTATTTTAACTTCACTCCAAATCTTTGCCCAAATCCTAACAATAGCTTGAGAATTCAAAAAATGATTAGCCAAACACATCATTTAGAATTTATCACTACAAAAAGTGAGGCTGATGCTTTAATATTGGAAAATTCTTTCATAAAACAACTTCATCCAAAATATAATATATTATTAAGAGATGATAAAACCTACCCTTATATTTATATAGATTTAAATGAAGATTTTCCAAGATTTGAAATTACAAGAAAAATTATCAAAAAAAACAAAATAAAATATTTTGGTCCATTTTTTAAAGGAGCAAAAGAGCTTTTAAATGCTTTGTATTTATTATTTGAACTAAGACAAAAAAAATCTTGTAAGGAGCTTTGCCTTTTTTATCAAATCAAGCGTTGCAAAGGTCCATGTGAGCAAAAAATCTCTAAACAAGAATATGAAAAAATTATCCAAAAGGCAACTCAAGCTCTTTTAAATCCCTTATCTTTGACAAAAAATTTAGAAAATAAAATGTTTGAATATGCAAAAAATGAAAACTATGAAGAAGCAGCTACTATAAGGGATCAAATCAAAACAATAGAAGATTTAAGTGTAAAAATACAAATAGACCTTGCAAAATTAGAAGATTTTGATGTTTTTGCCATACACCATGAAGCAAATATACTCTCTATGGTGCGTTTTGTTATAAATAACGGCAAGATAATCAGTTCAAACCATAAAGTACTAACTCTAAATCATCAAGATGAATTTGACCTAAATGCAATATATAAACAATACATATTAGAAAATTATACCCAAGATAGTCCAATAAATTCAACCCGAATCTATACGCATGAAGAATTTGAAGACATGAACCTTTTGCAAAATTTACTTAGTGAAAGGTTTTCTAAAAAATTTCATCTTAAAACTCCAAAACTTGGCGAAAAAAAAGCCTTATGTGAACTTGCACTAGAAAATGCAAAAATAAACACACAAAAGCACTTAAAAAGCGATAATTATTTATTTTTAAAAGAATTAAAAGATTTTTTTAACCTACAAAATTATCCTAATTATATAGAAATTTTTGATAATTCTCATATGCAAGGTGAAGCGAATGTCGGTGCTTTGGTAGCTTATAAAGATGGACAATTTGACAAAAGTTCTTATAGACACTACCATTTATCCTATAAAAACGATTACGATCAAATGCTTCAAACCCTTAGCAAAAGGGCTTTGTCATTTGATAAAAATCCCCCACCTGATTTATGGTTAATTGATGGAGGAGATGCTTTATTAAAGCTAGCCAATGATATCATAAAAAGCTCTGGGGCAAATGTAGATATTTTAGCAATTTCTAAAGAGAAAATAGATACAAAAGCTTACAGGGCAAAAGGAAGTGCGAAAGATAAAATTTATACTCAGGAAGGCAAAATTCAACTTTCTACTGATGATAAAAAATTACAATTTTTGCAAAAATTACGTGATGAAGCACATCGCTTTGCAATTAGTTTTCATCAAAAAACAAAAAGAAAACAAGATTTGCAAAGTTCTAGATTAATACAACTTGGAATTTCTCAAGGATATATTAAAAAATTTTTAGATTATTATGGTAGTTTTGATGAAATTAGCAAAGCTAGTTTTGATGAATTAAAATCACTTTCCAATGTAAAAATAGCTAAATTAATCAAGGAAAATTTATGATATTATTTATTAGTCTTTTGACTTTAATTTTATGTTTTTTAAATTATTATTGTTTATATCCTATGGATCAAAAACTATTCTTCATTTATACTTTTATAAGTATTTTGATTTTTATTATTGCCTGTATTTATATAATCTCAAAAAATCATAAAATCAAAAAAGACAAAACCTTGATTCAAGAAATAGAAAAATATTTTTCCTTACCAAAATCAAACTCTTTAGAAGAATTAAAAGAAAATTTAAAATTATCGTTTGATTTAATGGGTAAAAAACTGCATGAGCAAAAAAAGGAAAACCTACATCTAGAACAAAATTATCAATATCTTGCCCACGGCTTGAGCTATCTATATCTAGATAATTCTGCTTATATATTAAAACCTTTTATCAATGATTATAAACCTAACTTAGAGCATAGACGTTTTAAAAACATACATGCAGGTATTATCAATAATAACAAAAATGAAAATTTTCTATTGCAGTCTATTTTGCTTAAAATGGGTATTAGTAGTGAAATTTTATACAAACATAACCAAAAAGATGATAAAAATTATTCTTTTATCATTTCAAAGGAAAAAATAGATGATGTTTTAAATTTCACTTTTGAAGAAATTCATATTGAGGAGATTGTTGATTTTTTAAATACTCATTTTACACAAGAGTGTTACATTGCAAGAGATTGTTATAATGTTTTAATTTTTAAATCTTCTTACTTTGAAAATGATCTTATTTTAAACATAACTAATCAATTTTGTCCCCATAATCAAACTATAGATAATTTAAGTGACTTTAAAAAAGCATTACAATTTAGATTTAAATTAATTTTAGTAGACTATGAGGTTATAAAATTTGATCTAATGCATATTAGTCAAATTTTACAAGAGTACAAGATAAAAAATCCACAAATTGCAATTTTGCTTTTTTCTAAAAACAGAGTTAAAGATTGTAATTTTGCAAATTTAATCTTAAATGATATTAATAAAAGTGAATGGCTAGCATTATTAAAACAATATATCAATCAAGTTTAGTTCTATGATTTATAGCTTTATGCAAAGATATAAAATCAACATTTTCTAAGCTAACACCACTTGGAATACCTTGAGCTATTTGAGAAAAACTCAAATTTAAATCTTTTAATTTTTCTTCTATGAAAAAAACAATGGCATCAGAATTTAAGCCTTGTGTGAAAGCAAAAAATATTTCTGTGGTTTTATTATACTCAATCATGCTTCTTAATTTTATAATATTTTCTTCACTTGTATCATCAAGTACAAAATAAAGCCCATCATAACTTCCACTATCTTCTAAAACCAAGACATCTTTAGAATCTTGAACTATACAAATAATGCTATGATTTCTTTCTATATTAGAACAAACTTCACATAATTCATTTTCGCTTAAAGCACCACATTGTGTGCATTTTTTTATCATTCTAATTGATTCTTCAATATGATAAGCAAGCTTAGAACCTAATAAGGGATCTTTTATGCAAACATGATATGCAAGCCTTAAAGCAGACTTTTTCCCTATAGTAGGCAAAGCGGAAAAGGCAGATACTAGCTCGTTAAATTTTTCCAAACCTTTCAAATTATTTTAACCTTGAAAAAACAATTTTAAAAGTATGATAGCCATCTTCATAGCTGTAGGTTAAATTATAACCGTGAAGATTGCAAATATTGTTAATGATATAAAGTCCTAGCCCCATTCCCTCTACTTGGGTATTTTGTTCTCTCACAAAAGGTTTTAAATAATAATCAAAAGTTTTTTTAAGCTGCATCCCTTTATTTCTAACAATTATATAATCCCCAGAGCATATAATCTCACACGCTTTATCATCTGAATACTTAATAGCATTATCAATTAAATTTTTAAGCATTAAAGAAAAGAGTTCTAGATCAGCAATTATCATAGTATCTTCTTTATAGGATATTTTTACTTTTTGATAAAAATCATCCCTCATTAAATAATCTTCAGCCTGCTCTAAAATCAAACTCAAATGATAGGTTTGCAAATTAAGTTGACAATTTCTTGATAAGACTTTTTCGATTTTCCCAAATTCATCAATCAACAATTCCAGTCTTTCAAAAATCGCTACTAGACGATCTTTTTGCTTTTGATTATCTAACATTTCACAAACTATTCTACCTTTGCCAATAGGTGTCTTAAGTTCATGCATAATCATTCTTAAAAAAAACTGCCTTGATTTTACAAGCTCTTGAATTTTATTGATAGCATGGTCAAATTCAAAAGATATTTCTGAAATTTCATCATTAATCTGAGAGTATTCAGATAAAGGTTCAATTTTACCTGCACTAATATTTTTAATTTTCTTTTTTAGAATTTTTAAAGGCATTAAAGATCTTAATACTGAAAAATATAAAAATATAATCAAAATCAAACTAAAAAAGAAACTTAATAAAAATAAATATTCTAAACGCGTAGAAGCATTTAATTCATAAAGATGTTTCGCATTCAATCTTTCTACATAGAAAAAAATTTGATTATGATAAATAATAGAAGAAAAACTTCCATACAAAGAATTAATCCTAAATACCTTTTCACCTTTTGCAATGATATGTTTTGCGCTGCGATCATTTTCAACTAATTTAAAAGATTTAGAAAGAAGATACTCATGTATTGAAAAATCTTCTTTTCTTTCTAGATTATATATTATTTTTTCTACAATTTCTTTTTGTCTTCCTTGTTCGTTGGTTAAATAAGAATCAATCTGAACCTTTCCTAAAAGCACAAACAAGGCACAAACAAATAAAAAAGCTGTTGCAAAAAGAACGGTGATTTTAAGATTAATAGTTACTTTCATCCTATTAATTTATATCCTATTCCTCTAACTGAAAAAATATGTTTTGGCGCTTTTGAGCTATCACCAATTTTAGTTCTAAGTCTACCAATAATAACATCTAAGCTTTTAGAATCTTTATCTTTTAAGCTTTTGCAATGATACACAAGTTGTTCTCTACTAACCGAAAAACCATGTTGTCTTATCATATAGCTTAAAATTTCATACTCAGCAGGAGTTAAAACCAAAACCTCATCATTATAACTTATCTCATGTCTTTTTTCATCAATTTTAAATGCCGAATTGATTATTTTCTCGGGAGTTTCATTGGTTCGTTTAGAACGACGAATCAAACTCATAATTCTTGCGTGCATTTCTTTTGGATCATATGGTTTTGGCAGGTAATCATCTGCACCTATTTGAAGTCCTACAATTTTATCACTCAAATCACTTCTAGCTGAAGAAATAATAATAGGAATACTATATTTTTCTCTTATTTCACGACAAACTTCAAGACCATCAAGTCCAGGTAAAGTTAAATCAAGAATTAAACAATCATAGTTTTTTATACCAGCACTCATTCCCAAATATGGATCTTCATAATTAGTAACTTTTATATTAAACTGGGCCAAATATTCTGCCAAAAACTCTGCAAAATCTGGATCATCTTCGATCATTAAAACATTAATCATCTCTACCCCTTTAGTGAAAATATGTTACGAACTTAACATTATAACACATAATTTAACTATTCATTTATTTTTTTGCTAAAATTACAATATTAATTTTTCAAGAGAGGAAAAAAGTGGAACTTAATTATTATGAAATACTAGAAATTTCCCAAACTTCAGATAAAGAAACCATAAAAAAAGCATACAGAAAGATGGCTTTAAAATATCATCCTGATAGAAATCAAGGAGACAAAGAAGCAGAAGAGAAATTTAAGCTTGTAAATGAAGCTTATGAGGTGCTTAGCAATGATGAAAAAAGAAGTATATATGATAGATACGGAAAAGAAGGACTTAAAGGTCAAGCCGGTGGTTTTGGAGGTTTTGGAGATGTTGATTTAGGGGATATATTCTCGAGCTTTTTTGGAGATGGATTTGGTTTTGGCAGCTCAACGCGTAAAAAAGAAAAAGGAAATAAATATCCTCAAGATTTAAAAATAACGACAAAAATTAGCTTTAAAGAAGCTGTTTTTGGTTGCAAAAAAAAGATCGATTTTACCTATAAAAGTTTTTGTAAATCATGCAAAGGAAGTGGTTCAGAAAATGGAAAATTAGATACTTGTCCTCATTGCGGAGGAAAAGGGCAAGTTGGTGTTAGACAAGGCTTTATGACCTTTGTGCAAAGCTGTGATCATTGTAAAGGTAGTGGTCAGATTATAAAAGATAAATGTAAAACATGTCATGGTAATGGCTATGAAGAAATAAAAGATCATATAGAACTTGATATACCAGAAGGTATAGACAGCGGTATGAGTCTTAGGGTACAAAATAAAGCAAATGAGCTTCCAAATTCTTCTCAAAGAGGTGATTTATATATCAAAATCATCGTAGAAGATGATGATAAATTTATCAGACATGATGATGATATCTATACCATAGTACCTGTATTTTTTACCCAAGCTGCTCTTGGAAAAACTATTAAAGTATCCACTATAAGAGGAGAGGCTGATCTTAAACTTCCAGTCGGTGCAAAAGATAAACAAAAATTCGAATTAGCCAACGAAGGTGTTAAAAATATTCACAATGGAAAATTAGGCTCACATATTGTACAAATTGAAATAAAATTTCCAAAAACGCTTACTGATGAACAAAAAAATCTACTATTGCAGCTTGAGAAAAGTTTTGGCTTAGCAGATGAAGAAGGCTTTATAGAACAAGAAAGTTTGCTTGATAAAATCAAATCTTGGTTTAGCCACTAAGGAAGTTTTAAAGCCATTTTCATGGCTTTAAAAATTTCTTCTGTTTTTTGACATTCTAAAAATAACTCAAGAGCAAAAACACCTTGCCATAAAAGCATTTGTGTACCAGATTTTATTTTTAAGCCATTTTCTCTTGCTAATTTTAAAAAAGGTGTATTTTTACCGTATATCACATCAAAAGCATATTTGGCATGTTGAAAAATACTTTTTAAAATCTCTTCTTGGCAAGGTAATTTCTCATCATTTAAACCTGCACTAGTTGTATTGATAATCAAATCAAATTTTTTACTTAAATCAAGTTGATTATATAAAAAACATGGATAGCTAGCTAAATTTTCAAATCTAGCACTAGAACGATTTGCTACTGTAACTTCAATATATATAGATTTTAAAGCATATGCTAAAGCTTTAGCTGTACCCCCAGCACCCAAAATCAAAGCATTTTTGATAAAAGAAAAATCCTCAATTGCTTTTAAAAATCCCAAATAATCTGTATTATAAGCATAAATTTTATTATCTTTATTTAATAAAGTATTAGCAGAGCCTATATGTATAACACTTTCATCTTTAAAATCAGCTATTTTACAAGCTGCTTCTTTAAAAGGTATGGTGATATTAGCACCATCTAACTTTTGAATAATCTCTTTTAGTTTTGCTTTATCTTTTAGATGATATCTTGTATAAACTGCGTCTTCTTTGAGTGTTTGCAAGGCATTATTATGCATTCTTGGAGATTTAGAATGCATAATAGGGTCACCTATAACTGCAAAAGTTTTCATTTTACTCTAAATGTAAAAGCACCTTTTGCAATTTTAGAACGTACTTTTTCTAATTCGGTCTTTAATTCACTCTCTTTATAAGGTCCAACTAAAACTTTCGTTAGCTCTTTGCCATTTACTGTTGTTTTATAAATTTTATAATCATATCCATTTTCTTTAAGTATATTTAATTCTTTTGATTTAGGATCTAAACTATTTAAAGAAAAAACTTGAATATAAGCACCTGAAGGAAGTTGTGTTTGAACATTTGGTGTTTTGATACTTTCAAATAATTCATTTGTATTGCTTTGCTCTGGAGCTTTTTGTTGCTCAACTATATTATTTTTTGGTTTTTCAGAAGGTTTTTGAGTTGATTTTTCTATAGATTTTTCTATAGGTTTAATCTCTTCTTGTTTTTCTTCCACCTTAGCTGGCTCTTCTTTTGGTTCTATTGTAGTAATTTGATCTAAAACACTATTACTTGGAACTTCTTGCTTTTCTTCTATGGTAGTATTTGTATCATTCAAAGAACTCTCTTCTTTTAATTTTCTAGCTAAAGCTTCAAATTCATCCTCTTCTTTAGCACTATCTGTAATAGGCAAAGAATTAAAATTATTTTCATAAGCAGCTTGCTCTTGTGGTTCTGATGGCATTTGTAATGTTTTTTCTTCACCTGGGTCATTAATTAGCTTCATTACTATCATAACAACTAAAAATACAATGATTAAAATAATCGATCTAAGTAAAATTTTTTTAAGTTTTTCGCTTTTATTGCTTTTTTGCAAAATTATATCATCAAATTCGTTTTTATTGTTTTCTTCCATTTTTCATCCTTTCAAAATTACATATGTTTAGACCAAGAAGCACCGCGTTCTTTTTGATAAACTTCATAAGGCAAGGTTAATATATTAAATTCTCTAGGTATATCCATACTAGGAAAAACCTTCCACTCTACTGGCATCTTTTGAGAAAAAAGCAAAGATAGTTTTGAGCCCAAAGAACAAGCCTCGTTAAAAGTTGTATGTCCTTTATGAATATACAAATGTAAATGATTATTAGTTCTTGTTCTATAAGCAGTAAAATTAATAAAACCTTCTTCTCTTAAAACAAGCTGCGCTCTATGCCAAAAACGCTCCGCGTTAAAACCGTTATAATCAAATACAATATTTTCAACCTTATCAAAACTATTAATCAAAGAATGCGCCACGATTATCTTTTTTTCCATATGCTCTTGTATAACACTAGCAGTTAATGGGGCATTAACTTTTTCAAATTTATCAAAGAAAATTCTACCCTTGTATTCGTATTTATTTACTATAGTATCACGCTTTATATAATAATGGCTTGTAACCATTTTAATTAAAGCTAAATCCATTGTTGTAATCAAAATAAAGCCCTTTCATAAATAATAAAATTACTTGCTAAATCCTTCAGTTTAACCTTAATTTCCTCTTGTAATTTTGTATTTTGTATATCATCTAAAATATCAGCTATATAATTTGCAACAATAGAAATTTGCTCTTCTTTAAAACCTCTTGCTGTTAAAGCTGCTGTTCCAAGTCTTAAACCACTCGTTACAAAAGGACTTCTAGTTTCACCTGGAACAGTATTTTTATTAGCTGTAATACCTGCTCTTTCTAGCGCTAAATCTGCATCTTTACCACTAAATTCTTTATTTAAAAAGCTTAATAAAATCAAATGATTATCAGTACCACCGCTGACTAAATCATATTTTCTATCTATTAAAACTTGTGCCAAAGTAGCAGTATTTTTGATGATTTGCTTAGCATAAATTTTCCACTCATCACTTAAATTATATTTAAATCCAACAGCCTTAGCAGCAATTACATGCATTAATGGACCACCTTGAATGCCTGGAAAAATTGCAGAATTTATCTTTTTAGCAATTTCTTCATCATTACACATGATAATCCCACCCCTTGGACCCCTTAAAGTTTTATGTGTAGTAGAACTTACAACATGAGCATAAGGAAATGGACTAGGATGCTCACCCGCTACAACCAAGCCTGCAATATGTGCAATATCAGCAAACAAGTACGCGCCAACTTCATCTGCTATTTCTCTAAATTTGGCAAAATCAATCACTCTAGGATAAGCACTAGCACCACAAACAATAAGTTTTGGTTTAATCTCTTTTGCTATCTCTCTAACTTTATCATAATTAATTCTTCCATCAAGCTCAACTCCATAAAAAAAGCTTTCATAAACCTTTCCAGAAGAACTTACTTTAGAACCATGAGTTAGGTGTCCTCCATGGCTTAAATCCATACCCAAAATTCTATCACCTGGATTTAACAATGCCATATATACACCTTGATTTGCTTGTGAGCCTGAATTAGGTTGCACATTGGCAAAATTACAATTAAAAAGTTTTTTACATCTTTCTATAGCAATCGTTTCAATCTCATCAACAAATTCACATCCACCATAATATCTTTTACCAGGATAGCCTTCTGCATATTTATTTGTTAAAATACTTCCCATTACCTCCATAACTTCTGGTATGGTAAAATTTTCACTTGCTATCATTTCAAGACCATCACATTGTCTTGCTAACTCTTTTTGGGTTAAATCAAAAATTTCTTTATCAAATTTTTCCAACATTTACTCTCCTTTTATCTCATTTTTAAGTGGCCTCATGGCTGGGAAAAGCACTACATCACGAATTGATTTTTTATTAATTAAAAGCATAACCAATCTATCTATTCCTATACCTTGTCCTGCAGTTGGTGCCATAGCATAACCTAATGCATTAACAAAATCTTCATCCATTTCGCATGCTTCTTCATCACCTGCATTTTTTGCTTCAATTTGCTTTAAAAACCTCTCATATTGATCTAGAGGATCATTAAGCTCATTAAATCCATTAGCAATTTCTCTACCTGCGATAAACAACTCAAATCTTTCAGCAATATCTGCATCTTTATCACTTCTTCTAGATAAAGGACTTATAGAAATAGGAAAATCTATCACAAAAGTAGGATCAATCAATTTATCTTCAACATAATTATCAAAAAGTTCAGCTTGTAAATGACCTAATTCCAATTTTTCATTGGCTTCAAATCCATCTTTTTTTAGCTTTTCCAAAATTAATTCTTTATTATTAATAAGCTCATCATCCAAACCGCCATATTTTTTTAATGCGTCTTTATAAGTAATTCTTTCAAATGGCTTAGAAAAATCAATTATTTTTTCATCAAATTCAAGTTTTTTATCTAATTTTAATTTATCTAAAAGCATAGCAAAAAGCTCTTCTGTTAAATTCATTAAATCATGATAGTTATGATAAGCCCAATAAAACTCGATTGTAGTAAATTCAGGATTATGCGTTAAATCCATCCCTTCATTTCTAAAACATCTATTAATCTCATAAACCGCCTCAAAACCACCTACAATCAAACGTTTTAGATATAACTCTGGAGCAATTCTTAAAAATCTTTCCACACCCAAAGCATTGTGATAAGTTACAAAAGGCTTTGCATTTGCCCCCCCTGCAATAGGATGCATCATTGGTGTTTCAACTTCCAAAAATCCTTTGTTATCAAAAAAAGATCTAATATAAGAAACTATTTTAGAACGCAAAATAAAATCTTTTCTTACCTCACTATTCATAATCATATCAAGATATCTTTTTCTATATCTTTGCTCAATATCTGTCAACCCATGATATTTTTCTGGCAAAGGCACTATAGCTTTTGTAGCTATTTGAATTTGTTCCACATGAAGACTGAATTCTCCTGTTTTTGTCATAAAAGGAAAACCTTTAACCAAAACAATATCCCCTACTTCAAGATATTTTTTTAAAATGGCAAAGTATTCTTCCCCTAAAATGTTTTGATTGAAATAAATTTGCAAATTATCTTGTTCATCTTCTATATTAGCAAATACTGATTTACCAGCTATCCTAAGAAGCTTTAATCTTCCTGCTAATACTCCATGAGCATTTTCATCACGCTGATTTTCTATATCTTTAATATAGGTGAATTTAGCCTTATATTCACTTATACTCATTTCTTTTTTTAAAAAGTGTGGATAAGGGTTGATTCCTAGTTCTTTTAACTCTTGCGCTTTTTGAATTTTTTGTTGCTCTAAAATATTATCAAACATTAAATATACCTTTATTTTTTACTACATTGTGGACATAGGCCATAAAGTTGCATTAAATGTCCTGTTAATTTAAAATTATATTCTTTTGCGATTAACATTTGTTGCTGTTCGATAATAGGATTTTCAAATTCTACAATCTCGCCACAACTTTTACAAATCAAATGATCATGGTGAGGTTTATTTGCAAGTTCAAATTTCTTCCCTGAAGCACCAAAAGATATAGAAGTAGCCATACCGGATTCTTCTAACAAATTTAAAGTTCTATAAACTGTTGCAATGCCTACATTTAATTCGGGATTTTTTTGCTTTATTTCTACGTATAGACTTTCTGGAGTATAATGCATATCGCTATTATATAAAGTTTTTAAAAGCACTTCTCTTTGTTTAGTATATTTTAGACCATTATCTTTAAGTGTTTTTTTAAAACGCTCAAGCAAAACATCATATTCAATATTTTCAATTTGCATTATTTACCTCCGAATTTAGACTTAAATTAGAATCTATAATTTGTTCTTGTATTTTATCTAAACCATTTTGAGTAAAATCAGTATTCATTATAAAATCACCTGTTTGTCTAAGTAAATCTAATGTATAGCTATTTTTAGCATATTTTTCTAAGCTTGCATTTAAAAATTCTATATTATTAATACAAGCCACTAAAATTGCAAAAATCAAAAATATTTTAGCACTACCAAATAAAAATCCACCTATACGATCTATAAAACCAAGACCACTCATACTAAAAATCTTTGATAATATATTTCCTAAAGCCATACAAGCTACCCAAATTACAATTAACAAAACCAAAAATCCTGCAAAAATCGCAAGATTTTCGTTTTCAATTGCATAAAAATTATTATTAATAATTTCTGCTACTTCTTTAGCATATCTTGAAGCAAGCAAAACCCCGCCAACTATGCCTAATAAACCAAAAATTTCCTTAAATAAGCCACTTACCAAACCTTTTAAACCTAAAATCGCAGTTAAACCTAAAACAAATACATCAAACCAAGAAAAATTTTCCATCTATATTAAACTCCAAATATTTTATTCAATTATCTTAGGGACTATAAAAAATCCATCCTGAGAATTTGGAGCATACTTGCTAAGCATATCTATCACATCAGATTTTCTATTTTCATCTAGTCTAAATGGAGTTGCAGCATTTGTAGTGCTAGTCATAGCTTCAACATCATCAAGTTTTAGCTCATCTAATTTTTCTACAAAATTAACAATCTGACTTAATTGTTCTTCCAATTCTTGTCTTTTATCATCGGCAATTTTTAAAGCACTTAGCTTTTCAAGTTTGGTTAATAATTTATCATCAATTTGCATAATTTACCTTAATCTTAATTTTTAACTCAAGAAAACTCTTTTTAGGTTAAAAATTATAACATAAAATCATTTATTTTTTCATTTTTATATGTTACAATTATAGACTTAAAACAATAAATAATGTTTATTCTTGCTAAAAAAGGGAAAATATGGCTTTAAAAGAAAATCTAAAAGCGGTTCAAGCAGAATTAAGCTCTGAAGAGCAAATGATGGAAAATTTTATCAAATCTGAGCGCTTTATAAAAAAATACAAATACTATTTCATTGTAATCATTGTACTTTTAATCGCATATCTTAGCGGAAGTTATTTTTACAATCTAAAACAAGAAAGTAATATTCAAGAAAGTAATATAATTTTTAACAACTTATTGAAAAATCCTTCAGACCAAAAATTACTTGAAGAATTAAAACAAAAAAATGCAAATCTATACACCATATTCATGATGAGTCAAAACAATCAAGATCTTAATCAAACTTTAAGCCTTAACATAGATCCTTTGTTAAAACAAATAGTGCTTGCTCAAAACAATCAAAAATCAGACTTTTTGAAAGATTATAATACCTTATTGGTAGGTTTTGATTTTCTAAAACAAAACGATTTTAAAAATGCAGATATAGAATTTAATAAAATACCTATAAATTCTCCCTTATGGCAGATTATTACAAGCTTAAAACATTATCAAGGAATAAAATGAAACACTTTTATTTATTTATCATTACTTTAATATTTTTTAGTGCTTGTGGCACAAAAAGGGAGTATTACCAACCAACACAAGCAGAACAGCTTCCTTATAGCTCTCAAAGTATTAATGGTAAAATTATAAATTTCAATAACAATATAGCACAATTAAGCAATAATTCCTTTATAGATACTATGGGAAATATTATTAATTTTAAACTAGATAAAAATTATCATATTATAAATATGCAACAAGAAGAGGTTCTTATTGGCGATGATAATGGAAATTTTAAGATTTTAAATTTACAAGGTGATGAATTATTTTCTCATAAATTTAATGAAAGTGTAGTGAGTGCAAGTATAGATGGAGATGATATAGCTTTAATTTTAGCTAGCAATACCTTAGTATATGCAAATAAAAATCTTGGTATTAAAATGCTTCAAAATCTTGGCACAGCATATGCTCAAGATAGTCGTTATGCTAATCCTTATTTTTTAAATACCATTATTATATATCCTATGCTTAATGGAAAATTAGCCATACTTAATAAAAGCACACTAAAAGTGAGTAAAGAAATTTTAGTAAGTAGTGAGGAATTTTTTAACAATATCATCTATCTTCATGTTAAAAATGATACTATGGTTGCTGCAACTGCACAAAAAATCATCGTTGTTACTCCAAATAGAACCTTATATTTAAACGAAAATATTAAAGAAGTAAACACTAATGATAATGAAATTTTTATACTAACAAAAGATGGAAGAGTTATTAAAAATGATTATAATCTTAGAAAAATCGATGAAGTAAAATTTCAGTTTGCTCTGTTTTCTAAAAGCACCTTGCACAATAACTCTTTGTATATTTTTGAAAAAACAGGTTATTTGATCAAGCTAAATACAAATTTGAAAGATTATACAGTATATAAACTAAGTGAAGCCGTTGATAAAAAAAGTTTTATGGCTAATGGTAAATTTTTCTTTCAAAATAAATTTTTACAATTAAACTAAAATGAATCAAGAGCTTAGCGATATTCTTATAAAATATGGGATTGTTTTAAAAAATACTAAATCCTTAGATATCCATGCTTTTAGTAAAAAGAAAAAATTAATTTGTATTTATGGAGAGAATACAAACAAACAGTGTTGTTTGATTTTATTTTCTTTTACAAAAAGTAAAATTTTAACAAAAGAATGTCTAGAATTTGAAAGTATTTTTCAAAATATAAACCAAACTCTAAACTTAAATTTTCAAAATTATTTTATATTTCACCAAGCTTTAATTTGTTCTAAAGCAAAAGAATATCTAGCTACCAAAGGGATTAAAAATTATGCTTTTATGTGATATTGGTAACACAACCGCTAGTTTTCTAAATGAGCAAAAATTTTATTCTATGAGTATTGAACAGTTTTTACAATACGAACCTACACAAAAAGTATTTTATATCAATGTAAATCCAAATTTAGAGCAAAGATTAGAACAAAATCCTTTATTTATCAATCTTGCCTCATATTTTAATTTTGATACTATTTATGAGAATTTAGGGGTTGATAGAATAGCAGCATGTTACACTATAGAAGATGGTGTTGTAGTTGATGCGGGTTCTGCAATAACTGTAGATATTATTTCTAATTCTATTCATCTTGGGGGATTTATACTCCCAGGTATTGAAAGCTATAAAAAGTCTTTTTCCAATATTTCATCACGTTTAAGATACGAGCTAAATACACAGATTAATTTTGATGCTTTCCCTCAAAGAACCGTTGATGCTTTAAGTTATGGAGTTTTTAAAAGCATATATTTACTTATAAAAGATAGTGCATATGATAAAAAATTATATTTTACAGGCGGAGATGGGCAATTTCTTGCAAATTTTTTCGACTATGCAATTTATGATAAATTTTTAATTTTTAGAGGTATGAAAAAAGCTGTTTGTGAAAATTTTATACTTTAAAATTTATTTCTATACCCAAGCGCTTGAAATTATAAAATTTATTTACTCAAAACAACTATATTTTGATATTATTAGCAAAATCAAACACACAAAAGGAATTGATAACAATGGATCAAAAACATTTTGATACCGTGGTAATTGGCGGTGGGATTTCTGGTGCTGCAGTATTTTACGAGCTGGCTAGATACACAAATATTCAAAATATTGCTTTGTTAGAAAAATACAATAGCGCTGCAACTTTAAATAGCCATAGCACAAGCAATTCACAAACTATCCACTGTGGTGATATAGAGACAAATTACACTTTAGAAAAAGCAAAAAAAGTTAAGACAACAGCAGATATGATTGTAAAATATGGTCTTTTGCAAAATGCACAAAATAAGTTTATGCACTCACACCAAAAACTCGCACTTGCAGTTGGAGACAAAGAATGCGAGTATATGAAAAATAGATATGAAGAATTTAAAGAATTATATCCTTATATTAAATTTTATACTAAAGATGAAATTAAGCAAATAGAACCTAATGTTGTATTAGGCGAAGATGGCATAAATGATAGAACCGATGAAGTAGTAGCTATGGGTGTAGAAGCAGGAACGGTTTATACTACAGTAGATTTTGGCTTGATGAGTCAAAATCTTATAGAGCAAGCTTGCAAACAAGGAAAAAATACTCATGTTGCCTATAATCAAGAAGTTGTGTTTATAGAAAAAAAAGATGATATTTTTTATATTAAAACAAAAGATTTTAAAGAATATAGTGCAAAATCTATTATAGTAAATGCAGGAGCGCATTCTTTATTTTTGGCACATAAAATGGGTATAGGATTAGATAAATCTTGCTTTCCGGTTGCAGGAAGTTTTTATATGTCTAAAAGAAAAATTTTAAATGGTAAAGTTTACATGGTGCAAAATCCAAAACTACCATTTGCTGCGCTACATGGTGATCCTGATTTATTAGCTAATATGAATACACGCTTTGGCCCTACTGCCTTAGTTATCCCTATGTTAGAAAGATACCATGGTTTTAAATCACTACCTGAATTTTTCAAAACACTTAACTTAGACATGAATGTAGTCAAAATTTGCCTTAATCTTTTTAAAGATTCTACTATTAGAAATTATATTCTTTATAATTATTTATTTGAAATTCCTTACATTAACAAAAGACTTTTTGTAAAAGATGCAAGAAAAATAGTTCCTAGTTTGAAAACAGATGATATATACTATGCTAAAAATTTTGGCGGAGTACGTCCTCAAGTACTTGATAAAAAGGCAGGAGAATTAATGCTTGGTGAAGCAAGTATCACTGAAATTCCAGGTATAATTTTCAATATGACACCAAGTCCAGGTGCTACAAGTTGTCTTGGTAATGGTTATAGAGATGCAAAACTTATTTGTCAATACTTGGGTGCTAATTTTAATGAGGATTTATTTACTAGCGAACTACTATAAAAAGGATAAAAAATGCTAAAAAAAACAAAAATAGTTGCAACGATTGGACCAGCAAGTGAAAACGAAGCTACAATAAGACAAATGATTATTAATGGGGTGAATGTTTTTCGTTTAAATTTTTCACATGGAACCCATGAGTATCATAGTCAAAATCTAACTACTATTAGAAAAGTGGCAACTGAACTTAATGCAAGAATTGGAATTTTACAAGATATTAGTGGACCAAAAATTAGAACCTTAAAAATTCCAGAAGCTTTTGAATTAAAAAATGGAGATAGACTAGACTTTTACAAGGATACTTTTGAAGGAGAAAAACTTTCTAATGAACATTATAAAGTCTGTATTAATCATCCTGAAATTCTTTCAATGCTAAAGGTAGGAGAATACATCTATCTTTGTGATGGCTCCATCAAAACTAAAGTAGTGCAAGTTGAAAAAGATTTTATCCAAACCCAAGTAGAAAATAGCGGGGTGCTTAGTTCAAACAAGGGAATTAATTTTCCTAATACAAAAATTAATATCGATGTTATCACCCAAAAAGATAAAGACGATCTTGCATGGGGTATTAAAAATGATGTTGACTTTTTAGCCATCTCTTTTGTACAAAATGCTCATGATATTGATGAAGTTAAGAAAATACTTGATGAAAATAATGCCAAAATTGCTATTTTTGCAAAAATAGAAAAATTTGATGCTGTTGAAAATATCGATGAAATCATAAATTGCAGTGATGGTATAATGGTAGCAAGAGGGGATTTGGGTATTGAAGTGCCTTATTATAGAGTGCCAAATATACAAAAACTCATCATTAAAAAAGCCAATGAAGCTAATAAACCTGTCATCACTGCTACTCAAATGCTTTTTTCACTTGCAAAATCCAAAACTGCCACAAGAGCTGAAATTTCAGATGTTGCTAATGCTGTGCTTGATGGTACTGATGCAGTTATGCTTAGCGAAGAAAGTGCGGTAGGGATTGATCCGGCAAATGCAGTTGATATTATGACTCAAACCATTATAGAAACAGAAAAAAACTATCCTTATGAAAAATTTGAAACCTTTAAATGTTTCAATGAAACCGATATTATTGCTAAATCAAGCACACAACTAGCAACCGATTTAAATGCAAATGCAATTTTTACCATCACAAGTAGTGGTGCTTCTGCGGTTAAAACAGCAAGATATCGTCCAAAAATGGATATCATAGCTATTACTCATTCTAAAAAAGCTTTAAATTTTTTAAGTATAGTCTGGGGAGTTCAACCTGCTATATTAATAGAAAAACATGAAAATTTAACAGAGCTTTTAAGCAATTCTGTAAAACTTGGAGTCGAAAAAGGCCTTATGAAAAAAGATGGAGTTTATACTCTTACTGCAGGTTTTCCAATAGGTGTTGCAGGAAGTACAAATTTAATTAGAATTTTACAAAAAGATCAAATTGAATATTATTTAAGTTTGGGAAAATAACCCAAACTTAATATTCTTCTTCTATCAAATCACATAAACAATGTATAATTAAAATATGCATTTCTTGAATTCTAGCTGTATCATCGCTTGGAATGACTATATTATGCTCACATAGTTCATTCATCACTCCACCACCCTTTCCACTGAGTCCTATACATTTAACACCAATTTCTTTGGCCTTTTCAAAAGCTTTGATCACATTTAGACTTTTTCCACTAGTAGAAATTCCAATCAACACATCATTATCACTAGCTAAAGCTTCAACTTGTCTTGAAAAAACAAATTCAAAACCATAGTCATTTCCTATAGCACTTAAAGCAGAGGTATCAGTGCTTAGAGCAATAGCAGCTAAAGCCTTTCTTTCTTTTTTATATCTTCCGCTAAGTTCAGCTGCAAAATGCTGGCTATCTGCAGCGCTTCCACCATTTCCACAAATTAAAATTTTCCCACCACTTTTCAAGCACACTTTTAACTCTTGAGCAGCCATAGCAATTTGCTCTTTTAAACTCAAACTTTGTTCTAAAGTTTTTTGATGTTGAATAAATTCCTTTTCGATTTTATTTATCATTTGCAATCCTATTAATTATATTGGTAGTGCTAAATCCATCTTCAAAGTCGATCAATTCTACTTTTTTTACTAAATTTGAACCCACTACCTCTTTGTCTTTATAATCAGCTCCCTTAACTAGCACATCAGGTTTTAAAAACTCTATCAATTCATAAGGAGTATCCTCATCAAAAATCACTACATAATCTACAAAATACATGCTCGCAAGCATACATGCACGTTGAAACTCTAAATTTATAGGTCTTGAATTTCCTTTTAGTCTTTTTACGCTTTCATCTGAATTTAAACCTACAACTAAGATATCTCCTAATTTTTTAGCTTTTTCAAGATATTTTATATGACCATAATGCATAATATCAAAACACCCGTTGGTAAAAACTACTTTTTGATCTTGTAGCAATTTTACAAGCTCTTCTTTGCTTTTAATTTTATCTTCAAAAGAAGCTTTTTTGAGGTTTTTTATCTCTTCTAAACTTACACTCACACTTCCTACTTTTGCTACCACAACAGCCGCTGCATCATTTGCTAGCTCGCACGCTTTTACAATATCAACTTTTAAAGCCAAAGCATAAGCAAGCATAGCTATAACACTATCTCCAGCTCCTGTTACATCATAAACCTCCAAGGCTTTTGCAGGAATAATATGTAATTTTTCATCAAAAAGTGCTATTCCTTCTTCAGATAAAGTTATAATAGAATAAGCCAAATTTAAATCATCTTTTAATTTTTTCAAAGCTTTTTCTAAATTATCAATTTTTTCTACACCCAAAGCTTGAATAGCTTCTTTTTTATTTGGAGTTAGCAAGGTTGCATTTTGATATTTGCTAAAATCACTTCCTTTTGGATCAATCAAAATAGGTAAATTTAAAGTATTTGCATGCTCTATCAAAGCTTTTGTTACTTTTGAAGTTAAAATCCCTTTGGCATAATCACTCAAAACAATCGCATCATAATCTTTTGCGATTTTTTTATACTCTTGAATAATTTCATCTTCTAATTTAGTATCAAAATCATTTTCATCATCAAGCCTTAAAACTTGCTGAGAATGCGATAAAACTCTACTCTTAAGAGGAGTTTTTCTATCTTTTTCTACTAATAATTTTGCATTTAAATTCTCTTTTAAAAATCTCCCACTCTCATCATCACCCACAAGTCCTAGAGCAAAAACCTCAGCACCAAGACTTTTTAAATTTGCATATACATTACCAGCTCCACCTAGTCTTTTATCTTCTTTTTGTGATTTCATTACCATTACAGGAGCTTCTGGAGAAATTCTAGTGCAATCACACCATATATAATGATCCACCATAAAATCCCCAACAACTAAAATTTTTGGCTTTTTAGAACTTAAAAAATCAAGCATTTACTTCCTTTTCATAAAGCCTTTTAATCTCATCTAAATAATCTTTTATTCCCTCTTCAAGACTAAATTTAGCTTTATATGAAAAACTCTCATCTAATTTTGCTTGAGTATGAAATTGATAAGCATTTTTATAAGGATTAGAAATATACTCACAAGGATAATTAGTGTTTAATTCTTTTTGTAAAATATCAACTATATCTTGAAAAGTTCTTGCCTTACCTGTGGCTACATTATAAATTCCGCTTTTTGCTTCTAAAGCTTGCAAATTTGCACTCACAACATCTTTAATATATACAAAATCACGATAAATTTGATCACTTCCTTCAAATAAACGCGGACTTTTGCCCGCTAAAATTTGATGTCCAAATTGTAAAATCATAGAAGCAGTGCTATTTTTAAAAAATTCTCCCTTGCCATATACATTAAAATATCTAAGCCCGACTATATGCATTTTATCAAAGTATTTTTTTGCTAATTTATCCATCATTAATTTTGAAAATGCGTAAGGATTTTTAGGGGCTTCACTTAAATTTACAGTTTGAGGGCTTGGAGCATCTCCATAAACTGAAGCTGAACTCGCATAGATCAATTTCGCATTAAGCTCCAAAGCAAGTTCTATAAAATCTTTAAAAGTGTTTAAATTAGTCTTTAAAACTTTGTTTTGATCATAAACAGTTGTATCTGAAATTGCAGCCTTATGAAAGATCACATCGGGTTTAAAATCTTTTATAACTTTTAAAGTTCTTTCATCATTAATATCACCCACATAAAGCTCACCTTCAAAATCTAAAATATTTTTAAAATGACCAAAGCTTTCTAAATTTCCATTTTCAAAAGTAGCACTTGAGCGCATTTTATCTACAATCAAAACTTCATGTTTATCTTGAAATTCTAAAGCAAGTGCAGAGCCTATAAAACCTGCTCCACCCGTTATCACTATTTTCATTTTCTATCCTTTAAATAATGCAAAAGTTCTTTTAAATTTTTAAAGACCTTATAGTTTTTATCATCATTATAATTTTTATTAATCAAAAATAGATTTTTTACACCAGCATTAATTCCAGCTTGCATATCGCTTAAATTATCCCCTATAAAAAAAGATTGTGAAAAATCTATATCAAATTCTTGTTGTGCTTTTAAAAGCATGCCAGGTTTTGGCTTACGACATTCACAATTTTCTAAATGCGGGCAGTGATAAATTTTTTCTATTCTAATGTTTCTTTTTAAAAACTCATCCAACATATATGAACTTAAAATTTCAAAATCTTTTTCACTATAATAAGCTCTTGCAATGCCTGATTGATTAGTAGCTACAAAAATTAAAAAATTTTGCTTTTGAAAAAATTCGCAAAGTTCAAAAATACCATCACAAAATTCAAAATCACTGATCTTGTGAACGTATTTTTTATCTATATTAATAATCCCATCTCTATCTAAAAATAACGCTCTTGTTTTCATAAAAAAATTATAATGTATTTTTATTAAGATTTTTATAATTTATCAAGTAAAAAAGTTTTTTAAGCGACTTTAAATAAAAAAAGCTTATAATTCAAAACATTTTATTTTCAATTTATATAGGAGTGATACAATGAAAAAGCTACTTGTTTTATCAGCTTTAGCATGTCTTGGTGTTTCAGCTTTTGCTGCAGATGGTGCTACACTTTACAAAAAATGTGCAGTATGTCATGGTGCTAAAGCAGATAAAGTTTATCTTAACAAAGTTCCTGCTTTAAATTCTTTAACTGCAGCTGAAAGATTGCAATACATGAAAGACTATGCAGCAGGTAAAAGAAATGCTTATGGTCAAGGTGCTATCATGAAAATCAACCTTAAAGGTTTAACAGAAGCAGATTTCAAAGCAATTGAAGAATATATCGAAAGCTTAAAAAAATAATTTAACAGCCTTTATGGGGCTGTTTTTTGTTCTTTTCTAAAGCTTCTTTTTTTCTTTTTTCTAAAATCACCGCATCATTTAAAGCTTCTTCACTATCATTTAAAGTAGTAAATTTATAATCATCATCAAATTGTTTATTCTTTATACCCCAAAGCAAAGCGCAAATCGCCAAAAACAAAGCAACCAAAGAAACGCCTATCATCATCATTAAAACACCATTCATTTTTTAATCCTTAAAGCATTTAAAATCACTATTATACTACTAAAAGACATTGATAAAGCCGCGATTAAGGGATTAATCAAACCAAAAAAAGCTAAAGGCATGCTCAAGGCATTATAAAATAAAGAAAAAGCCAAATTTTGTTTAATAATTTGATAAGTTTTTTTAGCTATTTGTATGGCTTTTTGTAAGCTTTTTAGGTCATTTTTTAACAATATAATATCACTATTTTCCATAGCAAGCTCAGAACCTTCTTTTAAAGAAACTCCAACACCTGCATAAGAAAGTGCTAAAGCATCATTTACTCCATCTCCTACCATTAAAACCTTACCTGTTTGATTTAAATTAGCTATTATTTGCATTTTATCTTCTGGCATACACAAGGCTTTGAAATTATTTATTTTTAATTTTTCAGCCACCTTACTCACAGCAGATAAATTATCACCACTTAACATATAAATTTGCATTTTACATTCTTTCATAAATCTAATCAACTCTTCAGAGCTTTCTCTCATACTATCTTCTAACTCAAAAACTGCTAATATAATTTTATTTTTAGCAAATATAAAATGCGTGGTTTGAAATTCTTGTACTTGCATATGATTTTCTTTGAAAAATTTCTCATTTCCTCCCAAAAATTCATCTTTGCCCAAAAAGGCTTTATAACCTCTTGCTTGAAAATTTTGAACTTTTTCAAATTCTATTCTGCCATCGATTTTTTCATCTAAAAATTTCAAAATGCTTTTAGCCACTGGGTGGTTAGTTAGGTGTAAGAAATTTAATAACTCATTTTTATCCAAACTCTCATCCAAAAAGCTTTTTTTAACTTCTAAGCTAGCCTTTGTTAAAACCCCTGTTTTATCAAACACAACCACATTACACTTGCTCAAATCCTCCACAACACCTGCTTCTTTAAATAAAATTTTTTCTTTCAAACCAGCACTAATTGCTACTAAAGAACTCACCGGAGTAGCCAAAGCTAAAGCACATGGACAAGCTATAATTAACACAGAAACCATGCGTATCATAGCCTCTTCAAAACCCAAATTTAACACAAAAAAAGTAAAAGCAAAACAAAGTAAAGCACAAGTTAAGATAATAGGTGAAAAATACTTACTTACTTGCTGTACCATTTTTTCTATTTTGGCTTTTTTTGAACTGGAGTTTTCAAGTAAATTAATAATCCTAGCTAATTTAGAATCCTTATAAAGCGCATTTGCCCTATATAAAGCATTCCCGCTTAAAACCAAAGAAGCAGAATAAATCATATCATCTTTTTGCACATCAAGCGGTAGACTCTCTCCACTTAAACTAGACATATCCAAGCTAATATTACCACTAATACACACTCCATCTATTAAAATTCTATCGCCTTCTTTTAACTCTATAATATCTCCTATTTGTACTTCTTCTACATCGATATTTTCTATTTTATCATTTTTTAAAACCCTTACTTCACTACTTAAAAACGATCGTAAATGATCAAGCGTATCAAGAGCTTTTTTCTTACTTAAAAGCTCTAAGTACTTTCCTATAAAAACAAAACAAATAATCATCGCCACAGAATCAAAATACACTTGCGAAGCTCTTGAAAACATTGCCCATATTGAATATATATAAGCTAAACTTGCCCCGCTAATTACCAAAGTATCCATATTAACACTTTTAAATTTCAAAGCATAATAGGCATTTTTATAAAAGATTGAGCCTGTATAAAAAAGCACAGGGGTACAAAGTAAAAATTCAGCAAAATGTAAAATATCCTTAGTATCAGCTTCCATGCCACTAAAAAACCCAGCATACTTGGCTACAGATATCCACATGATATTCATCACACAGGCTATGGCAACTATTAATTTTGCATAAAAATCTCTTTTAGTTTGAGTTGCTCTTTGTTCATTCTTTGTAGGCAAATACACACTAGCTTTATAACCAATACTTTCTATGCTTTGGATAATTTTTGCTAAATTTATACTTTTTTCATCAAAAACAATTCTAGCTTTATGAGTAATAGAATTAATATCAACTTCTATCACCCCTTCACTTTTAATGAGAATTTTTTCATTAAGCCAAACACAGGCAGCACAATGAATTTCTTCTATAAGTAAAAAAATCTCACTAAAACCTTCTTTGGTTTGTTGTATGTATTTTTCATAATCTTTAACATTATGTTCTATTATGGCAGGAGTTAGGGTTTTATTGCCAAGTTTTTCATAAAATTCTTCCAAATTATTTTCTTGTAAAATCCCATAAACACTTTCACAGCCTTTACAACAAAAATAATTTCCATTTTTTTCTATCATTTGATCTTGTCTGAAACTTAATTGGCAGTGTTTACATTTCATCTTATACTTTCTTCAATAATTTTTTACAATATTTTATCATTTTTTAAAATCACTATTTTAAAAATTATTTACAAAGCTATATTATAATTTTAAAAAATTTGACAAAGAAGCATTTTTTTGAATAAAATCTCTTATTCATTATTAAATACTACATTTTCTACATTTTAGAGGATATATGGAAAATACAAAAGAAAAAAAACAACATCAAAGAACACACATTCCAGTGGAAGGTTATAAGATAGAAGATTTAAAGTTGCTTGATCTAGAAAGCTTAGTTAAAATTGCTAATGAAGCAGAAATAGAAAACCCAAGAGAATTTAGAAGACAAGATCTTATTTTTGAAATTCTAAAAGCACAAACCAAAAAAGGTGGCTTTATACTCTTTACAGGAATTTTAGAAATTTCACCTGAAGGCTATGGCTTTTTGCGTGGAATGGATTCAAATTTAAGCGATAGTGTAAATGATGCTTATGTATCAAACTCACAAATTCGCAAATTTGCTCTGCGTGTTGGAGATATAGTTACTGGTCAAGTTAGAGAACCAAAAGATCAAGAAAAATACTATGCTTTGTTAAAAATTGAAGCGATTAATTATCTTCCATTAAAAGAAGCTAGAGAAAGACCTTTATTTGACAATCTTACTCCAATTTTTCCAACTGAAAAAATCAAATTAGAATACGATCCTTTAAAACTAACAGGTAGAATGCTTGATTTATTTGCTCCTATAGGAAAAGGTCAAAGAAGCTTAATTGTAGCACCTCCAAGAACTGGTAAAACTGAGCTAATGAAAGAACTAGCTACTGCTATTGCTAAAAATCACCCAGAGGCTCATTTGATTGTGCTTTTAGTAGATGAGCGCCCTGAAGAAGTTACAGATATGCAAAGATGTGTTAAAGGTGAGGTTTTTAGCTCTACTTTTGACTTACCTGCTTATAATCATGTTAGAGTAGCTGAGCTTGTTATAGAAAAAGCAAAAAGAATGGTAGAAACAGGCAAAGATGTCATTATCTTGCTTGATTCTATTACAAGATTAGCAAGAGCTTATAATACTGCTACGCCAAGTAGTGGTAAGGTTTTAAGCGGTGGGGTTGATGCAAATGCCTTACATAAACCAAAACGCTTTTTTGGTGCAGCTAGAAATATAGAACATGGTGGCTCATTAACCATTATAGCAACTGCTTTGATAGAAACAGGCTCAAGAATGGATGAAGTGATTTTTGAAGAATTTAAAGGAACAGGAAATAGCGAAATCGTTCTTGATAGAAATATTTCAGATAGAAGAATTTATCCTGCAATTAATATCATAAAATCAGGTACTAGAAAAGAAGAATTACTCCAAGGTGTTGAAAAACTTCAAAAAATTTGGGCAATTAGATCAGCTATTTCGCAAATGGATGATATAGAAGCATTAAAATTTTTATACTCTAAAATGCTAAAAACTAAAAGCAATGAAGAGTTATTATCTATCATGAATGAGTAGCAATGCTTCAAGCTCTTGCTGTTAAATACAGACCAAAAAATTTCAATGAGCTTGTAGGGCAAAATACTGTTTCTACAAGCTTAAAATATGCTCTTGAAAATAACCGTTTAGCGCACGCTTACTTATTCTCAGGGTTACGCGGAAGCGGAAAGACTTCAAGTGCAAGAATTTTTTCAAGAGCTCTAGTATGCGAAAATGGACCAAGTGCTAATCCTTGTGGAAAATGCTCTCAATGTTTATCTTCACTCACTGGCTCTAATATAGACATTATAGAAATGGATGCTGCAAGCCATAGAAGCTTAGAAGATATACAAGAGCTTATCGAGCAAGTCAAATACGCTCCATCTTTAGCTAGGTTTAAAATTTTTATTATCGATGAAGTACATATGCTCACCCCACAAGCAGCAAATGCCTTACTTAAGACCTTAGAAGAGCCACCAAGTTATGTAAAATTTATACTAGCAACAACCGATCCTTTAAAACTTCCTGCCACAGTTCTTTCAAGAACGCAGCATTTTAGATTTAAGCAAATTTCTACCCATGATATCTTAAATCATCTTGAATGGATTTTGGAAAAAGAAAATATTAGTTATGAAAAAGAAGCTTTAAAACTCATTGCAAGAAGCGGAAACGGATCTTTAAGAGATACTCTAACTTTATTAGATCAAGCCATAGTGTATTGTCAAAATGATATACAAACACAAAAAATCACCGCTATGCTAGGCTTTTTAGATCCAGCTAAAATTGAAGAATTTTATCAAGCCATTTTAGCTAATGATAAGGATAAAGTTCTTGAGTTTTTAAAAGAATTTGAAGATTATGAAGCAAGTAATGTCATTGATGAGATGATATTTTTTCTAAAAGAAGCATTTTTTGCCAAAAATAATCTTTTTTCTATGTTAATTTATGAAAGATTTTTTAGAATTCTTTCACGCGCTAAGACTATGTTAAATTCTAGCGATGATGATAGCTTTGTGCTTTGTGTTATGGCTTTCATGCTTATAGAAGCAACTTATCTAAAAAGCATTGATGAGGCTATTAAAAGTTCAAAACAAGATAACACACCAAGTTCAAAACAACAAGAAACTCATTCTATTCAACAAACCCCTAAAGAAGAAAAGCTTAGTCCTTATGAAAATCTCTTAAAAGCAATATATAAAAGAGATTATGACTTAGCTGAAGTTTTCAAAAAAACTACACAGTTTGTTTCTTTTGAAGATGACATTTTAAGCATTAGCTCACATGCTAAAGATGATGATAGAATGGTTTTAAACAATGGTTTTAAATTAATCAAAACATTACTTCATGAGCTTTTTGGAGAAAAAGCACAAATAAAAATTCAAAAAATAGAAAAAATAGACACGCAAAAATTACAGGATATATTCAAAACCCCTATAAAGCAAGAAGTAAAAAGCACTCCAAATCTAAATGAGCATTTTGAAAATTTTAAAAAAGACGCTAAAAAATACGATCCTAAAGACGAAACCAAAGAAGCTCTTAACAAGCTCTTTGGTTCCCCAACTATACACAATTAAAAACTACCATTGATTGAAATATAAATTCTTCTTCCCTCTTCTATGCGGTTATAAGTATTTACCCAAATTTCATCTGTACCACTTTTATAAGATTCCCAATCATTTGTAAAACTTTTATCAAAAAGATTATAAATTGCTGCATTAATGTTCCAATTTTTATTGATATCATAACGCACACCCATAGAAGCTAAAAAGACATCTTGATAGTATTCTCTATTAATATTTGTATCACCCATATAACGATCTATTTGCCACTCACCTTTTACCCATGGAGTGAATTTATTAAAGATATTATAACTTGCTTTTAACATGATATTGTGTTTTAAACTATCCACTTCTGGTTTTCCTATCACAGTCTTATCTTGTGCATCTTTTACTTCACTATCAAGATAAGTATAAGCTAAATCTAAATTTAAATGTTCTATAGGGGTAATCCCTGCTCCAAGCTCTATGCCTTTGTATTCAACCTTGCCATGATTAATCGCTTGATAACAAGACTCAGCTTCGCATTTTCCAACACCCGAAATCAAGCTATCTTTGTCGAATTTTTGACTAGAAATTTTATCTTTGAAATTGGTTAGAAAGCCAGTTGCTGAAATATAAAATAAGTCATTATTATAAACAGCAGCTAATTCATAATTAAGCGATGTTTCTTCTTTTAAATTTGGATTTCCATACATAGGATATTTACCCTGTCCACTATAATTATAAGCACCTGCTATCAATCTATTAGCGTATGGAGTTCTAAAGCCCGTTGAAACACCACCTTTTAAAGTAAGTTCGCTAGTAGGATTATAAACCAAATAAGCTCTTGGTGAAATATTATTTCCAAAAATTTCATGATGATTATACCTTGCACCAAAAGTAAATCTTAAATCATCTCTTACACTATACTCATCTTCTGCAAAAAGAGCTAATAAATACTGATCAAAATTCGTAGGATTAGCTATTTTATCTTGCATTTTTTCAAGTCTATATTCACCACCCACGCTTAAAATATGACTTTGGCCTAAAGGAATAACTGATCTTGTATCTACGATAATATCTTCAGCAACTATATCTCTATTTTGTCCTAAAAATGGTTGTGTTTTTTGACCAACTACCTCACGACCATCATTACTTACACGGTTATACTGCAAGGTAGAAGTAATCGAAAAGTCTTCATATACCCCCTCATGACTTAAATAAGTTACCAACTTATCTACTTGCATAGTATCTGTATAACCACCTGTTAAAGCCCCATTATCACCAGATGGCTTAGTCAGCGTTCCTAGTTGGCCTTTTTTGTTATCATAATGATTTCTTGAAAAATCAATATCAAATATCAAAGTATTATAATCATCTACTAAGTAATTTAGCCTAGTTCCTAAATTAAAATTGTTAGCTTTTGTAGGACTTTGAGCTTGATCACCTTGCACTCTTTGTCCGCTCCCATTGCTAAATTCAACATTCGACTGTTCTCTGTAAAACTCTCTAAAACGTAAGGTTAATCCTAGGCGATCATTCATCAACGGGCCGCTTGAATATATACTTGTACCATAAGTATTACCCCATTCTTTATGTGCATTAAAAATACTATCTAAACTAACTGATGTTTCCCATTTATCGCTTACTTTTTTTGTGATGATATTCACAACACCACCTAAAGCTTCAGAGCCATATAAAGTACTCATTGATCCTTTGATTACTTCTATTCTTTCTATGCTAGAAATTGGAGGTAGGAATGAATTTGAAATTTCATTAAAACCATTAGGCCCTACTTCTCCGCCTATCCCTTGTCGTCGTCCATCGATTAAAATTAAAGTATATCCAGTAATACCTCTCATGGTAATGTTATAAGATCCAGTTTTTCCTTTACTAGCAAATAAATCTACACCAGGAATATCAGCAATAGCTTCGGCAACATCTCTATAAGGCTTACTTTCTAAATCTTTTTTGCTAATCACATTTATAGTAGCAGGGGCTTCTTTAATATCTTGAGAAAAACCAGAAGCGCTTACTATGGAGCTATCTAATAAAACTTCTTGCGATAAAGCATTGCAGACCAAAAAACTAGCAACACAAAACGATAAACAATGTTTTTTCATTATTTCCTTTCTTATAAATAAATTTTCAAAACTGGAATATTATGATAATAATTATTAATTTAAAATAAATTTATTGTATCAATTATGATAATTGTTATTAATAAAAAATTTAATTTTTAGTAATATAATCACAAAAAATAAAACGAGGATAAGATGGAATTTTTAAAAACTTACATTGACTTAATTATATTTATTGTTTTAGGAATAATGGCATTTATTGCTATATGGTGCACTATAGAACGTATATTGTTTTTTAGAAAAATTAAGCTAAATGATTATCAATGTCAAGAAAAATTTGATGATGCAATTAGTGAAAATCTCACCATGCTTTATATCATTTACACTAATGCTCCTTATGTAGGACTTTTGGGAACTGTAGTGGGGATTATGATTACATTTTACGACATGGGCGCAAGTGGGAATATTGATGTTAAATCTATTGTTATTGGTTTATCGCTAGCTTTAAAAGCTACAGCATTAGGAATTTTAGTTGCCATCCCTTCTTTAATGGCTTACAATGGATTACTTAGAAAAATATCAACTTTGAGCAACGCATATCGTATTTTTAAGGATAAAAATGCTTAAATTACCGAAAAATGAAGGCTTAAACATCATTCCTTTTATAGACATAATGCTTGTTTTACTAGCTATTGTTTTAAGCATATCCACCTTTATCGCGCATGGTGAAATCAAAATCAATCTACCTCAAAGTGAAAATTCAAATTCCATAAACGAAAATAAAGACAAAGTGAGTATTTTAATCAATAAAGAAAATGAATTTTATATCGATGGAAAAACAGCTTCCTTAGAAGAAATAAAAGCAAAATTTGACACTATAGATTCTAAAACATTAGTAGAGTTAAAAAGTGATAAAGAAGCAAAATTTGAAAGTTTTGTAAAAATTATTGATATTTTAAAAAATAAAAATCATGAAAATTTTCAAATTTTAACAGAGCAAAAAAGATGAAAACATTTATAAACAATCATAAAAATCAGTCATTTTTTATTACTTTATTTCTCTTTTTGCCTTTATTTTTTATTTTTATTTATACTAAGAATTTTTTACATATACAACATAGCGCTTCAAAAGAAGAAAAATTTAATATAGCCATAAAACAATTTTTACAAGATTCCCCTAAAGTAAAAACCGAACAACCTAAACAAGAAAAAATAAAAAAGCCAGAACAAACAAAAGAAAAAGCTATTATGCAACCTAAAAAAACAAATACTTTAACCAATACCAAGGCAATAAATCAATTAAATGAAAAAATAAAGCCTCAAAAAACTATAACACAAGAAAAAAACACTCCAATAACTTCTCAAGAAAGCATATCTTTAGCTAATAACAATGAACTTTTAAAAGAAATCAAACAAGCTATAGATGAAGCTTTAATCTATCCTAGACAAGCTAAAAAAATGCGAATGAGTGGAGAAATTTTAGTAGAATTCACATGGACTAAAGATAAAAATCTATTAAATTTAAAAATATTAAAACCATCAAAATATAAATTATTGAACGATAGTGCTTTAGAAACTATACGTATAGCGTCTAAGAATTTTCCACAATATGAAAAAACTTTTCATATAAGAATACCATTAATATATAAAATAAAATAAACTAAGCAAAATTGCTTAGTTTGTCTTGACTAAATTATGTCCTTTATAAATCCCATAAATTTTATAATCTCCATTTTTAAGCATCAAAACTACAGGGTATTCTTCTTCATAGCCTTGCTCCATTCCAGGACTTCCCTGAGGCATACCAGGAGCAGAAATACCTATAACATCTTCGGGTTTATTTTTCAAAAGCCAAGCAACTGCATCTTCAGGCACATGCCCTTCTATAGCATAGCCATCAATTACACCAGTATGGCAACTTTGATACATAGGCTGAATATTCATTTTTTCTTTTATTTTTAAAAAATCCTCACTTTTGTGTATTTGTACTTTATAACCTTTATCTTTCATATAATTAGCCCAAAGATCACAGCATCCACAAGTAGGACTTTCATAAATATTTAATAATTTCTCATTAGCCAATAAAGTTGCAAAACCCAGTGATAAAGTTAAAAATAATTTTTTCATATATCCTCCAAAAAAAACAAAAAGATAAAATACATTATAAAAATTAATATTTTTTATAAAACCAATAATTTTTATTTTAAAATCTATAAAAAAACAAAAATACACTCTTACTTCACTCACAAATACTTTTTTTTACCTACAACTAAAACCCAAGCTATATACCAAATAAAACATTCAATGAATAATTTCAAACAAAATTTATAAACTCTATTAAAAACTTAAACCCAAATTTGTTATAAATATTTTAACCCCCTCCCACAACCCACCAAATAACAATTCAATAACCAACAACACAAATCTAAGCCATAA